>CAMKJS010000095.1 GCA_946413245.1 uncultured Clostridia bacterium
GGCATTATCGGTGTGGGCAACATGGGCACCGGGCACGCGGAAAATATTCTGGCGGGCCTCTGCCCCGAAATCGAGATCACCGCGGCGGCAGACCGGCGAGCTTCCCGCCGGGAATGGGCGGAGGCACATCTGCCCGGCGCGCGCATTTTCACGGAAGGGGAGGAACTGATTGCCTCCGGCGTCTGTGACGCGGTGCTGCTTTCCGTGCCGCACTACCAGCATCCGCCCCTGGCGATCTCCGCCTTTGAGCACGGGCTGCACGTGATGTGCGAAAAGCCCGCGGGCGTGTATACCCTGCAGGTGCGGGAGATGATGGCCGCAGCGGACAGGCATCCGGACCTGACCTTCGGGATGATGTTCAACCAGCGGACCAACTGTGTTTACCGCAAGCTGAAGGAAATGATCGACGCCGGTGAGCTGGGGCAGCTCAAACGGGTGAGCTGGCTGATCACGGACTGGTACCGCACGCAGTTCTACTATGATTCCGGCGCCTGGCGCGCCACCTGGGCCGGGGAGGGCGGCGGCGTGCTGCTGAACCAGTGCCCGCATCAGCTGGACCTGCTGCAGTGGCTCTGCGGCCTGCCGGTGAAGGTGCATGCCCACTGCCATATCGGAAAATGGCACGACATCGAAGTAGAGGACGACGTGACGGCCTACATGGAGTTCGAAAACGGGTCCACAGGCGTCTTCGTGACCACCACCGGCGAAGCGCCCGGCACCAACCGGCTGGAAATTTCGGGCAGCCGCGGTAAGGCTGTCTGCGAGAACAACGAGCTGAGCTTCTGGCGCAACACCGTGGACGAGCGGGAATGGTGCCTGAGCTGCAAGGAAGGTTTCCGGAAGCCGGACTGCGAGAAAGTTCCGGTGGAGACGGACGGGCAGAATCCGCAGCATTCAGCGGTGCTGAATGCCTTTGCCGCGCATATTCTGCGGGGCGAGCCGCTGATCGCGGACGGCCGGGAAGGCATCCGCGGCCTGATGCTCTCCAACGCCATGCATCTCTCCGCGTGGCTGGGAAAGGAAGTAACCCTCCCCATTGACGAGACGCTGTTCAAGGAACTGCTGGACGAGAAATGCAAGACCTCCCGGCATAAGGAAGAACGGGACGTGACGATTTCCACGGAGGGAAGCTACTGAGAGCGCCGGGAAGCAGGCGGAGACAAAGGAGCGCGGGATGATTTTTTTCCGGAAGTTTTATCTGGACCGGGAGAAGGATATGGCGGTCGACCTCTTTCTGGAGGGAGACCGGCTTTCCTATGTGATTCGAACCCCGAACCATCATACCGGGAACCTGATCACGAATCTGGCACGGCTGTGCGGGCTGGAAACCGGCACGGATGAAAACGGCCTGAAGGTGATCCGGGACGAAATCCCGTGCTATTGCAACGGGGATAACGAGCGCATGTATATCCTGCGGCTGGGAAACACGAAAATCGCCAATATCTGGCCGGACGGGCGGGTGGAGATGAAGGCGTCGATTCCGGCCATCTCCAAAACCCTGATGAGCCAGACCAAGGATTATCGCCTGGGTGTGGAAAAGACGATCGTGAAGACCTATATCCGCAGCGACTGCAAATTCCGCACCGACCTGCATACGCACATGAACGGCAATCTGCCCCCGGACGTGCTGATCGCCCTGGGCATTGTTCACCAGATTCGCTATCCCTACTACTATATCAAAAAGCTGGGCCTGAAATGCACCCTGGATCAGCTGGCTGTGCTGGAGTCCGCCCGGGCGGAAGCGGAAAAACAGGTGGAGGACTCAGGCCTGACCGGGCGGCACCGGGAACGCCGGATCGACGATTTCACGTTTATCAATTTCGCCGACCTGATCCTGGGAAATCCGAAGGACGCCGCGGAAAACATTTCCCGGATCCGGAACTCCCTGACGATCCCCAAGGACGGTCAGGCGGTGTTCGCCGACCTGGAAAAGGTCTACCTGTACCGCTATGTGTTTACCCGGGGAAAGCCGGCGGAGCATCCCTTCAGCGGAATCAACACCGACGGTATCGCTGACCCGGACGTACGGGCATACGCCGAGCGTATGAGCCGGGACCGGGTGAACGACCGCTACTGCCGGAATACGCTGTATCAGGATCTGCTGCTGTGGATCGCGCGGAATTACCGGCGGTACGGAATTGAGTACGCGGAGATCTCAGACACCTCTCTGCTGAACCGGGAGGAGTTTCCCGGCAGGCTGCGGCAGATTCATGAGATCATGCCGGAAATCACCCGGGAGACCGGCGTGCTGCTGCGCTTTCTGGCCGGTATCCGCCGGGTGCCGCTGACCATCGTGCGGGACAACATGACGCCGAACGACTACCTGGCCGAGAACCTGCGCTGCCTCCGGGCCATTGCCGGGGATCCCTATATTGCCGGCAGCGACATTCTCGGCGAGGAAATCAACGATATTCTGGAATTGCGGGACGTGATCCGGGAACTGACGGCCGTCGCGGGGGAACATCCGGGCTTCGTGATCCGGATTCACGCGGGGGAGAACGACAGTCTTCGGGACAACGTGGCCAACAGTATTCGCTGCGTGGCGGAGGCTCTGGCTCCCGGGCAGCGGATGCCGGCGGTGCGCATCGGCCACGGGCTGTATACCTGCAACCTGCAGACGGCCAGGGGGCAGAAGCTGCTGGAGGATATGCGGAGAACCGGGGTGACGCTGGAATTCCAGATTACCTCCAACGTACGGCTGAACAACCTGAGCTCTCTGGAACGGTACCCGCTGCGGCAGTATCTGCAGGCGGGCGTTCGCTGTGTGCAGGGGACCGACGGCGGAGCCCTGTACGGAACCAACTCCATTGACGAGGAACTGAGCCTGGAAAAGCTGCTGGGCCTGGAGACGGAGGAGCTGCGGCGCATGCGGGAGAGCGAGCAGGCTATTCTGGCGGAGAGCCTGCGCTGCTTCGAGGAAAAAAGGAACCGCTTCCGGGCGGAATGCGCCGGAAGCGATATCGAGCTGTATTACGGACGGGTGCTGGAAGCGACGGAAAAGCCGGAGGTGGTCCTGTGGCAGGGAAGCCGGCACGTCAGCGCCGAGGATGCGCTGCGGGAACAGCTGTCAGCCTTGCCGGAAGACGGTTTGCCCATCGTGATCTGCGGCGGAAGCTTCAACAGCAGCCGCCGGCGCACCACGATCCGGAAGGAGGACCGGGAACTGCTGGATGAGCTGCTCCGCCTGGCGGATCCGGAAAAGGTGTATTTTATTGTGGGACACACCCTGATGGGGCAGGAGGGGTATCTGGCACGGCAGGCCGCCGGCCGGTTCCGCGTGTTCGCCATCGTGCCGAGGGAGCTGACCCGGCAGGAGGCAGAGCTGCTGAAGGCCTCCGGAGCGGGGATCCTGATTTCCATCGAAAGCTCCGGAATGGGCCTGTACAAGAGCGTCTCCTACGAGGTGTTCCGGCACAGCCCGTCGGTGCTGCTGGCCTTTGACGGGAATTCCGCGGCGCTGAACCTGATTCAGCAGGCCAGGAACAGCAGCAGAAAACACCGGATTTTCATCAATCCGCGGTCCCGGGGCCTGACGGAAAAGGCCCGGATGCTGGAGGGGTATGTGAGGCCGATGGGAAGCGCTGAAGAGATACTGGGAGAATAAATAATATCCCCTCCGGCCCTTAAGGGCCGGAGGGGATATAGTTGTTCATTCTCCGATGATCAGGGTGGCGCTGAGGGGATCCACGTGGACGGAGCCGCTGCCGGGAACGCCGTCCGGGGTGGCTTCCGCGCCATGCAGGAGCACCCGCCAGGACGTCCAGCCCTCCGGCGGAGCTAGCTCCAGCGCTTCGGCGCCGGGGTTGAGCACCGCCCGGGCCAGGATCTTTCCGTCTGCGGACCAGGTGATTTCGATGACGTTGCCGTCCAGCAGCTCGCAGGTCGGAACCTCTCCGGAGGTCAGGAAGGCGTTTCCGCGCCGGATGGCGATCAGCCCCTGATAGAATTTCGCCATGGTCAGCTGCGCGCTGCCCGGGGCGAGGGCGTCCCAGTCCAGGTTGTTCACCGCGTCGGAGGAGGCGTAGCTGTTGCTGTCCCCGCCTTTGGTGCGCAGCATTTCCTCGCCGGCCAGGAAGAAGGGCGTGCCCCGGCCCAGCATCACGGCGGCGGCGCACAGGCGGTTCATGGCCAGCCGCTCTTCCTCCGCGGCGTCCGGGTTCGAGATCGCCAGCTTGTCCCAGAGGGTGTTGTTGTCGTGGCAGGAGGTGTAGTTGATCACCAGGGCGTCGTTCACGCTCCAGGAAACGATGGCATTCTTCTGCCCGCCCTGCAGGCCGAAGATCACCTGCTGCGCGGTGAACTTGGTGGCTTTCCCGTTGGCGTAGGCGGTATCCTTCGCGTCGAACACGCTGCCCTTGAGGCCGTCCCGGATCGCGTCGTTGAACACGGCGATTGCTCCGATGGCGTCTCCGGTGGCGGTTACCTTTTTGATGTTCGCCTGGCTGGCCCGGAAGTTCTCCCGCAGGGGCGTGGTACCGCCGGTCCATCCCTCGCCGTAGATCAGGGCCTTCGGGTTCACCGCGTGCACCGCCTCTTCCACGGCCTGCATGGTTTCCACGTCGTGCAGAGCCATCAGGTCGAAGCGGAAGCCGTCCAGCTGATATTCCTCCGCCCAGTAGCGGACGCTGTCCACGATATATTTGCGGCACATGGTCCGGTCGGAAGCGGTCTCGTTGCCGCAGCCGCTGCCGTTGGAGGGGGAGCCGTCCGCGCTGAAGCGGTAGTAGTAATAAGGCACGATCCGGTTAAGGTTGGAATCCAGCGAATAGGTGTGGTTGTACACCACGTCCATCACGACACCGAGGCCGGCGGCGTGGAGGCCCTGCACCATCTGCTTGAATTCGTTCACCCGAACCTCTCCGTGGTAAGGATCCGTGGAGTAGCTGCCCTCCGGCGCATTGTAGTTCTTCGGGTCATAACCCCAGTTGAACTGCGGTTCCGTACTGCTCTCATCCACCGTGGCGTAGTCGTACACAGGCTGCAGATGAACGTGGGTTACGCCCAGCTGTTTCAGGTAATCCACGCCGGCCGGCTCTCCGGAAGCGTTCGTCAGGCCTGTTTCGGTGAAAGCCAGGTATTTTCCAGGCCAGGCGGAGGAAGCCAGCCGGTTCGAGAAGTCCCGGACATGCACCTCCCAGATCACAGCTTCCTCATAGCTCTTCAGGCCGGAATCGTACGCGGTTTCCCGGAAACCTTCCGGATCCGTCTGCCGCAGATCGATGACCATGCCCCGGTCGCCGTTGACGCCCACCGCGCGGGCATAGGGATCCACCGCTTCCTGGGTGCCGGCGGCGGTGGTCACCGCATAGGTGTAATAGGTTCCGTGGCCGCAGGCGGCTTCCGCGGTCCACACGCCCTTTTCTCCGAGAACCATATCCAGCTTTTCATACGCCTCTCCGCCGTCGCCGGCTTCAAAGAGGTTCAGGATCACCGCGGAGGCAGTCGGCGCCCAGACCTTGAACACGGTTCGGTCGCCCTGAATGACTGCGCCCAGGTCGTCCCCGTCGTAGACGTACTGCTCCTCGAAGGCGGCGCTGTCAAAGAGATCCGTCGGAACCGCGGCGATTTCCCCGTAGCCCGCGACTTCCACGGTGTAGGTTTTGGACAGGTCCAGCGGCTCCGCCAGGGTGATGGTGCCGTTGTTGACCTTGTTGTTCAGACTGGAAAGCTTTTCGATGGCGATCTCCTCCCCGTTCAGCCGGACATGGACTTCGTCCATGCTTTCCAGGCGCACGGACGGATTGATGAAGTACTTGATCTGCGTGGGGGAGATAATTCCCGCCAGCTTGAACACGCGAATGGCGTCCAGCGTTTTTCCGCCGTCGGTGCTGGTGTACTGCATGCCGTCCCCGGGCTGCAGATAGATTTCCGTCACGGTTCCGGTCAGAACGGCGAAGCGGTCGTCCTCAAAATCCTTGGTGGCGTTCCCCCAGGAGCTTCCGCCGGGGTCGGAGCAGTTTTTCCGGACGATAAAGCCGACCTCGGTGACATCCTCCGGAACCTCCACCGTGCAGCAGGCGCCGTATTCACAGGGCTCGAGCAGATGGCCGCTCCCGTCCTTCCCGGGGAACCAGATCCAGATGTCGCAGGTGCTGTAGTCCGCGTCCGGATCGGTCCAGTACAGCGTCAGCCGGCGGGCGCCGGCAGGGGCTTCCGCCACTCCGGCGCCGACGGCGCACAGCAGCGACAGAACGATCAGACAGCAAAGCGCTTTTTTCATCATCAAAACCTCCCTGATGTGTGTAATATACAGATCTGACTGGCCGTTTCTATTGTAGCACGCGCCGCGGTCTCCTTCAAGCGGGAAGAAAAAAGAATTATGCATATCCGGCGGGATTGTGCTATACTGACCCTGTGTGTGAACCTGAGAGAAAGGGGTACGGAACGATGAAAAAAATCATGGCGCTGATTCTGGCGGCAATCCTGCTGGCGGCGGGAATGACAGCCGCGTCGGCGGGCGTGGAGGAGGGGCTGCTGCGCGTGGCGGCTCTCTATGACATGACGACGATGGATATGTCCAAAACCACGGACGATTATATGGTACCCATGAATGTTTTTGACCGCCTGTTCGAAACCCGGCCGTCGCCGGAAGGCGCTCAGGTAGTGAACAGCCTGTGCGCGGAATGCACGGTGAGCGGTGACGGGCTGAGCTATTCCTTCACCCTGGTGCCGGGCGTCGTGTTTTCCAACGGAAATCCGCTGACGGCTTCGGATGTGAAATTCACTTTTGAGCGGCTGCTGAAGGCCCGGGGCATGAACACGGATATTCCGCTGGAAGTCGCGGGCGGCGAAGCGCTGATGAACGGAGAGGCGGACAGCCTCGAAGGCTTTGTGGTTGAGGATGATCTGCACTTTACGGTGCGGCTGAACGCGCCGAATGCCGGCTTCCTGGCGGAGCTTTCGGCTCCGCCCCTGTCCATCCTGGACGAGGAGAGCGTGACCGCGGCCGCGAACTTCGGAAGCGATCCGAAGGATACGATCGGCACCGGTCCCTATGTGATCACGGAATGGGTCGTCAACGATCATTACACGCTGGAATACAATCCGCTGTACCGGGGAGAGAAGCCTTCCGTGACGAAGGTGATCGTGTCGGTTATCCGGGAATCCGCCACCCAGGACATCAAGTTCCAGGCGGGTGAGCTGGATATCCTGAACCTGCAGTCCCTGGACAGCCTGGTGGTGGAATCGGTATACAAGACAGCCTACGCGGACCGGATCGTGGACGTTCCGATCGCGGGACTGACCTTCATGATTCTGAACGAGGCCAACGAATACCTTCAGGACGTGCGCGTGCGGAAAGCCATCGGCATGGCGATTGACGTGGATCAGCTGATTGCCGGCATTTACAGCGGAAACGCTTCCCGGGAGCACGGCATCATCCCCGGCGGGGTGCAGGGGCACAACGACGCGGCGGAAGGCTTCGCGTATGATCCTGACGGCGCCCGGAAGCTGCTGGCGGAAGCCGGGTACGCGGAGGGACAGGTATCCTTCGAGCTGGCGGTGGACAACACCGCCACCACCGACGTACAGACGGTGTGCGAGGCCATCAGCCAGATGCTGAAGGCGGTCGGCATCCGCGCGGAGATCAAATCCTATGAGCACTCCGCTTTCCTGGACAAGCGGAAGGACGGCGCCGTCGATTCCTTTGTCGCCCACTGGCTTATGGACTACAACGATCCGGCAAACATCATGTACACCTTCTTCGGCAGCCCGGAGAACGCCAGACTGCGCAGCCTGAACTATCCGGACACGGAAATCATGGCCCGGGTCGCGGCGGCGTCCGCCATCGTGGACGAGGCGGAGCGCATCGCGGAATACCAGGCGCTGGAGAAGAAAATCATCGGCGAGGACGCGGCGTGGATCCCGCTCTTCGAGGGGCGGCACCTGTTCTGCCTGGGCGAGCGCGTCGCGGCCTTCACGCCCCAGTGGGCAGGCTTCTCCGACTTCTTTGTGACGGACGTGGTGCTGAAGTAATATGCTGAACAGTTTACTGCGCCGGGCGGGACAGGCCTGCGTCGTGCTGCTGGCGGTGGCGATGCTCCTGTTTGTCATGCTGCGGATCGTGCCGGGCAACCCTGTCACGACCATGATGGGAGAGCACGCCGACAGCGCGACGATTGAGCGGATGACAGCGGAAATGGGACTGGACCAACCGATTTACGTCCAGTTCTGGAAATATCTGACAGGCGCGCTGAGAGGGGATTTCGGCACCAGCTATTCTCTGAAAAAACCGGTAACGCAGCTGATGGCCGCGGCGCTGGGGAACACCGTGAAGCTGGCGGTGTTTGCCTCGCTGTTTGCCTGGATCGTGGGGATCGGCTGCGGCCTGCTGGCCGCGTTGCGGAAAAACAGTCTTCCGGACCGGCTGTTCATGGGCTTTTCCCTGCTGGGCGTTTCCATGCCTGTGTTCATTACGGCCATGGTGCTGCAATACGTATTCGCCTTCCGGCTGCGGTGGCTGCCGATTTCCGGCGCGGATCACTGGGCGAGCTTTGTGCTGCCTGCCGTGGCGCTGGGGTGGAACTCCGCCGGCAATATCTCCAGGCTGGTACGCTCCACGCTGCTGGACATCCTGGAGGAGAACTATATCGATACCGCCCGGGCGAAGGGGCGCCGCCCCTTGGGCGTGCTGACGCGCCACGCGCTGCGCAACGCGATGCTGCCGGTGATCACCATGATGGCGATCCAGTTCTCCGGACTGCTGTCCGGCGCCGTGATCACGGAAACGGTGTTCTCCATCAACGGAATCGGACAGTTGACCGTGCAGGCCATTACCGGGCGGGATATCCCCCTGATGCAGGGAACCGTGCTGTTTTCCGTGACGGTGGTGATCCTGGGGAACCTGCTGGCGGACTGCCTGTATTCCGTGCTGGATCCCCGGATCCGGAAGGAGGCCTGAGATGCGGAGAACACCGAAACAGGCTTCAAACGTCGGACCGGAGAAGGAATTCCGGGCCGGCGGCTTCCGGGACGTGATGCGCCGTCTGATCCGGCACAACAAGCTGGCGGCTTTCTCCGCCGCTGTCATCCTGCTGCTGATTCTGGCGGCGGCGCTGGCGCCGGTGCTGACTCCCTACGGGGAAACGGACATGGACCTGACCTGCCGCCTGGCGGCGCCGTCTGCGAAGCATCTGCTGGGCACCGACGAGGGCGGGCGGGATATCCTGACGAGGATGCTGTACGGATCCCGGATTTCCCTGCTGACGGGGGTGGTGCCCACCCTGATGAGCATGGCGCTGGGGGCAATGCTGGGCATGCTGGCGGGGTTCCGGGGCGGAAAGACTGATACCGTGATCATGCGGACAGCGGACGTCATGCTGGCTTTTCCCTCGATCCTGCTGGCCATGGTGATCATGTATACCATGGGAGACGGGCTGATCAACGTGTTTCTGACCCTGACGCTGGTGAACTGGGCGGAGGTGGCCCGTATCGTCCGGGCGGAAACCCTGCGGCTGAAAAAAAGCGAGTATATCGAGGCGGCTCGGGTGGCGGGCGTTTCCCGGCCCCGGATCATTCTGCGGCATATTCTGCCCAACTGCATGCCGACGCTGATCGTGCTGTTTACGCTGAACGTGCCGACTGCCATCATGACGGAAAGCAGTCTGAGCTTTCTGGGCCTTGGCATCCAGCCTCCCTTCGCCAGCTGGGGGCGGATGGTGAACACAGGGCGGAAGTACCTGTTCAACGCGCCCTGGCTGTGCTTCGCGCCGGGGGCTGCCATCATGGTCTGCGTGCTGGCGTTCTATTTCCTGGGGAACGGGCTGCGGGACACCCTGGACCCGCACCTGCAGGATCGGTAAAGGGGAGGCGGAGATGAACAGGAATACGCTGGAAGTGAGACACCTCAGCGCCGCCTTCTTTACGGACCGTGGCACGGTGAAGGCTGTGGAGGACGTGTGCCTGACCGTGCCGGAGGGATCCATCGCGGGCGTCGTCGGGGAATCCGGCTGCGGCAAGAGCGTGACTGCCCGGTGCATTATGGGGCTGATCCGCGCGCCGGGCCGCATTACCGGCGGGGAGATCCTGCTGGCGGGCTGGGATCTGCTGCGCCTGCCGGAGAAGGAGCGCTGCGCGCTTCGGGGATCCGAACTGTCCATGATTTTTCAGGAGCCCATGACCAGTCTGAACCCGGTGACGCGGGTGGGCAAACAGGTGGAGGAAACGGTGCGCCTGCATGAGCGGGTTTCCGGGAAGGAGGCCCGGCGCCGGGTGCTGGAGATGCTGGAGGCTGTGGGAATCAGCGAGGCGGAGAAACGGTACGACTGCTATCCCCATCAGCTGTCCGG
>CAMKJS010000096.1 GCA_946413245.1 uncultured Clostridia bacterium
GCCACCGGCGAGGTCATGGCCATCGGCCAGCGCTTCGAGGAAGCCCTGATGAAGGCCGTCCGCGGCGCGGAGATCTCCCTGGATACCCTCAACGCTCCGCCCCTGTCGGAGGAACCCATCGAAGAACGCCTGGCTCGCCAGGACGACCACCGGATTTTCACCGTCTTCGAGGCGCTGAAGAAGGGCATGCCTGTGGAACAGCTGTTCGAAATCACCCGCATCGACCGCTGGTTCCTGTACCGGCTGAAGGGCATGGCGGACCTGGAAAACCGGATCGCCGCCTCCGGCCTGGGAGAAGGCGATTACGCGCGGCTCAAGCGTTTCGGCTACACGGACGCAGCCATCCGCCGCCTTTCCGGCGTGAAGGATCTGCCGTCCTTCACTTACAGCTATAAGATGGTGGATACCTGCGGCGCCGAGTTCGCCGCGGAAACCCCGTATTTCTACTCCTGCACCGACCGGGTTTGCGAATCCAGGGCCCTGAAGCGCTCCGGGAAGCCCGTCATCATCGTGCTGGGCTCCGGCCCCATCCGCATCGGCCAGGGCATCGAATTCGACTACAGCTCGGTGCACTGCGTATGGACCCTGCGGCGCATGGGATACGACGTGGTCATCATCAACAACAACCCGGAAACCGTATCCACCGACTACGACACGGCGGACCGGCTGTATTTCGAGCCGCTGACCCCTGAGGACGTCATGGGCGTCATCCGGGTGGAAAAGCCCCTGGGCGTCGTGGTGGCCTTCGGCGGTCAGACCGCCATCAAGCTGACCGGCTTCCTGGATCAGCAGGGCATCCGCATTCTGGGCACCAGCGCGGAATCCATTGATATCGCCGAGGACCGGGAGCGCTTCGACACGCTGCTGGAGCGCTTCGGCATCCGCCGGCCCCGGGGTATGGGCGTCCGCACCATGGAGGAGGCTGTTTCAGCGGCGGAAGCCCTGGGCTATCCGGTGCTGCTTCGCCCTTCCTATGTCATCGGCGGGCAGAACATGACCATTTCCCGGTCCCGGGAACAGACCGTGGATTACATGGAGCGCATCCTGGCCGGCGGCATCGAGAACCCCGTGCTGGTGGATCAGTACCTTCCCGGTATCGAGCTGGAGGTGGACGTCATCTCCGACGGGCAGGACGTGCTGATTCCCGGCATCATGGAACATATCGAGCGGGCCGGCGTGCACAGCGGAGACTCCATCGCCGTATATCCGCCCTTTAATCTGACAGCCAAATCCCAGGAGAAGGTCTGCGATATTTCCACCAAGCTGGCCCTGGCCCTGGGTACCCGCGGCCTGGTCAACATTCAGTATCTGATTTTTGAGAATGAGCTGTACGTGATCGAGGTCAACCCCCGGGCCAGCCGCACCATCCCCTATATCAGCAAGGTCACCGGCGTTCCCATGGTGGATCTGGCCTCCGAGGTCATGCTCGGCGCGCCGCTGAAGTCCCTCGGCTACGGCACGGGCCTCTATCCCGCCCCGCCCTACTGCGCCATCAAGGTGCCGGTCTTCTCCTTCGAGAAACTGAACGACGCCAATTCGATCCTGGGGCCGGAGATGAAATCCACCGGCGAGGTGCTGGGCATCGGCATCACCAAGGCGGAAGCCCTGTTCAAGGGGCTGTCCTCCGCCGGCTTCTCTCTGCCCACCGCCCGGATTCCCTTCGACACCCGCACCGGCGTTCTCCTGTCCGTGGAAACCGCGGATTACGGCGACGCCGTCGCCCTGGCCAAACGCTTCTATGACCTGGGCATCAGTATTTACGCCACCGGCGGCACCGCCGCCGCCATCCAGGCCATCGGCATCCGGGTCACCGCCGTGGCCAACGCCACCGAGAGCGACGAAATCACCCGCCTCATGGAGAGCGGCGCGGTGCATTACATCATCTATACCGGCGCCGTCAAGGACGCCACCGTGGGCGATTATACCGTGCTCCACCGGAAGGCCATGGTTCTGGGCATCCCCTGCATGACCTCCCTGGACACCGCCAACGCGCTTACGGACATCCTGGGCTCCCGCTTCTCCCCCCAGAACACCGAGCTCGTGGATATCAACCACATGCGCCGCTCCGCGGAATAACGACGTCCTTCGGCACCTTTTGCGGACAAAAAAACAGGAGGCAGCTCAGTGTCTCCTGTTTTCTTTATCTCCTGGCGACCACCTTCGCCCCGAACGGCGTCAGGGCCAGCTTGGCGATCTTGAAGAACTGCTTCCCGAAGGGAATTCCGACGATGGTGATACACCAGAGGCAGCCGATAACCGCGTTCTCAATCGCCATCGGGATTCCGAAGAAGATCAGCCAGAAAATGTTCGCAATGAGGGACGGAGCGCCTCCGCCGTAGATGATGTCCTTCTTAAACGGCCAGAAGGACAGGCTTGCGAACTTGAAGCACTGCTTCCCCAGCGGAATCCCGACGACGGTCACGCAAAGAATCAGTCCCGACAGCAGCCATCCCAGCCCGCTGAGAAATCCTCCGAAGATAAACCAGAGAATGTTTCCGATCGTTCTCATAATGCTCCCATAATCCTTTCAAACCGGTCCGTTATTCTTCCGGCAGCACGAACGCGCAGACAGCGTACAGCAGAATACCGGTTCCCCAGCCGCAGCACAGCACCGCCCAGGCCAGTCTCACGATCGTGGGATCGCATCCCAGATACTCCGCGACACCGCCGCAGACACCGGAAATCTTCTTGTCCGCCTTGCTCTTATGCAGCCGGCCGCGGGTGGAACCCTTCCTGTTTCCCGCAATGTACTGATACGCAAAATACCCGATCGCCAGCCCGGCTGCCACAGACATCATTGAAGTCATTCTTCGTTTCCTCCTGCAAAATATATCATCGTCCGAGTGCCGGCAGTTCCGCGCAGCTTCCCTGCCGCACTCATCAGTTAGACGCGCTGAGGCGGAATTCGTTACAGAATTTGCAAAAAGATTTTTTGATCGTTTTTCCTTTACTGTCCGGCGGCGCCAAAACAGGTTATCAAAGCAGATGAACCGATTATTCCAGTGTCACGGCGGAGGCGTCGACCCACAGGGCCGGGCGAACGACCCCCTGTGAAAAGTTGATTCTTCCGGTTCCGATCGCTCCGTTCGCTTCCACGCAGCCGGCGTTGTTGTTGTACGCCGCGTCCCGCAGCCAGTAATCACACGTTTGTCTCCCGTTCACGATCCGCGGGGATTCCTTGTAGGCCCGGCTCGCCGTATAGGGCGTCACAGGGCACAGATGCCAGTTTTGCCGTATAAGGTACTGCCTCACTTCAGCGCAGCTCAGCAGGAAGATCCTGTCCTGCGTGCTTCCGCCGGCACGGCCGCCGTTGTTCCAGTCTTTCCAGCCCTGTTCCGCGCTGAGATCCACTTCCGTCACCCGAATAGATTCCTGCTCCTCCTCCGAAAACGCCGTCTGCAGGAAGTCGCCGTTCAGCCACTGGCGCAGAGAGCAATCCGCCCATGCCGCGCCGTTGAGGGTTGCATTGTACGCCATGACCTCCACCGCGTACCGGCTGACCAGGAACACAGCCCCGTCCTTCTCCTCCATCACCAGCCATTCGATCGGTTCGGTTTCTTTTCCTTCCCGGTCCTCCTGATAATACCGGCCGAAAAGGACATAATCCCCCTGCTTCAGCAATTCCGCCGTTTCCTGGGAGATCGGCTGTTCGTCCGGATCCGGATTGCCGGTATCCCCTGTGTCTTCTTCCGCAGGTTCCGGCTCCGGCGCGCTTTCCGCGTCCTTCAGCCCGGGCAGCTCGCAGTACCCCCTGAACTCATAACCGTTTCCGCTGCTGTCCGTGCCGAACAGTGCGATCCCGATTCCGTCAATTTTCTGACGGCCCGGGTCTGACAGGGGAAGCATGCCCTGAACGGCCATATTCGCTGTTTCATTTGCGCCTAACTGGTCGACGCGCAGCGCGGAGCGGATTTCATCCTCTGTCGCGTACACCATATCCCGGAGAACCACGTTTCCCTGCCCTTCACAGAACCAGCGAACCGCCAGCTTCCTGATCTGGAGCGCGCGGCCATGTTTCTCGGCAAAAGTCGGCCATATCAGCCAGCCGGTTTCATTGCCTGCGTCATCATTGAGAACATCGTAATTCATCCCGATCTCGACATACGGCTGACCCGGATCTGTCTCCGGATTGCTTCGGAACCATGCAGGCGTCCACCCGGATGCGGCAGTAAAGGAAGTTTCCGTCACTGCCGGCGGGTTCTGTCTGTTCCAGGGACCGAGACGGTACAGAGCAAATCCTGCGCAAAGCAGGAGAACAGCGCACAGGATCCAGATGACCGTCCGCTTTCCCTTGCCGGGTTTTGCTGTTTTTTGCTGCGCTCGTTTCTGCACCGGAGGTTTGGGCGGTACCGGTTTTGGCTCCGCGGTTTTGGGGCTGGCCGGCTTTGATTCCGCCGGTTTCTTCTTTTCAGTTTTTTCTTTGCCCGTTTCGTCGCCGAAAGCCATCTCCGTATGGATGGAAAAAATCGGCGGCGGTTCCAGAGTCGCCTGCAGCTTCTTCAGGGAAGTCTTCATCCGCGCCGCGTTCTGGTACCGTTCCTCCGGGTTGTATTTGCACGACTTCAGAATGATGTGAGAAAGCGCTTCCGAAGCGTTTACGGGCGCTTCCGGTTCTTCCCCCGAAAGCCGGCGCTGAAGCGCCTCCCGCTTCGCCGCGGGGCTGTACAGCTGTGTCTGCGGGTAGAAAGGCAGCCGTTTGTTGTTCATCAGCCAGTACAGCGTCAGCCCCAGCGAATAGATATCGGCTGTCTCGTTGTATTTCATGTTGGCCGCCACTTCCGGCGCCATATAGTTCGGGGTCCCTTTCGTGCTGAAATTCTGCGTTTTCCCTTCCAGGTTCCGGGCGATGCCGAAGTCTCCCAGCTTGTAGAGCACATGGGCTCCGATGCGGTCGTTCACGAAGATGTTCGCCGGCTTGATATCCCGGTGAATGATATGCTGATCATGGCAAAGTTCCAGCGCTGTGCACACGTCGATCCCCAGCTGAACGACTTCTTTTTCGGTCAGCGTTTTATCGCTGATATACTTTTCCAGAGAAGTAAGCAGCTCCATCCGGATAAAGATGTCGCTTCCGATTCCGTCCTCCCGGGGAATTACTTTGTAATCCTCGATACCGACGATATTCGGCATCCCTTTGAAGTGCTCCATCAGCCGGATTTCCCGGGTCAGCTCCTCCACCGTTTCCGAAAAATAGGATATGGAGAGCTCCCGGGTAAAGCCGGAAGCGATCAGCTCGTCATATTCAGAATCGTCCTGCGGGATACTGATCACTTTGATGGCGCAGTGAACAGACGGATCGTCTTTCCGTTCCGCCTCATACACGACAGAGAAGGAGCCGCGGCCCAGTTCTCCGACCACAACCCAGTCCGTCCAGTTCTCCGGAAGGGTAATCATTGAATATCCCCCGCTTCCAGCCTTTTTATCACGTCCCGTGAACAGTTGCCGGATCTGTATCTATTTTTATTTCGATACAGTGCGTAAAAAATCCTTCCCGCACGGTTCGGGAAGGAATCACAAAGCGCAGGGAGAAATAGTATATACAGGAGAAATCACTTCACAGCGGTTTCCTGACCCCTGTTATACTAAACCTGCGGGCAGTTTTGTCCATCCGGAATGGTTGATACGCGGGTGCCGGAGATCACAGGAAGGGAGCAGAAGCAAGTGACGGAAGAACTGGATCGCAGCTACGATTTTACCCAGGCTGCCTGGAATAAAATGTACAACGCGGTGGATCACGAATACTTTCAGGAGATGGATTCGGAGCTGATCTATCAGTCTCTGGAGAAAGAGCTGAGGCCGGTTCCGTTCGGCGATTATCTGAAGCGGTATATTTATCGGAAAGCCGGTATGGAAGGTTCTTTCCGGGATGTGCCGCTGAAGGATTACCAGACCATGATTATCGACGCGTTCAGGGACAATCATACGCCGCCGTCCTTTACGCCGACCACCTCCAGGCTGAGCGCGCTGTGCAGGAACTGGCTGATTCAGCAGACCGTCCGGCGCCAGGTGGTGCTGCTGCTGGGATTTGGCCTCGCGATGAGCACGGAGGACGTGAACGCCTTTCTGTATAAAGCCCTGCATGAGCCCGTGCTGGATACCTCGGATCCCTTCGAGATGATCTGCCAGTACTGCTATGATCACGGGTATGGCTACTACAAATTCGAGCAGCTGAAGCGCATTTACGATCAGATGAAGCCGGGCGAACTGGAAATGAAGCTGATCTACGAGAACCAGCCCGCGGGGAGAGAGGAATCCATCCGTTCCACCCAGGATGACGCGAGACTGATGACCTATCTGATGACGCTCAAAGGCAGCAAAGGAACCTCCAAGGCGGCGGATACGGCCTACACCGTTTTCTGTACGCTGTACGATCAGGCCCGGGATGTGATCGCGGAGCAGTATACCCGTGAGAGCCTGGAGGAAAACGAGCTGCGTGTCCGGCAGCTGCAGGAGCGTCTGGAGCGAAACGACCGCCTGTATGACGAGGAGAAGCAGCAGCGTCTCCGGCAGGCGCAGGAAGCCGGCAGAGTCTGGCGCCGGGAGGATATCACGGAAAGCGATCTGGAGCATATTCTCTGCTCCTCCATTCCGACTGACCGGTACGGCAATCTGACTCCTGCCAAGAAATCCACCCTGTTCAGCCAGTTCGAGGGAAAACGTTTCAGCCGCAAGCATATCAATGAGATCCTGCATCGGAACACCCCGGTGGAGCGTTTTGACCTGATCACCCTCAACTTCCTGATTCACGCGGTGCAGGTGGATCAGCAGCCCAACGCCAAAAAGCGCTATATCCATCTCATCGAATCCACGAACCGGCTGCTGCAGTCCTGCGGCATGGGGCCCCTGTATGTCACCAATCCCTATGAGTGCTTTATCCTGATGTGCATTCTCTCCGTTTCCCCGCTTGAAACCTATGCCGACGTGATGGAAATGAGCTACGATCAGGAGTAAAGTCTCCGTGAGGAAAGCATCTTCCCTGAAACCAAAAGCCTCCCCTTGTTGCAAGGGGAGTGAAGGAAGCGTCTCCCCCGAAACCAAAAGCCTCCCCTTGTTGCAAGGGGAGGTGGCCCTTCAGGGCCGGAGGGGATAAATAAATTCAGGCTCCCAGAAGCCCTTTCAGTTTTGCCAGGGCCTTCTGGTGGCGGAGCTTCACTGCCCCGTAGCTCAGATGCATGATCTGGGCGACCTCTGTCATCGGCTTCCCGTCATAATACATCAGCACCACGATCTTCTGAAGCTCCGGCGACAGCTCTCGCAGAGCAGCCGCCAGTTCGCTCAGCGATTCCTCGTTCAGAACGGATTCGTCCACCTCGGAGTCGTCGGCCAGGTTTTCGTCCAGCTCTTCCGTCGGCCGCTTTCTCCGGTAGTAGTCGATCACCGTATTCCGGGTAATCGTAAAGATCCAGGTGCTTACGGAAGCTTTCGACGAATCGTACGCGTCGTACTTCCGGTAGACCTTCTCAAATACATCCGAACACAGATCCTCAGCGTCTGCCCGGCGCTGCACCCGGGAGATGATGTACCCCATCACTTTACCGCTGAACTGACTGTATAGTTCTTCCCACTCAGATGATGTCATTCTTGTCCTGCCACGGATCGCTCCGCTTCAGGGATGCTTCCGGCGTTCCCGCTGCCGCCAGAAATTCCACTTCGTCATCGCTCAGTTTCCGGGCTGAAGAACGTCTATGTACAGAGTCAATCACTGACTGCAGATCCGCGTTTTTTTCAAACCTCTGGTAGTCGAACAGTAAACTGAGTTTCTTGTCCATTCATGCTCCCTCCTTTCCTTCATAACAAGACTTCGTAGATTAATACGAACGTCTCCTGAAAGATGGCAGCGTTTCCAGCGGGAAAATCCGGATTTTCCGGCATACTGCCGGAAAACCGCCTGTGCTTTGGAATCTGACCAACGGAACATCTTTCAGCCGTATTCTACCATAGATTCCCGGCCGTTGTCTATCCTGAATTTAACGGATTAAAGCAGTTCCCCGAGGGCTCTGCGTGCCAGCAGCAGCGCGCCGGTGGCGCCGCTTCTGGTGCCCAGTCCCGGCTCGATGATATAGCTGTCGATCTCCTCCGTCACCGCCGGATGGCTGATATAGCCGTTCAGCAGCGCCACGGTGCGCCGGCGGATCAGAGGGAACAGATGCTTCTGCTGCATCACGCCTCCGCCGAGAATGATCTTCTCCGGGGAAAACGCGCAGATCGCGTTCACGCACATCCGGGCCAGGTATTCCGCCTCCAGCGTCCAGGCCGGATGGTCCTCCGGCAGTTCATAGGCTTTTTTGCCCCAGCGTTTCTCGATGGCAGGCCCTGCTGCCAGCCCCTCCACGCAGCCTTGATGGTACGGGCAGAAGCCTTCCGGAGCCGGATCGTTCTCCGCCGGCTGCAGCAGCATATGTCCCAGTTCAGGATGCATCAATCCATGCACCAGATTTCCTTCGATCACCAGGCCGGCGCCGACGCCCGTGCCGACGGTCACGTACATGCAGCTGTTCAGCCCTTTGGCGGCCCCCAGCTTCCACTCCGCCAGCGCGGCCGCGTTCACGTCCGTGTCGATCAGCGCGGGCACCTTCAGGGCGTCCCGCAGGGGCGGCAGCAGCGGATGGTCGCGCCAGCTGAGCTTCGGCGTCTTTGTGATCCAGCCGTAGCGGGGAGAATCCTCCTTCAGCTCCACCGGTCCGAAAGTGCCGATCCCCAGGGCGTCGATATTCCGTTCCGCGAACCAGGCGATCATTGCCGGAATAGTAACCTCCGGCGTCCCCGTGGGGATGCTTGTCTGTTCCGTCAGCTCGTTGTTCTCATTTCCGATGGACAGCACCATTTTTGTGCCGCCGGCTTCCAGTGTTCCGTACCGCATGTTACTCTCCTTTTTCCGGCGTTTTCTCTTCCGTTTCGTCCTCCAGCCAGCGCCGTTCCGGCTTTTCCCAGGTGCGCTCGCTGATGATGTACCTGGGCCTGCGTTTGGCTTCCAGATAGGTTTTCCCGATATACTGTCCGATAATGCCGATGCTGATCAGCTGAAGCCCGCCCAGCATGCATACGATGCACACCAGGGAGGCCCAACCCGCGGCGGTTTCGCCCAGGATCGCCTCCACGATCGCCCAGATCATGGCCGCCAGCCCCAGAAAACTGAAGATGATCCCGCACCCGGTAATCAGCGTAATAGGCTTCACGGACAGGCTCGTGATTCCGTTGAAGGCCAGCGCGATCATTTTTTTCAGCGGATAATGGCTCTCCCCGGCCAGCCGCTCCGCACGCTCGTAATAGACCGTAGTGTGCGGGAAACCCACCAGCGGCACCAGTCCCCGCAGAAAGATGTTCACTTCCTCAAATTCCGCGAAATGCTTCAGCACCCGGGCGGAAATCAGCCGGTAATCCGCGTGGTTGAACACGATTTCCGCCCCCAGGGCGTTCATCAGCTTGTAAAAGCCCTCCGCCGTGGCCCGCTTGAAAAACGTGTCCGTCTTCCGTTTGGAACGCACGCCGTAAACCACCTCGAAGCCTTCCCAATAGCGCTCCACCATCTCGTCCATGGCATTCAGGTCGTCCTGCCCGTCACAGTCGATGGAAATGGTGATATCGCAGCGCTCCTTCGCCTCCATCAGCCCGGCCAGCACCGCGTTCTGATGCCCCCGGTTCCGGCTCTGGCAGATACCCAGCACCCGCTCGTCCTTCGCAGCCATTTCCCGGATCAGTTCCCATGTCCGGTCCCGGGATCCGTCGTTCACGAACAATACCCGACTGTTCCGGCTGATTTTCTCCTGCTCCGCCAGCTGCTCCAGCTTGTTCAGAAACATCGGCGCCGTCAGAGGCAGTACGGCTTCCTCGTTGTAGCAGGGCACCACAATCCAGAGAATCGGTTTCGCACTCATCGTCGTTTCTCTCACTCCTTACAGATTGCGCCCGAATGGTAACCTCCACGTTCGCTCTCAACTCT
>CAMKJS010000097.1 GCA_946413245.1 uncultured Clostridia bacterium
TGTGTGTTTTGGATACGGATTCTTTTTTGGATTAGGATACGGATTCAGACGGACAATTGCATGCAATTGAAAGCAATTGAAAGCAATTGAATGCAGATCGTTGCTCAGCCTCCTCTGTTTTTCACTAATCTCCGGATCTGTTTCATGTGCTCCATTTACCAGGGAAAGGGTTCTTCCCGGATGCCGATTCCGAGTTCTTTTTCGCTTTTTTCCAGAATTCCGGCAAGCTTGTACAGATCCGATGCGTTCTTTTCCCGGATGGAAGAGCCGAGTTCCGCGTAAAGCTTTCCGGCGAGGGTAATCTCCTGATCGCGGATCTTCTTTGAACCACGGAGCTTTTCCGCGCATACATACACGATGAACGCGAGGCGGAGGTTGTCTGTGAAGGACGCTTCCGCTGTTTCAATGACTTTCTCCAGTTCATGGGATACGTCCTCCAGCGGCTCCTTATAGCGGACTTTGACGGTGCCGGGCTCTGAAGAGCCGGTGGTGACCAGCTTGCTGTATTTCAGCCCGCTACTGACCGGCGCGGTCCCGGCCTTCATTGTCAGCTCGTAGAGAGCGACACCGTAGCCGCCGGAACCGAAGGGCTCGGAGATGACTTTGTCATTGGTGAAATCCTCCCGCGCGAGGGTTCTGTTTTCGAAGCCCAGCAGACGGTAAGTCTCCACGACTTCCGGGTTGAATTCCACCTGAGCCTTTACATCCTTCGCGATGATATTGACCAGGGAAGCATATTCTTCATCGATGCTCTTCTTCACGTCCGTCAGGTTGTTTACGGTGCGGTATACGCCGTTGCCGTGCTTACTGAGGACCTCCAGCTTGTCGTCCTTGTAGTTGTATAACCCGGTTCCGATGACGCTGAGGAACAGATTGTCCTTTTTCTTCTTTTCGATCAGTTCTTCCAGACCGCCCTTGTCCGTGATGCCGAAATTCAGATCACCGTCCGTGATCAGAATGACCTGATTGTTGCCGCCGGAGATATAGTTCTTCTTTCCGATCTCGTAAGCTTTATTGATCCCCCTGGAACCGAATGTGCAGCCGCCAATTTCGACAGACAGCAGTTTTTCCAGAACACGGATACGATCTTCGGATCCGTTGACGGTAAAGGCATCCAGGACCACCTGATCATCGTTGCTGTAGGTGACAAGACTGAGCTTATCCCCGTTACCCAGCTTGCTGACGATGGTTGCGATAATCGCCTGGGTTTCCTCAGCGTTGCCGGTCATGCTTCCGGAAACGTCGAGAAGAACAATGATATTTTGACGATCTTTTACCTCTTTCCGCCCCTGCACGTTGATGTACAGATATTTTTTGTTGTCCTCCGAATCCATGATTTCGCAGGACATATTGAACATTTGATCCACAGGGATTTCGCTCTCATAACGGAAATAATTGAGCATCTCTTCAATGCGCACCATGCTGCGGTCAATCCGGCGGCCGTTTCGGAGCTGGTTCAGAATGATTCCCGCGGAAGCCGTGTTCGTCGTCATGCGGAATGTGGATGTCGGCTCAGCTGCCGCACTGCGCGCATCCTTTTCCTCTATCTGCTCATACTCATCTGTAGCATACCCCAGCGAACCGGCAAAACGAAGCAGATCCGGACCTGCTCCCGAAGGGGGAGACATGGGAGCGGGAGCAAATGCTTCATAACTATCGGTATCCTCAGAAGGCGGGCCGGCATATGCTGCTCCGGATAATACGGGAGACGACAGTAGCCGGGCGCTGCCGTACACTCTTTCTTCAGACGGAGACGCAGCCTCTGATGGGATTGTCATATCGAAAACGGTAAAAGAATTACTGAATGGTCCCGAACCGGTTCCGGAAGAAGATGCACTCGCAGGCCCTCTCAATAATCTCTGACGCCTGCTTTGCTTTCTTGCCTCCAGCACTTCGGGGGGCAGGTATTCTTTCCCTTTGAGGAGCGCATCATAGAGATTGTCCATCGAAAACTCTCTGAACCTGTAGCCTCCGTATGTAAACAATGCCAGGCAGGCCGCGGTTCTGTGATCATAACCCAGGCTCAGATAATAGTTGTAAAACGGCTCCCGCTTTCTCTCCTGAATGAGCTGTTCCATCTGCTGTTCCGTTTTCATCGGGATGATCCTCCTTTTATATTTTGCGGTTTTTTTCCATGTGATCCGTTCGGTGACTGTGCCTGCGCCTTTGTTTGCTTCTTCCGGCTTATCCAGGCGGGCCCGGATGCGGTCCATGAAGCCCCTCAGTTTCGTGTCCATCGCTTACTCCGGGAGGAGCTTCGTAAGACATAAGAATTATATCATATAGCAGAAGCATAGTTGTCACCTGGAAAGCGACAAAACCTGAATTGCAGTGTGATATACTGATTGTGCAGCCAAATTACTTTGATGATGAGCAGAACGTGATGCAGGGAAAGGGGAGAAACTGATGTTTGGAGCGATTGTTGGAGACATTATCGGATCTGTTTATGAAATGGCCCGGATAACAAAGTGGAGAAAGTTGTCCTGCAACGGTTTCTCTGATATACTCTCTGCCCGAGGGAGGTGCATCACCGTGACGATTCTGGAAGCGATCGACGCCCGGCATTCTGTGCGAGCCTATCTGGATAAACCCATCGACGAAGAGACCCGGCAGCAGCTGGCCTGGTTTGTGCAGAAGTGCAATCAGGAATCCGGACTGAATATTTTCATCCGGTATGATGATCCTGACGGCTTTGATTCCCGTCTGGCCCATTACGGCAATTTCAGGAACGTGAAGAACTACATTGTTCTGTCCGGAAAGAAAGCAGACGATTTCGATTACCGCTGCGGCTATTACGGAGAGAAGATCGTCCTCTTCGCTCAGCAGCACGGGCTGAACACCTGCTGGGCCGCACTGACATTCAACAAGAAAAAGGTCAGGCAACTGATCCCCGAAGGCGAAACCCTCTGCATGGTGATCGCCCTTGGCTACGGTGAAACGCAGGGTGTCAGCCGGAAAAGCAAGTCTGCGCGGGACGTCGTTGATGCCGCTTATGATCACCCCTGGTTTACCAAAGGCATCGAAGCTGCGCTGAAAGCTCCGACAGCTGTGAACCAGCAGAAGTTCCAGTTCGGCCTGAAAGGCGGTGAACCGTTCATCCGCATCAAGGGACTCGGCACATATACAAAGGTTGACCTGGGTATCGTCGCATACCACTTTGAAGTTGCGTCCGGGAAAAAGGTACTGTACTGAAGGAGCAAATGTCATATCGTGTGACTGTATCAATTCCGGGACGCTTGGTTTCCATGGTTCCTCAAAGCTGACCGCACATGTACAGGAGGCTGTTCCCATGAATTATCTTGATGAATACTACAACCATTATGACGAGGAAAGCCGGCTTCTTTCCCGCCACGGACAGGTGGAATATCTGACCACCATGAAATATATCCATGCGTGTATTGACGGAACGGATGATCCGCAAATCCTCGAGGTGGGTGCCGGAACCGGCAGATACAGCGTCACGCTGGCAAAGGAAGGATACCAGGTTACGGCTGTTGAACTGATTGCCCATAACCTGGAAGTGCTGAAATCCAAACTGGATGGATCAGAACCCATTCAGGCACTGCAGGGCAACGCGCTGGATCTGTCAATGCTTCCTGAGAGTTATTACGACCTGACGATGCTGCTGGGGCCAATGTATCACCTGTATACCCGGGAGGACAAACTGAAGGCACTGTCGGAAGCAATCCGGGTCACGAAGCCGGGCGGAAACATCCTGGTTGCCTATTGCATGAATGAAGCAACAATTATCTCGTTTGTTTTTCAAAAGAACAACCTGCAATACGCAACGGAGCGGAACCTGATCACACCGGACTGGCACTGTGCCAGCGAACCGTCGGAACTGTTTGATCTGGTCCGGACAGAGGAGATCGCCGATCTGGATGCCGAATTCCATGTGGAACGAATCAAACTGATAGCAACAGACGGAGCGACAAACTATATGAAGGAAACGATTGACGCAATGGACGACGATACTTTTGGCAAGTGGATGGACTATCATTTTGCGATCTGTGAAAGGCAGGATCTGATCGGGGCAGCGCACCACACACTGGATATATTGCGGAAGAATTGACAGAACGCAGGTGAATCGATACTATCATGCTTTTTCGATATGACAATAAGGAGTGAACCGCGATGAGCGAACGGGAACAAATCATGGAAGAGGCAAAGCAGCAGATCATGCAGTATCTGGTCTCTCACTTTGAACACGAAAAGGAAAGGAAGCGGAAGAACTTTCGTCAGCAGAATGCCTTTATCCGGAAAGGACAGACGCTGTTTACCGGGTCGTCCCTGATGGAGCAGTTTCCCGTTTCGGAATACTGCGCGACCGAGGGATATCCGACGGCGTATAACCGCGGAATCGGCGGGTACACGACGGACGAGTTTCTGGAAGCGATCGACGACGTGCTGCTGGACCTTGCGCCGGCAAAGCTTTTCATCAACATCGGTACCAATGATATCCGCCCGATGCCGGAGGGGGAGGACTGGTTTGAACACCTGTCCGGCAACTACCGGAGAATCTGCGAAATCATCAGGGACAGGCTTCCGGATACGGTGGTGTATATGATGGCGTATTATCCGGTGAACGGAAACGCGTCCGGGGCAAAGGAAAATCCCGGAATGCAGGTTCGCACCAACGAAAACATCGCCAGGGCAAACCGCATGGTCGCTTCCCTGGCGGAGGAATTTGGTTTCCGCTATATCGACGTGAATGACGGGCTGAAGGACAAGGCGGGCAATCTGCAGATTGAGCATACGGAAGACGGAATCCACTTTGACGCGGCGGCGTACCGGACGGTTTTCGAAAGACTGAAGCCTTATCTGTAATCGAAAGGATGTAACGACAGCGCCGCCCGGACAATGACAGACAGTACGAACCCCCTCGAATCCGAGGGGGTTCGTTGCAGACACGTATAAAGCGCTGTCAATCACATCGGTTATTTTTGAGAACAATGAAGGCCTCGCATCAGTAGGTGCAGAGCGATCCGACGTCGAAATCCGCGATGCTCAGAATCGATACATTTCCGTTCAGATCCTCATACAGGTAGACCATCGCGTATGCCGGGTCGGTCTCCAGAGATCCGGGATAGGCTGTAACAGCCTGACAGAGGAACGCGTGATTGGTTCCGGCAACCACCTGGGAACCCAGATAGGCGACAGGGATATAGCTGACGCCGGTCAGCGTTTCCGTTCCGCGTTCAAACAGGGCTTTCAGCTCTTCCGTTACGGTGGGATCCGCGGAGGGGGTCCATCCGCCGCTGAGGTGTCCTTCCGCGGACGCGACGGAGATCGTGAGCAGGAGTACCAGGAGCAGGGCGATCATTTTCTTCATATTCTTTTCCTTCCTTTCCCGCAGCCTTTCCGGCTGCACCAGTACTGACGCAGCGGAACGAAAAAAGTTCCCATCTTTTTTTCGGAATGAGTCTGACTGACGGGATGGCCTTATTCTTCCGCGAAATCCGTGTCCATCGCGACCTGCAGGGTATAAGCAGGGAAGGCTTTCTGCACGTCGGCGACCACTTCATTATACACCGCTCTGCGGTCTTTTGCATCAAAACTGACGACAATATCAAAGCGCATGGATTTTTGCCCGCTGAGGAGGTAGAAGCCGTGCATCTGCCTGACATATTCATGGGAGAAGACAATCTCTTCCACCCGCTGTCTGGCCTGAACGACTTCCTCGTCCCTGGTGTTCACGGAATATACGCCGATGGCTGTCAGGAGTACATGATGCTCCTGGAGCACCTTCATGGTAATCTCACGCAGGAGCTGATCCAGCTGATCGGCGGAATATGTATCCGGAACCTCGATATGGACGGAACCGTTCCAGGTATCCGGCCCGTAATTATGCAGGACCAGGTCGTAGGCGCCCTGCACGGCGGAGAAGGATGTGACGGTCTCACGGATGCCTTTGGCAAGCTCCGTATCGTTGCGTTCCCCCAGAATCTGCGAGATCGTGTCACGGAGCATTTCAACGCCGGATTTGATGATGACGACGGAAATGACAGCGCCGAGCCAGGCCTCCAGGGAAAGGCCGAAGAGCAGAAAGATTGCCGCCGCGACCAGGGTGGAAGCGGAGATGACGGAGTCCAGGGTGGCGTCCTCGCCGGAATTGATCAGGGAATCCGAATGGACCTTTACGCCCACGCTCCTGACATAGCGGCCCAGGAGGATCTTGACCACCACCGCGACGCCGACGATGATCAGGGAAACGGCGTTGTACTCCGGCGTCTCCGGATGGATGATCTGTTTGACGGACTCCACGAAGGACGTGATGCCGGCGTAAAGCACGATCACGGAGATGATCATGGCGCTCAGGTATTCGATACGCCCGTATCCGAAGGGATGCTTCTTATCCGGTTCTTTTCCCGCCAGCTTCGTGCCGACGATGGTAATCAGCGAGCTGCCCGCGTCGGAGATATTGTTCACCGCGTCGAGCACGATGGCGATGGAGTTGGTCATCAGGCCGATCACGGCCTTGAAGCCCGCAAGGAACACATTGGCGATAATACCGACGACGCTGGTTTTGACGATCGTTTTTTCCCGGGTCGATTCCGCCGCATTCATCTGATTCATCTCTTTCTCACTCCAACCTTTCCGGTTCAAAGCTGTGGCTCGTTTCCGTTCTTCACAAAGGACAGGCTGTCCGGTTCCACATGGCACGGCAGAAAGACCACTTTCACACCGGCGTTTTCCGCGTCTTCCAGCGCCTGGCAGAAAGCAAGGTCTGTTTCGTGATTCCCGCGCACCACGGTGATTCCGTCCATCTGGATGACAAACAGCAGAACGGGTTTGCAGTCCGCCGCGTTCGCCAGCTCCCGCAGATGCTTTGCGCCCCGTTCCGTCGGGGCATCCGGGAAATAACCGATTCCATTCCGCTCCAGGGTGCAGCCCTTGACTTCCATCAGAAAGCGTTCGTCTCCGCGCTCCATCATGAAATCGAGGCGGGAAAGGCCGTGCGGATACTCGGGGCGGACCGTGTCGAAGCGCTGCGTATCCAACCATTCCCGGGCCACGGTATTCGGCGCCTGGCTGTCGATATTGACCAGCAGGCCGGTAGCCTTCCGGACGGCGATCAGATCATAGGCGGTCTTTCTGGCGGGGTTGTCCGATCCGGAAAGCCATACCTCCGCCCCGGGGAGCAGCAGCTCCCTGCACCGGCCCGTGTTTTTCACGTGCACCGTTTCCGTGCGGCCGCCGATATCCACATGGGCAATGAACCGGTTGGGCCTGTCGATAAAGACGGCCGGGATCACATTTCTGTATCGCATAGGGCTTCTGCCTACAGTTTACAGCGCCGCTTCAACCGCGGCTCTGACATCTTCCATGTCCTCGGTGGGCTCAAAGCGGGCGACGACTTTGCCTTCGCGGTCAATCAGGAATTTGGTAAAGTTCCACCCGATGTAGGTTTTGTCGCCGTACTTCTTGTTGTTCATGGCCGCGAACTTGTTCAGCGCAGCGCTCTTCAGGCCCTTTCCAAAGCCTTCAAAGGGCTTCTCCGAGGCCAGGAAGGCAAACAGTGGATCGGCAGTATCGCCATTGACATCGATCTTCGCGAACTGGGGGAATTCCGTGCCGAATTTCAGGGCGCAGAACTGATGGATCTCATCGTCGCTGCCCGGAGCCTGATTGGCGAACTGGTTGCAGGGGAAGTCCAGGATCTCAAAACCCCGGTCCCGCAGATCCCTGTACATCGCCTCCAGCGGATCATAATGCGGGGTAAAGCCGCAGCCGGTGGCCGTATTGACGATCAGCAGAACCTTACCCTGATACTCCGACAGACTCACCTCGTTGCCCTGACGATCCTTCACTGTGAAATCATAGACTGTTTTCATGTTCATTCTCCTTCCGTTTGTGTGTCGTTCCGTTTCTTTTGGTTGTCCAGCAGTTCATAGAGCAGAGCGTACAGCATCTGTGCCTTTTCAGGAGGCAGATCGATGCAGCCGGCCACATGACCGGGAACGTCTTTGGCCCGTTCCCGCAGTGCTCTTCCGGCGTCCGTCAGTGTGATTTCGACGATCCGGTCGTCTTTGCGGCAGCGGCGCCTTTCTACATAACCGGCCTGCTCCATCTTCTTCAGCAGGGGAGAAAGGGTTCCGTTATCCAGCATCAGCTTTTCGCCGATTTCCGTTACGGACAGGCCATCCTTTTCCCACAGTACCAGAAAGACGATGTACTGCGTGTAGGTCAGGCCCAGCGGCTTCAGCCAGGGGGTGTAAAGGCCGGTCACGTTCCGGGCGGCGGCATACAGCGGGAAGCACAGCTGATTGGCAAGCTTCATCGCCTCATGATAGTCGTAGTTCATGAGCTCCTCCTTTCATCACAGATGATACAAATATATTTTATCAAACAGAAATACATTTGTCAAGAAATGCGCAAAAAAAGCATCGCTGAGATAACTGTTTACAGGGCGAATGAATTCAGGATGAACGTATCGACAGGGGAAGAGCTCAAATGCGCGACGTGTGCATAGCACACAAGCCTTGAAAGAAAAGCGTTTTACTGGTAAAATAATTCCGGAAGTGCAGGGAATCGATCTGAATATGACAGTAAGGCGACATGATCCATAACAGATGATTGCGCAAAGCGTCGCCGCGGGTAAAATAAAACTGCGTGACGAATGTCGACGACGGACATGAAAGCTGCGTTCCTTCAGGAAAACAGCGTTGCGGAAACTGACGGGAGGGCTGAGAAAATGAAGCGTTGGAAAATAATGGCTGCAGTACTGCTGTGCACGGCAATGATGGCCGGACTGTGGCAGGGAATGTTACCGGAGGCGGAAGCAGCTGATTATCCTGAACTTGCTGTGGCCGGGGATTTTAATGGGTGGGTGGATCTTCCAATGGACCTTACAGGGAATACCTATTCCTGTGTCATAAATCATGGCAGTACCATTGGAGGACTGAAGATCAAGCAGGCAGGAAACTGGGATCTAAACTGGGGAGTTAAAGAAGAAACGGATATACAGCCGGTTGTGAGATATGAAGCTGAATATCAGGGGGCAGATATCTATATAAACGAGAATAAAATCATCCTGTATGCTTACTACGATGAATCTTCGCAAACAGTTACACATTTCGAATACAAACCGCTGGATAAAAACGGCCATATCGTCGATTATAGCGTTTCCGAATCAGGGGACACGATCATCAGAGGCTGTCATGAGGACGGGTGCGATGTCCCTCGGGAAACGCTGACCCTTGGAATTCCGGCACATACAACCTACGGGGACGGGCGGGATCCCGTGCCGACGGTCACGGATCCCGGCAATATCCGGAGAAACGCCCCAATTGTCTATCAGATGCAGACTCAGGTTACCGGTATCGAAAGCCCGGTATGGACTGACTGGCCGGGTTCAGAGGCTCCGGCAGGTGCGGGTACATACAGAGCGATGATTACGCTGGGCGATGCCACCGCCATTGTGAATTATACAATTCAGAAGGCAACTGTGATCGTATCGGCGTTGGATTGTATATTCACGTACAACGGAACGGCGCAGAGCTGGCCGGAATATGACGTGAAAGGCCTGGTTGGTGACGACGCGATCAGCGCGGAGATCACCGGGAGTATTACCTTCCCCGGGGAGGGCATTATCACCAATAAAGTGGAGAGCTATGAATTCACGAAGGGAACGCCCGGCAACTACATGGTGAGCATCGTGGACGGCAGGTTGACGATGAAGAACGCCGCGGCAAAGATTACGATTACCGCGGGAGACGGAGAGTGGCCGTATGACGGCGCAGCGCATACGAACAGCACTGTCACGCTGACCGGCGGAGACCTGTTTCCCGGGGACGAGCTGACCGCGGAAGCGACCGGCAGCGTCACGGACGTGAAGGACACCGTGGACGGCAACAACCCGGTGGCGGCCGGATACAAGGTGATGCACAGCGGAACGGACGTGACCG
>CAMKJS010000098.1 GCA_946413245.1 uncultured Clostridia bacterium
CGAGCAGCTGTACGAAGCCGGCGCCATCGACGGCGCCAGCAAGTGGCAGCAGTTCCGCTATATCACCCTGCCTCAGCTGATGCCCACCATCGTCATGCTGCAGATTCTGGCCGTCGGCCGGATCTTCAACGGCGACTTCGACATGTTCTACTCCCTGCCCAACGGGTCCGGCACCCTGCGGCAGGTAACTACCACCATCGACGTGTATGTGTACGACATGCTGAAGAAAGGCAACCTGCGCAACTCCTTCGGGTACGCTGGCGCCGGCGCTTTCTTCCAGTCCATCGTCGGTTTCGTGCTGATTCTGCTCACGAACTGGATCGTGAAGCGGCATCAGCCCGAAATGGCGCTGTTCTGATGGGAAGGAGGGAAGAGCAATGACAACTGTCGACCGCAAGGAAGCCAGACGGCTGATGAAAGCCGAAAAAGAGGCTGCGAAGCACAGCATGGCCCGGAACCAGATTTCCCGCGGAACCAATCTGATCTTCAATATTCTGCTGATCATCTTCTGTATCCTTATCATTTTCCCGCTTTGGATCATCATTATTTCTTCCATCACCAGCGAGCAGGCGCTGACCACCTACGGATACCGGCTGTGGCCCCTGGAGTTCTCCGTCAACGCGTACACCTACCTGTTCCGTGACGGATCGGTAATTCTGACCGCGTACAAGAACACGCTGATCGCCACCTTCGCGGGCACGATTCTTTCCGTGATTACCGTGGGCCTGTACTCCTACGCCCTGAGCCGGCCGGACTTCCGGTTCAAAAAGTTCTTCACGTTCTTCAGCTTCTTTACGATGCTGTTCGGCGGCGGCATGGTGAGCTACTACAACATGACCCGCAGCGTGCTGGGCCTGAAGGACACGGTCTGGGCCCTGTTCCTGCCCATGGCTTTCTCGGCGTACTGGGTCATCATCATGCGGACCTTCTACCAGTCCACCGTGCCGGAGGCGATTATCGAATCCGCCCGGATCGACGGGTCCGGCGAATGGCGGACCCTGCTGCAGATCGTGGCGCCCCTGGCCGTTCCCGGCTTTGCCACGGTCGGTCTGTTCAGCGCCATCGGTATCTGGAACGATTTCCGGAACTGCCTGCTGATCAACGACTCCGCCACGTATTACAACCTGCAGTACACGATTTATCAGACCATGAACAACCTGCGCTTCCTGAAGGAGAACGCCTCCCGCATGGGCGGTGTGAACGTGGCCAACCTGCCGGCGGAAACCTTCCGTATGGCCATGGCCGTGGTCACCGTCGGTCCCATCATCATGGCCTACCCCTTCTTCCAGAAGTACTTCGTCAAAGGTCTGACCGTCGGTGCTGTTAAGGGGTAAACCTTTGACGACCGCCTGCGGCGGAAATTTCGTCAAAGGTTTACTCAACCGAAAGGGAGTGAACTGCCCAGTGGGCAGTCACGACCATTGAGGTTGCGGGAAGGAGTAGCAAAGCCCCTTTTTCCCTGCTTTCAACGGACCGTAAGGCCCGTGAAATAATATTTTTCAAGGAGGAACCTATCATGCGGAAACTGGTATCCCTGTTACTGGCCCTGGTCATGATCCTCGCGCTGGTACCCACTGCCATGGCTGACGACTACACCCTGGACATCTACTGGGTCGGCAATGGCGACAACGAAGCCGTCCGTGCCGGTGTGGAAGAGGCTGTCAACGCTTACGTTGAGCCCCTGATCGGCGCCAAGGTTTCCTATCACATCATTGGCTGGGGCGACTGGAACGACAAGGCCATCAACGCTCTGCAGTCCGGTGAGAAGATGGACCTGATCTTCACGGCTGACTGGGAAGGCTACGGCGTGGAAGTTGCCGGTGGCCTGCTCATGCCCCTGGATGACCTGGTCGAGCAGTTCGGTCAGGGCATCAAGGAAACCCTGCCCCAGACCTTCCTGGACGGCGTCAAGGTGAACGGCGTTCTGTACGGCATCCCCACCAACAAGGAACTGTGCGTGCCGGAAGGCCTGATCATCAACAAGACCGCCGCCGCCGAAATCGGCTGGGACGTGACTGCTGACGATCCTTCCATCAAGACCCTGGCGGATCTGGAGCCCTGGCTGGCGAAGTATAAGGAACTCCATCCCGACAAGTACCCCTACCTGATGGACGGCCAAGCCGGCCGTTGGCCCGATGAACCCTGGTGCCCCGACTGGGCAGGCATGGGCTCCAACTCCATCGCCATGAAGATGGCGAAGGGCGAGGACGGCAACTTCGACGAGACCATCTACAGCATCTTCGCGACCCCCGAGCAGGAAGAGCATATCCGCCTCATGTACAAGTGGGGCCAGGCCGGCTACATCAGCCCCGATGCCGCTCTGACCAGCTTCGACTACAACGGCACCTTCGGCCGCGGCGACTTCCTGGCCTTCGCGCAGCCCCTGAAGGGCAACAACATCAAGGCTGCTGAAATGTATGCCGCCAACGCCACCACCGAATTCGAGTGCATCGAAATCACCATGCAGCCCAAGTACGTCGTGACGACCCACGCGGGCGGCTCCATGTTCGGCATCCCGGTAACCAGCAAGAACCCCGAAGCTGCCATGAAGTATCTGAACCTCATGCACAGCGACGCGACCCTGGTCAACCTGATGCTGTTCGGCGCCGAAGGCACCAACTACACCAAGGTGAACGATCAGCAGGTTGAGCTGACCGACCAGAACTGGTACGGCGTACACGGCGGTGCCTGGACTGTCGGCAACACCAAGCTGCAGTACGTGCTGACCTCCGAAGATCCTCAGAAGAACGAGCTGCTCCAGTCCTACGCGGATGACGCCATCGCCACCGCTTCCCTGGGCTTCCGCTTCGTGAAGGACAAGGTGGCTGATGAGATCGCGTCTGTGGACGCTATCATCAGCGAAATGGCCAATCCTCTGATGTGCGGCCAGGTGGATCCCGACGATCCTGCCCTGGGTATCGAAGCGCTGAAGGCTGCTATCGCGAAAGACATGGCGACAATCATCAACGAGATTCAGAAACAGTATGACGCCTGGAAGGCTGCTCAGTAATTGCTTGCTGATCAGGCTTAGCTGAATAAGCTTCTTCCGGAGCTGCCCCGTAACGGCCGGAAACAGCCGGGAGGGGCAGCTCCTCTTTTTTTGATCTTCCCCGACACAGAAAAAACTCCGGGGCTGCCTCCCATGAGACAGTCCCGGAGTTTTTCTTCCTATTCTTATTAGTACATGTTCTTATTGGAACACCGCTGTTTCCGGCACGCCTTTTTTGAGCAGCAGCGCCTGATACGCTTTCAGCTTTCCCTTCGGGCACCGGATCACGGCTTTCCCGGAAATCTTCCGGAAGCAATTCTTACCGACATTTTTCTCCGTCAGTTTTTTCGTTTTGATGGTCACGGACTTCAGCTTCCGGCAGTTTTCAAACGCGCTTTCCCCGATGGACCGGACCCCAGCCCCGATCGTCGCTTCCTTCAGGGACACACAGTGGAGAAACGCTTCCTTGCCGATGGACGTCACGCCTTTCGGAACCGTAATGGATTCCAGCGCGTCACAGTGCGTAAAGGTGTTCCGCGCAATGGCTGTGATCCCCGCGGGAAGACTGATCTTCTTCAGCGTCGAGCAATACCCGAACGCGTAGGCTTCGATGGATTTCACGCCGGCGGGAATCGTGAGCGCCTTCAGCTTCCGGCAGGCATAAAAGGCTCCGCTGCCGATCGCCGTCAGCTTCTCCGGCAGAACGACCTCCGTCAGGCCGGTGCATCCGCAAAACGTCCTGTTTTCAATGGTTTTCACCTTCCGGGGAATCACGATCCTCTTCAGCCCGGTACATGCCTCAAAAGCGTATTCCCGGATCCTTTCCACCGTATCCGGAAGCGTTATTTCCTGCAGTCCCGCGCAGTCCCGGAACGCGCTGCTGTCGATCGTCGTCACGGGTCCGTTGATTCTGACCTCTTTCAGGCCCCTGCACCAGTCCAGAACCGAAGCGGAAAGGTAGGTCACCCCTTTCGGAAAGGAGAAGGTTTTCAGACTGACGCAATAGGCGAATCCGCAGGCCCCGATCTCCGTCACGCTCTCGGGGATGGAAACGGACTTCAGCTTCACGCAGTTATAAAACGCGAAGTTTCCGACGCTTTTCAGCCCCGCCGGAAGACTGATCTCCGCCAGTTCCGTGCAGTCCTGAAAGGCAGCGTCGCCGATTTCCGTGATTCCCTTCCGGATAACCGCTTTGCGGATCCGGTCCGCGTACGGGCGCCATCCGTCGCTTTCCGGATCCCACATCGGCTCCATGCCGCCCTGGCCGCTGACAGTCAGCACACCGCTGTCGTCCAGCTTCCAGCTCAGCTCTCCCCATTTTCCCTTTTCCGCCGCGCAGGCCGCCGTGCACAGTGCCAGCAAAGCGACCGTCAGCAGTAACCCAATCAGACATCTTCGCATCGTTCTGTTCATTTTGCACCTCCCCGTTCAAAAAGGACAAAGGAGCCCTTGCCGTATTTCTGTACGTGCTGCCCGCAGTCCTCCAGCACTTTCCCGTAGACCCAGCTGTAGGTTTCGTTCAGCGTCAGCCTGCCGTCCCCGTCGGTGTCCGCGGGCATGCTGCCGCTGTATTTCCCGCCCGGGAATCCGCATCCCGCCGCCTGCAACAGAAAATACGCGAACGCGCTGCACCGGTCTTTTCCGAAATCGTGCGTTGTTCCCAGTTCCAGATAGTCGCAGGCTGTCAGCACTGTAAACTTCCCGTCCCGCAGTTCTCCGATGTTTTCCCGCGGGCCGTCGTCCGCCCGGGAAAAGGCGTCTATCATTTCCCGCGTAAAGCCGCGGGCGTTCGCCGCCGGATTGCCGGCAGTCCCGTCCTGATGCAGCACACTGCCGCTCCCGCAGGAATTCAGCATCACGATTACTTTCCCGGAGCAGGCCTCCTTCAGGGTCGCCGCCAGCTTTTCCCCGGTCAGAACCTCGAAATCGACGCCGATCAGCCCACCCCGCTCGGAATCAAGGATTTTCGGCGCTTCCTCCGCGGATACGCCGTGACCGGCATAGAAGAACAGACAGACGTCGTTCTTCTCCGCCTTTCCGAAGGCTGTTTTGATCGCCCGCGCGATTCCGTTTGCCGTCAGATCTTCCCGCAGGGTGATCTGCCATTCCTGGGACAGACCTTTCAGCATGGTCCTTACGGTCCTGATTTCCTTCGGCACTTCTGTCAGCTGCACGTCGAGGCCTTCGGGATATCCGTATCCGTTCCCGACCAGCAGCGCATAGTATTTCGGCTTCACCGGCGCCGTATTCTTCACGGTAATCGTGATCTTTCCCGTAACCTTGCTGCCGTCCTCTGCCGTCGCCGTGATCGTCGCCTTTCCCGTGCCGACAGCGGTCACCAGACCCTTCGCGTCCACTTTGGCCACCTTCCGGTCGCTGCTCTTCCAGGAAACATGCTGACTGGCGGAAGAGGGGCTGACTTTTGCCGTGAGGGCAACCGTTTTCTGGCCGTTCAGATCCAGCTGTTTCGTTTCCGCGGAAACCCGGATCTTTGCCGCGGCTTTTTTCATCACGGTCACCGTAACGGTTTTTTTCAGGCTGCTGTCCTTTACGGAAGTCGCGGTAATCTTTACTTTTCCCGGGGCGATCCCCTTCACCCGGCCGGACGATGAAACCGTCGCGATCTTTTTGTCGCTGCTCTTCCACGTTACCGCCTGATCGGCGTCCGCCGGGGTCACCGACGCTTTCAGCCGCACCGAAGCGCCGGGCGCCACCTCCAGCGGCCCGGTAACGGTTATTTTCGCCTTTTCAGCCGCCCGCACCGGCCCCGCGGAGCCCAGGACCACGGCAGCCGCCAGGATCAGAACAACGATCTTTCTGAACAGACTTCGCTTTGCCATTGTCTGATGATCCTCCCGATTTATATTATTCTTTCCTGCAATATACACCCGATCGCCCCGGAAAACAACACCCGAAAGCCGTATGCAGGTTATCAGCATGGGGCAGAAGCGGAAAAAGCCGCCTGAAAAAGCCGGAAACGGGCGAAAGACAGCTGGTCCACATTGCATTATTCTCTGTATATCGATGTTTTTCTTCGTTTATCTGTATTTATCTTCGTTTTTGAAAAACCGCTGCCAGGGGCGAAACGACATGCGTATCTATATGTGTCCGGAGGATCAAAACGCTTTGACTCCTCCGGCCGCAAATACAGTGAGAAATCACACGGGGCGGCGAAAACGCTCCCGAAGATTACGGAAATGAGAAAGGGGTTATCCAAAATGCGTAAAACGATTGCACTGCTTCTGAGTCTGGTCCTGATGGCCGCGTCGTTCATCATGATCCCGGTTGCTTCCCACGCGGAGCCCATCACCATGTGGACCTATTTTGAGAAAGGCAACACCGTCAACATCCGCAGCACGCCCGACACGAGCAGCAACAGCAACATCATCGCCAAACTGGGCTACGGGGAGCCGGTTCAGGTGGAATTCATCAACTCCACCGGCTGGGGCGTCCTCCTGTGGCAGAAGAACGGCTGGACCGAAGCCTATATCCAGGCCCGGTTCCTGAAGGAAAAGAAGCCGAAGGCCCGGACACAGCCCGTGACGCCCACCAAGAGCCCCGCGGAACAGGAGGAGCAGGCAGAGCAGAAGAAGCTCAACAACGAGCTCAAGAGCGAAAAGGAAGTGGAATCCTACTACATCGCCGTCCGTCCGTCCCGGGTTTCCAGCTGGGTCAACTTCCGCGTCGGCCCCGGCAAGATCACGTCCCGGATTGCTTCCTTCGGACAGGGCAAAGAGCTGATCGTCGTCGGCGAAACCACCAACTGGTACCGGGCCCGTGATCCCGAAACCAACAAGATCGGCTACATTCACAAGAATTACGCCACCCCCATCGTGAAGCAGGCTGCCCAGACCGCCGAAGCCGGAAAGCAGACGCTGGGTACCCTGAACGTCAACGGAGAATTCGAACTGACCTGTGAACTGCCCGAAGGCTACAACCTGCAGGTGGTGAACCGGAGAGGCACCTCGATCGTGGCCTCCGTCGAGTCCGAAGATATGACGAAGCCCAAGCTGTACCTGTCCATCGGATACGACGAGACCTACGGCGACGTGGAACGGATGAACGACATGAGCGACGAAGAACTGGCCGTGCTGGAGCAGTCCTTCACGGACATGAACGAGGTCGCCATCAGCTACCGCGAAACCGGCTACGGCACCAAGCTGCTGGTGGCCCGCGAGATCGGCAGCGACACGGACTTCGTGGATATCCTGGCCATCTACAAGGGATATTTCATCGAGTTCAACATGACGCCCAATCCCTCCGCGGCAAGCCAGACCCTGACGGAAGCGCAGATCGGTATGTGCATCGACTTCCTGACCAACGTGGACTTCAAACCGGTGCAGAAATAATCCGGATTACTGAAAGAGGAGGCCCGCCTGACAGCGGGACCTCCCCTTTTTTTTGTCTTTTTTTACCGGACAATTTGATACAACTCATACCGTCCCGGCATGGTCCGGACTTCAAACACGGTCTCCCCGTCCCGGGAATACAGCGGCGGGATCCGGATGATGTCCCCGGTCAGCGGATGACTGCGCACCGGCATCTCCAGCGCCTGCGCCTCCCCCGTCACGTGAATATAAGCCGTCGCCGGCTGGCTTTTCACAGTGACATAGGGATAGACGATCATCGTATCGTTGTCATAGGGGAACAGGCTCACGCCGGCCCTGCATTCCAGGTAGGCACCGCCGGCGGGGAATTCCCGGCGGATCCGGGTCAGCACCCGGCCGGGCAGCTTATACAGATCCGGGAAATTGTCCGGCACCGCCAGGGTCCAAAGCTGGCCTTTGCCGTAGGTATCCTTCAGCAGAATGCCGAAGCTTTCCTCGCTTTCCGCGACCTTGACCACCGCCCAGGTCGCGTTGTTCCGGAACTCGCACACCGGAATTCCGATCTCTTCCGTTCCGGTAGGATAGTCGATCGCCCGGCGGTTTCCGGCGTTTTCCACCCGGTAGTTCCGCCCGCGGATTGTCCGCCCGGTAAACCGGATGGAGGTCATCCGCTGAATACCCCGGTCCATCGTGGCCTTCAGGAATCCGCCGGTCACCAGCGCCTTTCCGCCCTCCGCCACGAACTTTTCCAGCTTCTCCACGATATCCGGGTCGCAGGCGGAAGACCGGGTCAGCAGAACCGCTTCCGCCTTCTCCGGCCAATACGGCGTCAGGGTGACGGGCAGGCCGCACATGCCAAGGAAGTCCTGCACGTTATCCTCGCCCTGACAGTTGTCCGGCAGATAACACGGGATGCCCACGGGACTGCCGCAGTAATCCAGCACCTCGTCCAGCTTGTCCAGATGGTAGCCCAACGCCGGCAGGAACGGATTGTCCGCCAGGGCCTGGAAGCAGAACATCATCAGTTCCTTCGGCTTCGAGAAAGCGGTCAGATACGCCTGCTCCAGATACTGCTCCGTAATGTGCAGATCGAAGGGATCGAACCAGCCGCCGCCGTTATGTCCGGGCCACATATTCTCGAAATAGGTCATCAGGGAATAGCTCAGATACCGGGGCAGATGCTGATCCGTGGTCACGGTATCCCGGGCTTCCGTGCCGGTATAGATCCGGTCGAACAGCTTCCGCTGATCCGCGGGATTGTATCCGGTTTCCTGATAGCTTTCCGCCCAGTTGGGATATTTGATGGTGATTTTACAATTCGGATTCGCCGCCTTCGCAGGCCCGATAACGAACTCCCGGCTTACCTTTTCCATCAGCTTCAGGCGGTATGCCTGCCAGCTTCCGTCCGTGATTCCGTGCTCCCGGTTGAAGTCGTCCCGCCCTTTGCGGCAGGCCTCGCAGGTGCAGTTGGTGAAGAAGAAGTCGTCGATGATAAACTCGTCGAAATGCGCCCCCAGGAAGGAGCATACCTCCCGGAGCTTCTCCGTCATCTTTTCGTCGTTATAGCAGAAGGTGTCGAACAGGCGCTGCTTCGGCTCCTCACCCTCTCCGGTCAGGATCGTCGTGGTCAGCCCGCCGGCCACCTCCACCCCATGCTCCCGGAAAATTTCCCGGCACAGCTCCACCTGCGCCTCGTCCGCCATGACGCTGCCGCGGTAGGGCTCCAGATACACCTTGTCCGCCCGCAGATATTTCTCAAAAAACGCCAGGTCCTTCTCCAGCTTTTCCCTCTCCGCCCGGGCTGTTCCCATGGCGACAAAATAGTACACCAGTCTGAAATTCCGATAGTTGCCCATACGGTTCTCTCCTTCGTTTTTTGCTTTGCCGGATCAATGTGCGGGTATTATAGCATTGCCGATCCCCGGAAACAAGATGGAAAAAACGTTGTATTTCCAAAAAATTCGGATACAATAAAGACATGACCGCAGATATGATTTTTCTCCCGGGAGGTTCGGTCTCATGAATCCTGCAACCTATACCGTTCAGATCGTCCGCAGCCGCAGGAAAACCGTCGGCATTCAGATTCTTTCCTCAACCCAGGTGCTGGTGCGCGCGCCGCTGCACCTGCCCGCGGCGGACGTCCGCCGGATCGTGGACGAAAAGCGCGACTGGATCGAAAAGCATCTGGCGCAGGTTTCCAGCCGGGACGAAGCCGCACGGCAGCAGCCTCCCCTGACCATGGACGAAATCAGGGCCCTGGCAAACCAGGCGCTGGCTTTCTTTCCGCCCCGGGTCGCGGAGCTGGCGAGGCTGGTGGGCGTCCGGGTCGGCCTGATCACCATCCGGAACCAGAAAACCCGCTGGGGCAGCTGCTCCGCCGAGGGCAATCTCAACTTCAACTGCCTCCTGATGCTGTGCCCCGCAGACGTGCGGGATTACGTGATCGTGCACGAGCTGTGCCACCGGAAGGAAATGAACCACAGCCCCCGCTTCTGGGCGGAGGTGGAAAAGGTTCTGCCCGGATATAAAGAATCCCGGGCCTGGCTGAAGGCCAACGGCCCGGTTCTTCTC
>CAMKJS010000099.1 GCA_946413245.1 uncultured Clostridia bacterium
CTCGAGAGCCATGCGGCGCTGTCCGCCGGATTTCGGCGAGCGGCCTTTTCCGCCGGCGGTGGGCAGGATGCTGGCCTGCGTGCGGGTGAATCCGGGAGTCTCCTCCCGGGAGCTCTGCGAGCTGCTGGATCTGCGTCCTTCTTCTCTCAGTGAAATGCTGACCCGGGCGGAGGAGAACGGATGGCTGACCCGGATGACGGACGAGGAAGACAAGCGGGTGCAGCACATCGCCCTGACGGAGAAAGGGATTCTGCTGATGACCGGGATGGACGCCGTCCGGGAGGAGGACGCGGCCAGGAAGACCGCCTGCTTTTCCGAAGAGGAAAAAGACCGGTTTGCAGCCCTGTGCAACCGGCTGAGCGACCATCTGGAGAAGCTGTCCCTGGATCTGCCGGATTTCCCGGAGGACGGACCGGGAGGTCCCCGCTGTCCGCGCCGCGGCCGGCCGCATCATGGACCGCAGGGCCCTGACAGGCCGGAGGGAGGTCCGGACAGGCCGGAGGACGGTCCGGAAGGGGAGGAAAGGCGGCCCGGACCGTGGCTTCCTCCGGGCGCCCGGCTACGCAGCTGATCTCCGGGGCATTGACGACCGTGGTATAATGAAAATGAATTCAATTTGGCATCAGACCGCGGGAGGAAAAGAACGTGAGTGAAATGACGCCGGAGAATCCGCAGACGGAAGCGGATCCTTTCAGCATGGAGCAGGCTTATAAAACCTATCAGGAGAACATCCGCAGGGCGGATCAGCTGATCTACGAAATCACCAAAGGCGCCCGGGGAGACACCAGCGAGCACGATCTGCTGCTGATGGCTGTGGAAGCCATTGCCCGAATGACGGACAACACCGCGATCCGCCCCGTAATTGAAAAAGCGCTGGCGGATCGCGGCGGCCCGAAAGGGGAGACGGAAGCATGAGAAAAGCGCTTTGCTGGCTGATGGCGCTGCTTCTGCTCTTCGGAGCCGGGAAGCCCGCGGTACGGGCGGAAACGATCGGGGCGGACGGTTCCATTGAGGAAGACGTGGATCTGGACGCCGAGGAGGAACCGGGCGAAACGGCAGGACCGGAAGCTCCGGAAAGCACCGCGGCGACAGAGGCTGCCGGGCAGCCGGCTCAGGCCTCTGCGGCGAAGGAAGCGTTCATCGAAGACATCATTGCCCTGGGGCAGAAGCTGTATGAGCAGGCGGACGGGAAGCTGCAGCGGGCGCACTACGCGCGGGATATCTATGTCTGCAAGAATTTCACGGTGTACCTGTTCCGCCAGAACCGGGACAAGTACCGGATCGGGGAATTCCCGGATGTACAGCTTCGGATTCCCAACAATCAGCCCGCGGCGAAATGCAAACCGTACTATTACGGCTACTGCTGGGAGGAAATCACGCCGGAGAAGGGGAACCCCTTCTATGAGGCGGCCCAGTTTCTGTACGACACCAAGCTGAGCAAGGAAGAGAACATGGAGCTGGCTCTGGCCTTCATGCGCCAGGTGAAACGGGGAGACTATTTCCAGATGACCGCCAAGTACTCCCACGGCACAGGCGCCCACAGCGCCATCATGATCTCGGACTATGATCCGGAGACCGATACAGTGCACTGGATGGACAGCAATATGGCCGGAAAGCGGATCAAGGGAATCCGGTACGGTAAAGTGCAGTTTGACGCGGTGAAGGAGATCCAATGGTGGGCGGAGGCGTTCTGCCAGAAAAAGCGCGGCGCCACGCTGTACAGACTTCGGGACGACCTGATCTTCGCGGAAGAAGCGGGAAAATAAAACACGCAAAAAAGAATCCGGACGGTCCGATATGGCCTCCGGATTCTTTTTGCCCACTTACGGGAGAAGGCCCAGCCTGTTTCCGGGCGGTCAGCCTTCTTTCTCTTTTTCTTTCTCTTTCTCAGCGGGAGCTTCTGACGATTCCGGCTCCTCCTGTTTCCGGGTGATCTGTACTTTGGTGACCCGGAAGCCGTCCATTTCCACTACCCGGAAGCACAGGCCCTCCAGCTCGAAGCTGTCGTCCACTTCCGGAACCTTTTCCAGCATTTCGCTGACCCAGCCGCCGACGGTGTCCGCGTCCCAGCTGTCCGTGAGCTCGTATTTCTCCAGCAGCTCCTGCAGCTGCATGCCGCCGTCCACGATCAGGCTGCCGTCTTCGCCTTCGACGATTTCCTCGTTGACCTCGTCGTGCTCGTCATAGATTTCACCGACCAGCTCCTCCAGCACGTCCTCCATGGTGACGATCCCGTCCGTCCCGCCGAATTCATCCAGCAGGATGACCATATGGGTCTTGGAGGTGCGGAACAGCTTCAGCAGGTTGCTGATGGAAAGGGAAGCCGGCGCGAACACCGGTTCCTTCATGATGCTTTTCAGATCCGTGACGCCTTCGTGGGTCATCTTATAGAAATCCTTCTCATGGAGAATGCCCACGATATGATCCAGATCCTCATGGTACACCGGGATCCGGGAATACCAGGTATCCCGGAACAGGTCCGCGGCCTCTTCCAGGGTGGCGGTATCCTCCAGGGCGGTCACGTCCACCCGGGGCGTCATGATGTCCTCCGCGTCCTGATCGTTGAATTCGATGGCGGAGCGGATCAGCTCGCCTTCGTCCTCTTCGATATCTCCTTCGGTCTGGGCTTCGTCGATGATGGTGATCAGTTCGTCCTCAATCTGGCTTTCTTCCGGATCCGGCTTGATAAGTCGGGACAGCAGGCGGCGCCACAGGGAAAACAGCAGATCCAGCGGGTGCAGGGCCACTACGAGGGCACGCATGACCGGGCTGACCGCCATGGCGAACTTTTCAGGCTGTTGTTTGGCCAGGGTTTTGGGCCCAACCTCGCCCAGAAAGAGCACCAACACCGTCATCACGGCGGAGGCGACGGTAGTGGCCAGGTCTTCCTTGCCGGGAAGGATCCGGGTGGTAAACAGCAAAGTCGCAATGGCGGCACCCGCGATATTCACGATATTATTGCCGATCAGCACCGTGGTCAGCAGAGAATCATATTTTTCCAGCAGATCCAGCGCGGTCTGCGCCTTTGCTTTGCGCCGCCCCTCGACGGTTTTCAGCTTGACTTTGTTGGAGGCGGAATAAGCGGTTTCCGACGCTGAAAAGAAAGCGGAGAGGAGTATACAGAGAATCAGGGCGATCCATAGGCCCATGGAAACAATCAATCCTTTCAAACATCCTCCGGCCTGAAGCCGGCACAGGGCAGAAAAACCATACGAAAAAAAGCCGTTCCGAACACGGGACGGCGTCATTATATCATGCCGGTACCCGCATTGCAACCTGAAAGAAAAATTGTAAACTAAAACGGGACAATCCGTTGACGCTGACCGTGACAACTGTTATGATAATATCCGGAAGGAAGGGAAACCTGATATGTCTACGAAAGAACAGGTTCTTTATACGCTTCTGGAAGAAAACAAAGCGGTATCCGGCGAGAAGCTGGCCCGGCGGCTGGGGGTAAGCCGCACTGCGGTATGGAAGGCTATCACACAGCTGCGCCGGGATGGGTACAAGATTTCCGCCTGCACCAACCGGGGCTACCGTCTGGCAGAAGGATCAGATGTGATTACGGAATCAGAAATCAGGAGATGGCTGACAGCGGAAACCATGGGAAAGACCATGGAGATTTATCCCTGCCTTAACTCCACGAATTTGCGGGCGCGTGCCGCGTCCGTCACCGGAGCTCCGGAAGGGCTGCTGGTGGTGGCGGATTCCCAGTCCGGAGGGAGAGGACGCTTCGGGCGTGTTTTCTATTCGCCCGGACGGTCGGGCGTTTATATGTCCCTGGTGCTGCGGCCCCAGGTGCACGCGGGGATTGCCGCGCGCATTACTTCCCTGGCGGCGGTGGCCGCGGCCAGGGCGATTGACGCGCTGGCGGGAACGCAGGTACAGATTAAGTGGGTGAACGATCTGTACCTGAACGACCGTAAAGTCGGCGGCATCCTTTGCGAGGCCAGCGTGGAAGTCGAGAGCCGGCATCTGGAGGCCGTGATTCTGGGGATCGGAATCAACGTGGCTTCCATGGAATTTCCGAAGGAACTGAAGGGAATCGCTACCTCTATCGGGAACGAATGCGAGACGGCGGTATCCCGCAGCCATCTGATCGCGGAAATCTGCAATCAGATGGAAATCCTTTATCCGCAGCTGACCAGCGGAGAGTTTCTGGCGGAGAACCGGACCCGTTCCAACGTCATCGGCCGTGAAGTGACGGTGTGCCGCGGCAATGAGCGGTATCAGGCCACCGCAACGGATATTGACGGAGAGGGGCGCCTGATTGTGACGACTCCGGAAGGAACACGGGTTCTGGATTCCGGAGAGATCAGCCTGAAGCTGGGGGAGAAAAAAGCGTGAAAACACGGGACCTGACCGAGATCGCAGTGATGGCGGCGCTGCTGTGCGTAGCCGGTCCACTGACCGTCGCGGTGGGCCCCGTTCCTTTATCCCTGGCCACCTTCGCGGTTTATCTCGCGGCACTGGTGCTCGGCGCGAAAAAGGCGGCGGTGGCGGTGGCCGTGTATCTGCTGCTCGGCTCGGCGGGGATCCCGGTGTTTTCGGGGTTCACCGGCGGCTTTCAGAAGCTGGCCGGGGTTACCGGCGGATACCTGATCGGATACCTGCCCTGCGCGTTTGTTTCGGGGCTGGGCGCCGGGAACTGGCTGGATTCCCGGCCCGCGCGGGTTCGGCAGGCGCTGCGCATGGCAGCCGGAACCCTGATCCTGTACACGCTCGGAACCGTATGGTTCATTCAGCAGACCGGGAACGCGCTGGGGGCCGCCCTGAGCCTCTGCGTGCTGCCGTTCCTGCCGGGAGACGCGGTAAAGATCGCCGCGGCTTCTTTCCTGGCTCCGCAAATCAGGACTGCATTGAAAAACAGATGAACAGATTATACCGGCCCGTATGCGTACGGGCTTTTTTCATGCCGAAGAGATGACGGAAAATCCACATGGGAACTTTCCCCTGTCCGCAAGTCATGATATACTCATTTCCACAGGCGGAAGAACCCGTGTTCTCGGAAGCACACCGTCTTTTGGGGAGGAATGAACAGGATGTCCGTCAGAAACATCGGAATCTTTGCTCATGTGGACGCGGGGAAGACCACGCTTTCCGAGCAGCTGCTGGTTCATTCCGGAAGCATCCGGGAAGCCGGCAGCGTGGACCGCGGCACCGCGCATACCGACGATCTCCCCGTGGAACGCAGACGGGGAATTTCCGTGAAAGCCACCTGCGTTTCCCTGCGCTGGAAGGAAACGGAGATTCAGCTGATCGATACGCCCGGACATACCGACTTTTCCGCGGAAATCGAGCGCTCCTTCTGGGCGATTGACGCGGCGGTGCTGGTCGTGGACGCGGTACAGGGTATTCAGCCGCAGACGGAGATTCTGTTCCGGGCGCTGAAGGAGCAGGGCCTGCCGTTCCTTTTCTTTCTGAACAAGACGGACCGGCCGGAGGCGGGTTCGGACAGAGTGATCCGTCAGATCCGGAAACGGCTGACGGAAAAAGTATGCCCGCTGTGGGACCGGGAAGCGGCGACGGAATATGTCTGCGGCACCGACGACGAGCTGGCGACGCGTTATCTGGAGGGAGAAACGATTCCTCCGGAGGCAGTCCGGTTCCGCCTGGCGCAGCTGACGCGGACGGGGGAGGCGCATCCTGCGCTTTGCGGTTCCGCGCTGCGGGATCGGGGAATTACGGAGCTGCTGGACGCCATGACTGCCTTTCTGCCGGAGCCGGACACCCGGGAGGAGAGCCTGTGCGGCGTGGCGTTTGCCGCGGCGGCGGATAAAAACATGGGCCGCGGACTCTGGGTGCGCCTCTACGGCGGAAAACTGGAAAACCGGACGGCGCTGGACATTCAGACGGGGACGGACCGGATGACCGGGGAACCGGTGCTGGTGCAGCGGAAGATCAGCCAGATCCGGAATGCCGCGGGCAGGGATATCGGAACGCTGACCGCCGGCGGCGTCGGGATTGTTTTCGGGCTGGGAGAACCGGAAATCGGATATGTGTTCGGAGACGGAAACAGGCTGCCGCGAAAGGTGAGGCCCGGTTCGCTGAAGACTCCGCTGATGATGGTCCGGGTGATTCCGGACAGGCCGGAGGAGCTGCAGGCGCTGCGGGAGGCGTGCGCCGTGCTGTCCTCGGAGGATCCGCTGCTGCGGGCCCGGTATGTGCGGACGACCGGGGAGCTGCTTCTGCAGATTATGGGGAAGGTACAGCTGGAAATTCTGCAGGAAATGCTGGAAACGCGGTTCGGCCTGAAGGTTTCCTTCGGGGATCCGGCGGTGATTTACCGGGAGACCATCCGGGAGCGGGCTGCCGGTTTTGTGGCTTATACCATGCCGAAGCCCTGCTGGGCTGTGCTGGAATTCGATCTTGAGCCCGGCCCCCGGGGAAGCGGAGTCACCTATTCTTCCGTGGTTCCGGGGAAGGATATTCTGCCGCGCTATCAGCACCAGGTGGAACAGGCGCTGCCGCAGGCACTGAGCCAGGGACGGCTGGGTTGGCAGGTGACGGATCTGAAGATCACGCTGACAGGAGGGAATCACCATCTGATTCATACGCATCCGCTGGATTTTATCGTCGCGACGCCCATGGCGATTCAGGACGGCCTGCGGCGGGCCGGGAGCGTTCTTCTGGAGCCGGTGCTGGAGATTTGCTTTGTCGTGCCTTCCGACTGCGCCGGGCGGATCATGAGCGACGTCCGGCAGATGCGGGGAGAGATAACGGATACCGCCGCGGAGGAGGAGGCTGTGACGCTGCGGGCGCTTGTCCCCGCCGCGGCCTGCATGGATTACCCGACGCAGTTCGCCTCTGTCACCGGCGGGAAGGGAAGCATGAGCACTTCACTGCACGGATACCGCGAATGCCCGCCGGAGCTCGGGAATACGGCTCCCCGCCGGGGCGTGGATCCCCTGGATACCGCGAAGTACATCCTCGCGGCCCGCAGCGCGCTGGAAGGAAACATTTTCGACTGACGCCACCGTCATGAATAAGCTGTCCCAGTAAATAGGATTTTTGAGGAAGGAGCGATTTCCGTGTCACTGATCCAGATGAATTTCCAGAGCCAGTACCTGATGGGCAATACCACCATTTCCGTAATCCTGCCGGACAAACCCGGGGAAACCGTGCCGAAGGCATTTTACGGCAACGGAAAAAAATACCGGGTTCTCTGGCTGCTGCACGGCACCTTCGGCGACCATTCGGACTGGGTCCGCAAAAGCAACATCGAACTCTATGCCTGCGAAAGGGAGCTGGCTGTCGTCATGCCCTCCGCGCTGAACTCCAATTATGCCAACTGGGAGCACGCGTTCAGCCTCGGGTACAATATGTATGATTTCCTGACAGAGGAGCTTATGCCCCTGGTATACGGCTGGTTTCCGGTCTCCGACAAACGGGAGGACAATTTTATCGCCGGCCTGTCCATGGGCGGCCGCGGGACCTGTGTTTATGCGCTGAACCGCCCGGAACTCTTCGCCGGGGCAGCCGTCCTCTCCCAGGTTCCGCGGGACGTCGAATGGGATCGGGTTGCCAACCCGGCCTTCTTCAGGCGGACCCAGGACAGCATCGATAACCGCGGCGGACTGAAGGAATACCTGGCATCCTATGAGAACACCCTGCGCGTGCTGGACGAGGCCCTGCAAAACGGCACGGACCTGCCGAAACTGTATTTTGCCTGCGGAAAACAGGATATGCTGTACGAAGCTTATCTCCGCTTTAAGGAGCACGCCCTGAAAGCAGGCCTGAAGGCAGCCTTTGAGGAAGTCGACGGCTACAGGCACGAATGGCGGTTCTGGGATCTGGCTATCCAGAGAGCTCTGGACTATTTCGGAATCGAAGAAATTCCGAGGAGCTGATTTCCGTTGCGGCGATATACTTCTCAGACAGGCGAGCGGCATAAAGAAGGAAACGCATCGGCATATTCGGGTTGAAGGCGCTCTGATGCTCCCACAGATTCATCACAAAACTGACGATGAAAGAGTCATCGTTCCTCATATTCATATACACGGTATCACCGATCGTGCTGCACCGAATCTCATCGGGATCTGTATATCTTCAACTGATGCGTTCCTGTGTTCCGGAAATAACGAAGCTCCCCGCGGATTTCCGCGGGGAGCTTTACTATGAGTACGGTGTGTTGCGCATCTGCGATGTGTACTGCTCAGATCTTCTTGTAAAAATTGAAATAGCGCTTGGCGTTGAAGTAGCAGATGCTCTTGACGATGCCCTTGAGAGTGTCCGGATCATCCGGATAGAAGCCTTCCTCCACCCACTGGCCGAAGAGGCGGCACAGGATGCGGCGGAAGTACTCGTGCCGCGGATAGCTCAGGAAGGAGCGGCTGTCCGTCAGCATGCCCACGAAGCCGGCCAGGTAGCCCAGGTTGCCGAGGGAAACGAGATGCTCGGTCATGCCCTGGAAATGATCGTTGAACCACCAGGCGGAGCCGTGCTGGATCTTTCCGACGGCCTCACTGCTCTGGAAGCAGCCGAGAATTGTATCGATAGCGGCGTTGTCGTTGGTGTTCAGGGAGTACAGGATCGTCTTCGGCAGGCAGCCCTTGTCCTCCAGGGCGCCCAGGAAGGCCGCGGTCTGGGTGGAAGGCGCGGTGTTGTCCACGCAGTCGTAGCCGGTGTCCGGCCCCAGGGTGCGGAACATGGGCGGGTTGTTGTCCCGGCGGCAGCCGTAGTGCAGCTGCATGACCCAGCCCCGGGCATGGTACTCTTCCGCCATGGCGATCATAAAGGCGTACTTGAAGGCGGCTTCCTCCTCCGCGGAGGGCAGCTTTCCGGCCAGGCGCGCGGCGAAGACCGCTTCCACCTTTTCTTCAGAGGCGGGGGCGTACATGACGTAATTCAGGCCGTGGTCGCTCAGGGAGCAGTGGTGCGCGGCAAAGAAGTCCAGCCGTACATGCAGAGCCTGCTTCAGGGCGGCGAAGGAATCCACCTTCACGCCGGAAACACGGCTCAGCTGCTCAATGTATGCCGGCCAGGTCTCCTTTTCCAGGTTCATGGCCTTGTCCGGCCGCCAGGCGGGCAGCACCGTCACCGGGAAGGAGACGTCTCCCTCCAGCTTCTCATGGTATTCCAGGGAATCCACGGGGTCATCGGTGGTGCAGATCGTATCCACATTACTCATCATGATCAGGCCGCGGCTGGAAAAGCCGTCGCCGTGCAGCTTTTCGTTGGCCAGATTCCAGACGTCCTCAGCGGTTTCGGCGTTCAGGATGCCTTCATAGCCGAAAAAGCGGCGCAGTTCCAGATGGGCCCAGTGATAGATCGGGTTTCCGATGGATTTGCCGAGCACTTCGGCAAATTTCAGGAACTTGTCGTGGTCGTCAGCGTCGCCGGTGATGTATTTCTCCGGCACACCGGCCGAGCGCATCAGGCGCCACTTGTAGTGGTCCCCGCCCAGCCAGACCTGGGTGATATTGTCGTACCGGATATCCTCCCAGATCTCCCGGGGACTCAGGTGGCAGTGATAGTCGATGATGGGGCAGTCCTTGGCCGCCTCATGATACAGCATCCGGGCGGTTTCCGTGTTCAGCAGGAAATTCTGATCCATAAAGGGCTTCATGGGACGTACTCCTTTCGGGGGTCAGACGGCCTGTACCGCGGCGGCGCCGCGCTCCATGGCCTGGCGGTTAATGGGCAGCAGGTGTTCCTTCTTCGGGCCGAAGGTGGACTTCAGCGCTTCCATGGCGGCGTCGATGGAGACGACGCCGGTCTTCTGCAGGATGGCGCCCAGCATGACCATGTTGGCGGTGCGGGCGTTCCCCAGCTCTTCGGCGATGCCGTTGCAGTCCACCGGGATCGCGGTGATATCGTCCCGGTCCGGGGTGATATCGATCAGGGAAGAGTTGTACAGCA
>CAMKJS010000100.1 GCA_946413245.1 uncultured Clostridia bacterium
GAAATCATGCTCAGCTGAACTTCGGCATCCAGTCACCGTGGGCTTCGATCATCTCGTCGCACATCGCCACGATATCGTCGATGGAAAGCTCCGCGCCGGCGTGCGGGTCCATCATGACCGCCTGATAAATATAGTCTTTTTTCAGCGTGCGCGCGGCCTCGACGGTCAGCAGCTGCACGTTGATATTGGTCCGGTTCAGCGCCGCGCACTGCTCCGGCAGATCGCCGACATACGTCGGCTGCACTCCGTTGCGGTCCACCAGGCAGGGAACCTCCACGCAGGCGTTCCGGGGCAGGTTGGTGATCAGCCCGTTGTTCAGGACATTGCCGCCGATCCGGGTGGGGATACCGGTCTCCATTGCCTCCATAATATAGCTTGCGAACTCCTGGGACCGCTCATGGGTCAGCAGGGGATTCTGCGTCAGCTCGTGGCTGCGCTTTTTCCAGTCCTCGATCTGATGGATACAGCGGCGGGGGTATTCGTCCAGCGGAATATTGAAGCGGTCGATCAGCTCCGGATAGCGTTCCTTGATAAACCAGGGCGTATATTCGGCATTGTGCTCGCTGGACTCGGTGATATAGTATCCAAACCGGCGCATAAGCTCCAGCCGCACCATATCCCCGTGCTTTCCGGTCTCCTGATAGCGTCTGTAATCCTCCTTCACCCGCTCGACCCACCAGTCAGCGGGCTCTCCCTTAAATCCCTGGAACATGACCCGGATCCGGTCTTCCACGGTACCGAGATCCAGCTTCCCCGCGTTGTAGAGCAGGGCCCGGCGCTTGATTTCCGGATACAGATCGACGCCGTCCTTCGTGATTTCAAGCAGCCAGGCCTGATGGTTGATCCCGGCGATTTTCCACTGAACGGTATCGTCGTATACCATCCCCAGTTCCTTGAGCAGGGTCGAGGCACAGACCTGAACGCTGTGGCAGAGGCCTACGGTTCTGACCCCGGTCATGGTCAGCATCGCGCCCGTCAGCATGGCCATGGGATTGGTATAGTTCAGCAGCCAGGCGTCCGGACAGACTTCCTCCATATCCCGGGCGAAGTCCAGCATCACCGGAATGGTGCGGAGGGCCCGGAACACGCCGCCGACGCCCAGCGTATCCGCGATGGTCTGCTTCAGGCCGTACTTTTTCGGGATCTCGAAATCGGTGATGGTGCAGGGATCGTATCCGCCCACCTGAATGGCGTTGACCACGTAATCGGCGCCGCGGAGCGCCGCCTTCCTGCTGTCTGTGCCCAGATATTTTTCGATCCGGGCTTTCGAACCGTTGTTGCGGTTGATCGCCTGCAGCATCGTGTAAGACTCGTCCAGCCGGACCGGATCGATATCATACAGGGCGATGACGCTTTCCGCCAGCGCGGGCGTCAGCATGCTGTCTCCCAGCACATTCTTGGCAAAAACCGTGGAACCGGCCCCCATAAAAGTGATTTTCGGCATAAAACGACCTCCTTTTTCCATTCTATTATACGGGATGAAGCGCCCGGAAACAAGATGTAAAACCGAACCGGAAAAACAGGAATCGGAAACGTTTTCATAGAACTTTATGGGAATAAGAATTGACATTTTTGACAGGCAGGTGTATGATATGGGCATGGATTTTGAGAATGTGTTCACAATAACGGAAAGACGTGGGTCTTGATATTTTCCGGCACAGGGAAAGGAGACAGGCGACGTTGAAGAAAACGGTGATTACCATGGCGGACGGGAGACAGATCAAAGATGCTGTCCCGGATGGAAGAAGCCGGCCTCCGCGAAGTGCTCGCCGAGCTGCAGGCGCAGCTGGACGCTTTCAAGGGCAAGTAATTCTTTCCATGTAACCCATCGGGGCCGTTTCCCTCAGGAAACGGCCCCTTTTCAAGAGGGAAACGATATGAAACGAAAAATATTCAGCGGCCTGGACAGGCTGAAGACTGTGGAGGCGCTGCTCCGGGGCCGCCGCGTGGGCCTGATGACCAATCAGACCGGAATCACGCGCGATTTTGAAAACGGTATCAACCTGCTGTACAGCCGCTTCCGCCTGACCGCGCTGTTTGCCGCGGAACACGGTATCCGGGGCGACGTGCAGGCGGGGGAGGACTATGAAACCCGGCCGGATCCTGTGACCGGGGTGCCGGTGTACGCCGTGTACGGAAAAACACACCGGCTGACCCCGGAAATGCTGGACACCTTTGACGTGCTCTGCTTTGACATGCAGGACGTGGGGGCCCGGTTCTACACCTTCCTGTATGCCCTGTCCTTCGCCATGGAGGAATGCGCGAAGGCCGGGAAACAGGTGGTGGTGCTGGACCGTGTGAATCCTCTGGGCGGAATCCGGGTAGACGGCACCGTGCTGGATCCCCGGTTCGCCTCTTATGTGGGCATGTATCCGCTGCCCACGCGCTATGGTCTGACAATCGGGGAATTTGCCCTGTGGGCACGGGATTTCCTGAAGCTCAACCTGGAGCTGACTGTGGTGCCGCTGGAAGGGTGGCGGCGGGATACGGAGGCGGAGGAACTGGATCTGCCCTGGGTTGCGCCGTCGCCCAACTGCGCTACGCTGCATGCCGCGCAGGCCTATATCGGCACCTGTGTGTTCGAGGGTACGAACGTGTCGGAAGGCCGGGGAACCACCCTGCCCTTTGAGTACATCGGGGCGCCATGGATCGACGGGGCGGCGCTGGAGGCCCGGATGGCCAGGCGCGCGCTGCCGGGCCTGCACTTCCGGGCAGCCGGGTTTACCCCCTGCTTTTCCAAGTATACCGGGGAGATGTGCTCCGGGGTGCAGATGCATATCACTGATCCCCGGGCGGCGGATCCCGTCGAAGGGGCTCTGTCGCTGCTGGACGGGATCCGGGAGCTCTATCCGGACCGGCTTGAATGGATTTCCGGCGGTCCGGACAGCTGGTTCATCGATAAACTGCTGGGTACGGACACCTATCGCCGGGGAATTCACGACGCCCGTTCCCTGCTGGAGGCCCATGCCCCGGCCCGGGAGGCGTTCCTGGACGCCCGGAAGCCTTTCCTGCTGTACGAATAAGGACGGAAGAAGGAGCGCCGCATGAATACAGAAGAACGGATCCAGATCGGCCAGCGGCTGTCGGCCGGCTTTCAGGGACTTACGATCCCGCCGGAATACGCGGAACTGGTGAAGCGGCACAAGGTCGGCAACGCGATTCTGTTCCGCCGGAACGTGGAAAGCTTCGAACAGCTGAAAAAGCTCTGCGCGGACCTGCGGGAGCTGGTGCTGGGCGAAACCGGCCAGGAGCCTTTCATCATGCTCGACGAGGAATGCGGACGGGTATCGCGGCTGGCCCACGTGGCGGCGCCGACGCCCTGCGCGATGGCCATCGGGGCTTCCGGGGATCCTGCAAACGCCTGGCGGATCGGAAAACTGATCGGGGAGGAACTGCGGGCCGTAGGGGTGAACTTCAATCTGGCTCCTGTTATGGACTGCCTGACCAATCAGGAGGCAGCCCACGGCAACCGCTGTTTCGGAAGAGCGCCGGAGCAGGTCGCGGAATACGGCACGGCCTATCTGCGCGGATTGCAGGACACAGGGGTTCTGGCCTGTGCCAAGCATTTCCCGGGGCACGGAGATACCGCGGTGGACTCCCACCTGGGACTGCCGGTGGTGGATAAACCGGTGGAAGCGATCCGGAATACGGAACTGGTCAGCTTCCGGGCTGCCATTCGGGCCGGCGTGCGGGCCGTGATGACAGCCCATGTCGTTTTCCCGGCCATGGAGCCGGAGCGGGTGCCCGCTACGGTTTCCCGGAAAGTGATCACCGGACTGCTCCGGCAGGAGATGGGCTTCGGGGGCATCATCGTCAGCGACAGCATGGAAATGAACGCGGTGAAGGATCTGTTCGGCATTCCGGAGGGAACGCGCCGGGCGCTGGCCGCAGGGGTAGACGTTGCCCTGATCTGCCACTCTCCGAAGGACACGGCAGTTGTCTGCGAAGCGCTGTACGGCGCGCTGGAACAGGGGACGCTGGACGCCGCCGAAACCCTGGAGCGGTACAGGAATATCGTGCGCTGCAAGCAGAACCTGCAGCCGGCTACCGGAGATCCGAACGCCTTCGGCAGCGAACTCCAGCGGCGTCTGGCCCGGGAGATCATGCGGGCGGCGGTGCGGGAAGTGTACCTGCCTGAGGGCCGGGAGCTGCCGGCAGTGGATTGCCATACCGCGTTTCTGGGGGTGAACGCGCGCCTGGAGACCCAGGTGCTGGACGACGTACCGGTGGACGCGGTTCCGGCCTGCGCGGAAGCCTTCGGCGGCCGGGCAATCGGGATGGAGGATCCGGTTCCGGAGGACTGTACCACAGCTGTGGTTTTCCTGAACCGGCATCCGGAACAGGAGCAGGCGCTGCGCGCGGCCAACCGGATGGCAGAGGCGGGCGTAAAGGTGATCGCGGTATGCATGAACACACCCATCTGGCTGCGGGGCCTGTCGGACAGAATCTGGCAGGTGGAGGCCTGGCAGTACGACCGGCTGGCTGTGGACGCGGTGATCGATTTTCTGAGAAGGGATTAAATGAAAATGAGGACAGACGGAAGAACGGAAATACAGGGGATTCTGCTGGGTATCCGGAACGATGACATGAAAACGGTTTCTCCGGAAAAACTGGGAGAGCAGCGCTATCGGTTCCGGATCAGCGGGGAAGAACGGGATCTTCGGTTGAACCCGGGGAACAGGAACGAAACGGGAGGATATGACTATCCGCTGCAGAATACCCTGAAAATCGGCAGGAGTTATATGCTGGAGTGTGAGGGGGATCTGGTGTGCGGTGTGCGGGAGATTGGGGTGGACTCATGCGGGTCATCTGAATATGTTCCGCCGGTGAGCGGAATCCCGGGGGAGAGGACGGTGCTCAATTTCCTGCGGACGGCGCTGGAACCGGTGGGCACGACGCTGTACGTATTCGGCGGCGGCTGGAACTGGCAGGACAACGGCGCCGCGCCGCAAGGCCGGGAGCTGGGGGTTTCCCCGGAATGGACGAAGTTCTTCCGGGAACAGGACGCCTCCTATACTTACAAGGACCGGGACGGGGACGAGGCGAAGCGGGATCCGGCGAACAGCTACTATCCCTTCTTCGGGTATAACACGTACTATTACGCCGGGCTGGACTGCTCCGGCTATGTGGGCTGGGCGTTTTACAACACGCTGGAAGCCGAAGCCGGGAGGCCTGGGTACGTATGCGGGGCGGATCCGATGGCCCGGAGAATGGCCGAAGCGGGCTGGGGCACTTTTGCCCGGGACTGGGCGAACGAGCGCCGGGAAGCACAGGACCTGCGGCCCGGGGATGTGGTCAGCATGGATGGGCATGTGTGGATATCCGCGGGCCTGTGCGGAGACGGAAGCGCTGTCATTCTGCATTCCACCCCTTCGAACAGCCGGCAGGGACAGCCCGGCGGAGGCGTGCAGATCGGTGCGGTGGGAAAAGATACGGATTGTGAGGCATACCGCCTGGCGGACCGGTATATGACGAAGTACTATCCCGGATGGCACGAGCGGTACGAAACTGCCCTGAAGGATCCGGAACTGTATTTCTCTCTTAAGGGAGAGCAGGCGGGGAGATTCCGCTGGCATACGGACGGCCGGGAGCGGGGACTCGCGGATCCGGAGGGAATCGGGAACATGAAGCCGGAAGAAGCGCTTCGGCTGATGTTTCGGGAATAAAAAGAACGGCGGGGCGGCTCTCTGAAAAGAAGCGCCTCGCCGCTCCGCGTAAATCAGGCGTGAATGATGGTGGGATCAATGTGCGCCGGATCGGCACAGCCGGTGAAAGCCATGGCCTTTCTCAGCTCCGCGTTGACTTTGAGAAGATAATCCCGCACGCCGTTTTCCGGATCGTTCCTGATGGCGGTCATCAGCGGGCGGCCGATACAGACGCCTGCGGCGCCCAGAGCCAGGGCTTTGAAGGCGTCCATCCCGGTCTGAATCTCGCAGTCCACGAAGATCGGCACGGCTCCGTGCACCAGCGCGGCAACGTCCGGCAACAAGGCCAGCGGGGGAATCGCGAACTGAATCCGGTTATTGTGGTGGGACAGCAGCAGCCCGGCGGCGCCGCCTGCCAGGCAGCGTTCCGCGTCCCGCAGGCTCAGTACGCCCTTGATAATTAAAGGAAGCCTGGCGGATTTGGTAAACTCCGTCAGCTCCGCGGTCCGCAGCGGCGCCATTTCGATGCCGTTTACGATATCCGCGGATCCGTCCGGCCCGAAGGAATGGTCGATGTCGATGCCCACGGCCAAAAGGCCCAGCTTTTCCGCGTGCTCAATTTTACGCCAGATCACATCCCGGTCCGCATAGGGCTTGATGATTTCAATCATGGGGCTTGCCGCGGCGTTGAGGCGTTCGATTTCCTCTTCCTCTGCCATGCCGTACCAGAGCGCCGCACCGGCGGCTTTCGCGCCGCGGGCCAGCGCGTCCGCCGCGCCGGGAAACATGAAATGATCCAGATGGGAAAGGGCTGCGGTCATGACGGGAGAGGAAAAGGTTTTTCCGTACAGGGTAAAATCCAGCGTGGGGAAGACGGAATCCATGTAGCGGGTTTCGATCCACAGGGAATCCAGATACTCCCGGGAAATCCGGTTGGAATTGCCGACGTCTGCCATGTTGATTTCCTCCTTTTCGTTTATCCGATTGCGATGCCTGCCGCGGCGGCTTTTTCCGCCACGTAATCATATGCCTGGGTATGTTCTTCAAAAGTCTGCGTATCAAACCGCTGGCCATTATAGCTGAAAGAATGCTTTTTTGCAATTGCTCTGAAATGTTCTTTTACATTCCGGATTGTGAATTGGGAAGGACTGGTGCCGGCGGACAGGAATCGCAGGGCACCGGCAGGGTTTTTCCCTGCCGGTGCAGTATTATATATTATGTTTCAGCAGAGTGGGTGGAACAGAGGGACGGTCTTTTTTATTCCACCCGTGGCGCAGCGGATTACAGGAATGGAACAAAAGGTTTCGCGTCTGCGGACGCGACCAGGGCTTTCCGGTCGCCCTGGACCTTCGGCTCCGATGTAGAAAAGATTATTAATGCTCAAGAGGTTCTATGCCTGAAGGTACGATCGGGATATTAATCGAAAAGAGGGAATAAGTATGCATCAGGAAATGGCAAGACGGTTTGCGGTGGAGGGGACGCCGTTGGGCTGTATCCCCTTCGGCAGCGGACATATCAACGAAACCTGGCTGCTGGTGACAAATCAGCCGCATCTGTATATTCTGCAGAAGGTGAACACCGGGATTTTCCCGGACGCGGACGGCCTGATGCGGAACATTCTGCTGGTGACCGCGCATCTTCGGAAGAAGGATCCGGATCCCCGGCACGTGCTGACGCTGATCCCGACGAAGGACGGGCGGGATTATATTCTGTTCAGGGATAACATGCTCTGGCGAATGTATGAGTTTATTCCGGGGGGCATCTCTCTGGACCAGGCGGAAACCCCGAAGGATTTCTATCAGAGCGGTCGGGCCTTCGGTCTGTTCCAGAAGCACCTGTCGGATTTCCCGGCGGAGGAACTGACGGAGGTGATTCCGGGCTTCCACAATACCCGGATGCGCTATGAGGCGTTTCACCGGGCAATCCGGGAAGACTGCAGGGAACGGGTGAAGAACGTGCAGCCGGAGATCGATTTCCTGCTGGCCCGGGAGGAAGGCGCCGGACTGCTGCTGGATCTGCAGCAGGCGGGGGATATCCGCCTCCGCGTGACGCATAACGACACAAAGCTGAACAACGTCATCCTGGATGAAAAGACCCGGGAGCCGCTGTGCGTGGTGGATCTGGACACCGTGATGCCGGGCCTGGCGGCCACGGATTTCGGCGACGCTGTCCGCTTCGGTGCTTCCACCGCGCTGGAGGACGAACAGGATCTGAGCAAGGTACACCTGTCCCTGGAACTGTACAGGGCATTTGCCGAGGGCTTCCTGGGCTCCTGCGGGGACAAACTGAATCAGACGGAGCGGGAAACGCTGGCGGACGGCTCCCGGATTATTACGCTGGAAGTCGGTATGCGCTTCCTGACGGATTATCTGCAGGGAGACACCTACTTCCATATTGCCAGGCCGGAGCATAACCTGGACCGGGCCCGGACCCAGCTCCGGCTGGTGCGGGAGATGGAAGAGCAGGATGACGCGATCCGCAGGATGATCCGGGAAATCTGACGGGCGCAGAAAACGAAACAAAACGGGGAGGGGAAAAGCATGACCGGGGAAGCGCTGCGGGCTTTGCTGGAAAGCATGACCCTGGAGGAGAAGGCGGGACAGCTGATCCAGTGCAACGCGGGCCAGTTTATCGCCAACGAGCTTGAAATCACCGGGCCGGAGGGCGAGCCGCTCCCGACGGAGGATCTGTGCCGTGTGATGGGAAGCGTGCTGACTTTTGAGGACGCCGCCCAGGCGAAGGCGCTGCAGGATTTGCATCTGGAAAAGGATCCGCATAAAATTCCGCTGCTTCTGATGCTGGACGTGATTCACGGGCTGCGGACCACATATCCCATCCCGCTGGCTATGGGAGGCACTTTTGACGACGACCTGCTGGCGGAATGCGCTGATATGGCCCGGAAGGAATCCGCCGCTTGCGGCGTGCACGTGACCTTCAATCCTATGGTGGATACAGCCCGGGACGCCCGCTGGGGACGCATCCTCGAAACATGCTCCGAGGAACCGCTGATCAACAGCCGGATGGGCGCCGCGCTGGTGCGGGCAACCCAGGGAAAGGATCTGTCCGACCCGGGAAACGTAGCCTGCTGCGTGAAGCATTTTGCCGCCTATGGGGCGGGCGAAGCCGGAAGAGATTACAATACCGTGGAGGTATCCGAACGGATGCTGCGGGAAACCTATCTGCCGGCGTACAAAGCCTGTGTGGACGCGGGTGCCCGGCTGATCATGCCTTCTTTCAATTCTCTGAACGGGATTCCGCCTGTGGCGAACGCGTGGCTGCTGCAGAAGGTTCTGCGGGAGGAATGGGGCTTCACGGGCGTGGTGATCAGCGACTATGACGCGGTAGGTGAGCTTGTGACCCACGGCATTGCCGCGGACCTGAAGGACGCGGCCCGTCAGGCTATGCTGGCAGGCTGCGATATCGACATGGTGAAGAACGCCTACTATCTCCACCTGGCGAACCTGGTACGGGAAGGCAAAGTCAGCGAAGAAACCGTGGACGCGGCTGTTATGCGGGTGCTGGAACTGAAGAACGAGCTGGGCCTGTTCGAAAATCCGTACCACGGGGCGGACGAGGCGGAAGAGCAGCGGCTGTACCTTTGCCCGGCGCATCGGGAGATTGCCCGACGGGCGGCAGAGGAAAGCGCGGTGCTGCTGAAAAACGACGGTGTGCTTCCCTTCCGGAAGGAGGTCCGGCATGCCGCGCTGATTGGCCCCTTTGCGGAGGAAAAGCATCTGGACGGGTTCTGGTCCCGTCCGGGTGCATGGAAGGATACGGTGACCCTGCCGGAGGGAATCCGGGCGCTGCTGCCGGAACTGGAACTGACGATTGAAAAGGGCTGCGGAGCGGAGATCGGAGACACGGACGAGAGCGGCATCGCCGCCGCGGTTCGGGCCGCAGAGACAGCGGAGATTGTGATTCTGGCGCTGGGCGAACCGGAGAATTACAGCGGAGAGGGCCGCAGCCGGGCGGAGATTACGCTGCCTGGTCCGCAGCTGAACCTGGCACGCCGGGTGATCGCGGCAAATCCGAACACTGCGGTACTGCTGTTCAACGGGCGCCCCCTGGCTATCCCGGAACTGAGCGGGATGGCACCGGCGCTGCTGGAAATGTGGTATCCCGGCACGG
>CAMKJS010000101.1 GCA_946413245.1 uncultured Clostridia bacterium
GCTGGTAAGACCCCCGGAAGACGACCGGGTAGATAGGTCATCGGTGGAAGTGTGGTAACATATGGAGCTTGATGATACTAATAGGTCGAGGGCTTGATTATAGCGTGTGTGAACAGAGATCAATAAAAAGGTTAACTCTTGAATCCAAGGCTGTGCAGTTGTCAGGATGCGGTAAAAGAATAAGCTCACCATTTCCGGTGGCTATGACGAAGGGGTCCCACCTGTTCCCATACCGAACACAGAAGTTAAGCCCTTCAGTGCCGATGGTACTTGACTGGTAACGGTCCGGGAGAGTAGGTCGCCGCCGGATTCCAATAATCCCTACCGCGAGGCGGTAGGGATTTTGTCATTAGCCGGCGGACCGCAACCTCAATCGTCGCGGAAAGCCCTTGGGGCGGGCTTTCCGCTTGTTTCGGTTGAGTAGTTCGGGTCGCTTCCTGCTTACGCAGGACAGCCTACCAGGCTGACGCTTCCCTCGCTCCCCGGATTCCAATAAAGCTCGCTGATGAAGCGAGTTTTTTTTCGTACACGACGAAGGGCTATCCGCAGCCTCAATAGTCGGAACTCCGCACTGCGGAGTTTCCTCCTTTTCGGCTGAGAAACCCACCGATGAAATTTCCGCCACAGGCGGTCATCGGCGGGTTTCCCACCTGTTCCATACGAACACAGAAGTTAAGCCCTTCAGTGTCGATGGTACTTGACTGGTAACGGTCCGGGAGAGTAGGTCGCCGCCGGATTCCAATATGAAAAGCCTGTTGCTGACGCAACAGGCTTTTCAATATATAAAATCAAAGATATAAGCACGAGATTGCTAGGAACAGCTGGGCGGCGTAGTAGGAGACCATGACGGCCCAGGGCATAATGCGGCCGGTGGGGAAGAGGATCCGCTGCAGGAGCATGAAATCGCTGAGGAAGAAGAGGACGCCGCCGACAGCCGCGAGGGTTCCGCCGATGGAGGCCTGCGGGATCCCGCTGCCCACCGCCACCGCGGTGAGCGCGGAAAGAATCAGACCGTAAAAGGCGAACATCGGGAGCTGCTTCTTCATCTTATCCCGCCATTGGCGGAAAACGAGGACCAGCATGAAAACCAGAACAGCGAAGCAGATTCCCGCGGGAATCGTGAGGGAAAAGACTTTGATAAAAAAGGCGATGTACAGCAGATGCCCGCCCGCGAAGAACGCCACGCCCAGCGGGAAGGTGAACTCCAGAAGATAATCGGCGATTACGTGCAGGCTGATGCCGGCCACGAACAGGAAGCAGCGGGAATCCAGCCGGATAGCGGCCACCAGCGCGACCACCAGGGCGCAGGCTGTGCCCAGTGACTTGAACATGGCAGCGATCACCGGACGGGGGGATTTCTTATAGTACATAAAGAGGGGCAGGCAGACACCGAGGCTGAGCAGGGACGCGCCGATAGGAAGAAACATGGGTCACCTCCGGTGAAGCGTGGCGTGTGGAGTGTGCAGAGCGGAGAGAATTACGGAACCCAGGGCATGAGGAAGCAGTTGACATACCAGGGCTTTTTCTTGTTCTTGCTCTTGACGTGGATGTCATAGGTGCGGTACTTGGTGACTTCTCCGGTTCGCTCTTCTTCCGGAACAGCGGTGACGTTGGAGTTGTCCGGATACTTGTTCTTGATGGAATACTCCTTGTCCGGATCGTAATCGAAAATATACATCTTGACCGTCTTGCTCATGTTGCCCTCGATGGTGGTCAGCCGGTACTTACCGTCCGGCAGCTTCTCCACGTCATAGACGATGCCCACATGAACGGTCTTGTTGGTTTCCTCGCCGTACAGGATAATAAATCCTTTCTGGGGGATGTTCGTGGTGCGGTGCATGTGCAGATAGGCCTGCAGGAGGCGGGCCGGAGCGGACGCCTTGCAGTGCATCATGCCGGATACTTCTCCCTCTTCCCAGGCGAGAATATTCTGCTGGGTTTCCTGGGGAACGTCCGCCTCCAGCATGCACCAGGTGACGAAGCCGGCGCACCATTCCCACTCGTAATTATTCCACCACTTGGTGTACTTGTTGCTCTTCGGCAGCGCCTTTCCCTTCAGGGAATCCCACTCCTGCCAGGCGATATCCAGCATATTCCGGATGGTTTCCGGCGGCTCCACGACCTCCCGCTCGATTTCGACGGGCGCGGGGGTGGGCGTCGCTTTGGCCTTTTTGCTTGCAGCCTCCGCCTGCGGCGCGACGAGCAGCACGCAGACAGCGATCAGGAGAAACAGGCGGGTAAAAATCGGTTTCATACAGGCAACAGTCCTTTCTTGCGATCCAATGGGTTCATTTTACCATATAACGAATATGAATGCCATATTCGTTCGTACCGTCAGTCCGGGAGGGGTGTAAATTTGCCTGCGGCAAATTTACAGAAAAACGAGAATATAACGAATTGGAATACCATATTCGTTCATTCGCATCAGCGGACCCGGTCCGGATGATCCCGCAGATACGTGAAGAGATCCGCGGCGATCCGGGCGGCCGTGGCGCCGCCGGTTTCCCCCTCCGGGATATCCTCCACCAGCACGCACAGGGCGAAGGGAAGCTCCTCCTGCGCGTTGTATCCGGTGAACCAGCCGTAATTGACGGGCTGCCCTCCGGAGGTGGATTCCGCGGTGCCGGTTTTGCCCCGGATATCCATGGAGCGGACAGACGCGTTGGATCCGCTGCCGCCGTTCTGCACCACGTCCTTCATCATCTGCTGCAGGGCTTCGGCGACGTCCGCGGAGCAGACGGTGCAGACGGAGGAGGAAGACCATCCCAGCACCGTGGCGCCGGCAGAGGATTTCACAGTCTTCAGCAGGCGGGGCTCCATCATGACGCCGTCATTGGCGACGGCGGCGGAAAGCAGGCAGAGATGCATCGGCGTGGCCGTGACGGCCGACTGACCGTAGCCGGAGGCTGCCAGTGCTTCGCGGGTTCTGTTTCGCCGGGGATAGGAGGAATTGTTCACCACCAGATCCCGGAACAGGAAATTCTGATTGAAGCCGAATTTCTCCGCCACGGCGCGGAGCTGATCGTCTCCCAGTTCCAGGGCGCCTGAGGCGAAGACTGTGTTGCAGGAATGCTGAAAGGCCTGGCGCAGGGTGACGCTGCCGTGGACGGCGTGGTTATACTCCGTCACGGTAAACTGATCCGACACCTGCAGGCTGCCGGTGCAGGTAAAGGTTCGGTCTCCGGCGTCCGGCAGGGAGCGCAGCATGGCGGCGGCGGTGACGATCTTGAAGGTGCTGCCGGGCGGAAGCAGGGCCTGGGTGACCCGGTTCCAGTAAGGCTGATCCAGGGCGGCAATCGTTTCCCCGTCCGCCTGATCCGGATCGAAGCAGGGGAGGGAGACCAGGGCCAGCACTTCCCCGGTGCGGTAATTCATAACGACGGCCGCGCCGTTCTTCCCCCGGGTGAGCGGATGGGAGAAGAAGGCCTTCGGAATCGCGGAACACAGCTCCGCGTCCACCGTCAGGGTCAGGTTGTTTCCCCGGCGCTCGGTTTTCCGGGTCAGATGCTGGACCGCGTCCAGCAGGGAGGACTGAACCCCGTACAGATATCCGGCCTGGAAGGACTCCACGGAATTGGCGATCTGGCCGTTCCGGTCCCCCAGCAGGTGCACGAGGGCGGCCCGGTCCGCCGATTTTTCCCGGTATACCCGCTTGCCGTCCACGGTAGTGGCAAGCAGAATGCCGTTGCGGTCGGCGATATCGCCTTCGGTGACGTTTTTTTTCTGCTCCGCCAGCCGGGGATTGGAAGCGTGGGAGAACCAGCGGGTGCCGTAATTCCGGACGGACCAGATTCCCCACAGCCCCAGCAACAGGAAACCGACGAACAACAGCAGAGCGATCACCTTAAAGCGGTGGCGCTGGCGTTTCAGGATGATCACTCCTTTCGATACAGAGTGGAGAGTTAAGAGTGAAGAGTTAAGAGTTAAGAGTGGAGAGTGGAGAGTGAAGAGTTAAGAGTGAAGAGTGGAGAGTGGAGAGTGGAGAGTAAAAAGCGGTTAACGACTGAGCATAGCCAGGTGGGTATCCTCAGCCAGATCGTCCTCGTTGATGCTGGCGACACCCTGAATCAGCCCGATCATGCAGAGGCCGGAAACCAGCGAGGTGCCGCCGTAGCTGACAAAGGGCATGGTGACCCCGGTGAGGGGGATCAGCTTCAGCACCCCGCCGATGATCAGCAGGGTCTGGATGCCGAGAAAGATCGTGCAGCCCATGGCCGTGAGGCCGTGAAAGCTGGTCCGGGCCGCCATGGCGACGGAGGTCCCGCGCCAGATCAGGGCCACGTACATCAGCAGAACGCAGCAGCCGAAGACGAGGCCGAACTGCTCGCAGATCACGGCGAACATGAAATCCGACTCATAGACGGGGATGGCGGTGGGATTGCCGAGACCCAGGCCGACGCCGAAGAGGCCTCCGCTGGCCAGAGCCACCAGGCCCTGAATCAGCTGATATCCGCCGTCGTAGGTCTCCTGCCAGGGATTCAGCCAGACGGAAACCCGTCTGCGGACGTGGGGGAAGAGGGTATATCCCCAGTATGCGGCGCCGGCGCCGCCGGCCAGACCGAGGCCCGTGACCAGCCAGTTCCCGGAGGAAGTCCAGTACAGCAGGAGCGCCGTGCCGAAATACAGCAGCGCCGTGCCCAGATCCTTCTGGAGCATCAGGAGGCCCAGACAGACCACCGAAAAGAGAAGCCACGGGAGCATCTTCCGCCGGGACATATACCAGGCCAGCACCAGCACCAGGGAGAGCTTGACCAGCTCGCTGGGCTGGAAGGAAACGGGGCCGAGGGCCAGCCAGTTTTTGGCGCCGTTGGTAACCTGGCCGAAAAAGACCGGCAGCGCCAGGAGCCCAGCGGACAGGAACATGAGCAGGAGAATCATGGTTCCCCAGCCGCGGCCGGAGCGCACGAGCCAGATGCAGAACAGCATGGCCAGGAGGCCGACGGCATAGGCGATCACCTGGTGAAACGCGTAATACGTGTTCGTGCGGTACAGCATCAGAATGCCCAGGGCGCAGAGAAAGTTGGTCAGAGAAAGCAGCAGCTGATCCGCCGGGACAATTTTCGGCAGCAGATAGGTTCCGAACCAGATCATGAGGGGCACGGCGACCGCCAGGATATAACCCTCCATCTTTCCGTCCCGGGACGCCAGCAGCAGAAACGCCAGCAGGAAGAAGAGCATGACGACGGAGGAAAGGCGGCTGACCGGAGACTTCTGCTTTTTACTCAATCGCTCCAATCCTCCTTCCAGCCGGTGCTCTTCGGAACGGGGCGCGCCGGCGGCATGTTCTCCTCCGCTTCCGGAGGAGCGGGAACGAAAGGCGCATCAGGCCCGGAAGGCGGCATCCATCCGGGCATTCCGCCCGGCATGGGAGCCGGAACGGGAACGCCGTCAGGGGACATCATGGGGCCGGGCATACCGGGACCGGGCATCGGAACCGCCTCCGGCGGCAGTGCCGGGTCATAGGCCGGATCGGGCTCAGCGGCGGGATGATCAAAGCCCGCGTTGGGATCCAGCCCCGCAAAGACGCGCAGCCGCAGCAGGGCCGAGCCAATCTGCAGGAAGGAGCCGTGCCGCATGGCGCAGACGCCGGAGCGGACGTTCAGCTCCTGCCCGTCCACCAGCGCGTCGCAGCCGCTGCGGGGATGAACCAGCAGGCCGGCGTCATCCTGCCAGACGAAATCCAGATGCCGGCGCTTTACCCCCGCGCAGGGCACGGTGATATCACAGGAACGGACGAAGCCCAGAACGCCCTCCCGGGGAACCGGAAGGGCTGTGTTTTCGGGCAGGTCGGCAGAGCCGGAGAGAACCACCATTTCTCCGATCATTCCCGCATCCGGAAGACGGCGGAGGCGGTCTTTCTTTTCCCGGTGGCTGGAGAGAAGCCAGGCAAAGGAGCGCAGCACAATGAGCACGCCCAGGAGCGCGAAAACGTAGCGCGCCGCCAGGGCGAGAACCTCATAGATCTCCGAAGAGAAGCTGAACATGCCGCAACAACCTTTCGGGGGAGAGTGGAGTGTTAAGAGTGGAGAGTGGAGATTTTATTCTCCGAGGGCTGTTTGCAGAGCGGTCATGTTCTGCAGCATGACCGTTTCATAATAATCCATGGGCGGATCCTCGGGACCGGTGACGACCGGATCCAGGGTAAAGACCGGGGCGCCGGTTTCCGCGGAAAGCATCCGGGCGGAAAGATCGTCATACTGGGGCTCCACAAACAGTGGGGGATTCCCCAGATCCCGCAGCACAGCGATCAGGGAAGCCGTCTGAGCGGGGGTCAGGGTTTCGCCGGGCTCCTTGTTGACCACAGCGGCCACCCGCAGGCCGTAGGCCTGGGCAAAATAGGGGAAGGCTTCATGGAAGGTGACGATATCCTTCCGGGGAAGGGAGGAAAGCCCTTCCCGGAGCTGTTCATCCAACGCCCGCAGCCGGAGGGTCAGCGCCTCCAGGTTGGCGGAGACCGCTTCCGCGCGGTCCGGCATCACCCGGGAAAGCCCCGCGGCCAGATTTTCCGCCATGAGGATCGCCCGGGTCGGATCCAGCCAGATATGCGCGTTCGCACCCTCTTCCGCGTCGCCCACCTGCAGAGCGCCGTCCTCCGAAAGCAGGGGAACGCCCTCCGCAGCTTCCACGATCGGAAGTTCCGGGAAGGCGGAGGCAATCTGCGGGAGGAAGGATTCCATGCCGGCACCGCTGATCAGAAAGACGTCCGCCGAGGCCAGGGCCTTCATATCGGCGGTCTGCAGCTGATAATCATGCAGGCAGCCCGCGGACGGGGCGGCCATGTTCCGGATCTCCACCCCCTCCAGCCCCGCGGCCAGATTCCGGGCCAGGAGCCAGACGGGATAAAAACTGGTGACCACGGTTTCCGCCCCGGACAGAACCGGGACAAGGATCAGCGCAAGCAGCAGCGCGGCAGCCCGAAGCAGTCGGCCGCGAAAAACATTTTTCATCTGGATTCCTCCTTCATCCAGCTTTCCCAGCGGGAAGCGGGATAATTGTCCCGGATGACACGGGCGATGACCTGCCGCTCTCCCACGGGGGTCAGCTCCTCAAACCGGGTGTACAGGGTACGGAGCGCGGAGAAGGAGCCGGTCTCCATACAGTAGGCGTGGAGGGTTTCATAGTTGACGGAATAGACGTTCAGCGAATCAAAGAGCACGCCCATCACGTCGTCCGCGGCGTCCGGCAGCTCGTTCATCCGGATGCGGCGGGAGGTACCGTCGTCCATCCGGGCGCTCATGCCGGGGCCGAGACGGTCGTACAGCGCGTTGAACAGATAATCCTCCATCCGCCTGGCGACAGACTGAAAGCTGTCCTTGTACGGCGCGTATGCCCGGAGCAGGGCAGCGGCGCCCTCACAGAGATCCCGATCCTCCGCCAGGGCCGACCCGAGGCGGGGACGCAGCGCTTCCGCAATATGCCAGGTTTCAATCATGGGAACCCCTCCGATGTCAGAACAATTTCACCCGTTCCGCCGGATGAAAAGCTACTACTTAAATATACCGGTTGATTGTACCACATTTTGCGGAAAAATATTACCAATTTCTGAACTTTTTTGGGCGAAACGCGACAAAAATGCCGGATACAGGGAAAAAACAGACAAAAACGGCGGGGGAACCCCCAAATCTTGTATGAAGGGGGAGATCGTCATACAAGGGATAGAGACGAACCGGGGGAAAATTCTTACATTTTTCAAAACTTATCCACAGGCTGAGACCGCTTGAAATTTCTTGATGTTTTTGATATGATGTGCGAGCCGGTTCTCGACCGGGAAGTTATCCACAAGTCAATTATCCACAACCCACGATCCGATCGTGTGTTTTTTTCGCCGGGAAAGGATGCACGTAACATCCTGCAAAATGAAATCGATGTTCGGAGGAACGTTCTGAATGAATCTGGAGTCGCTATGGAGCCAAACCTGCGCGCTGCTCTCGCATGATATGAGCTGGATATCCTACGACACCTGGGTGCAGGGGAATATGCAGCCCGTGCGCCTGGAGGATAACGCCCTGATTATCTGTGTAAAAATGGACAGCATGCGCCCGATGATCGTGAACAAATACGGCGCCATGATCGACAAATGCCTGAGCGAAGCGGCCGGGAAGCCCATGAAGGCCGTGCTGATGACCCGGGCGGAGGTAGACGGGAACAAACCGCCGGAGGAAACGACGGACGAGAACGACCCCAGGCTGAACCCCAAATACACCTTCGAGACCTTCGTGGTAGGCAGCGGAAACCGGTTCGCCCACGCGGCCGCGCTGGCCGTGGCGGAGACGCCGGCGGAGGCTTACAACCCTCTGTTCATCTACGGCGGGGTGGGGCTGGGCAAGACCCATCTGATGCAGGCCATCGGCCATTTCATCCATCAGGAGGATCCGTCGAAGCGCATCCTGTACATGACCAGCGAGAGCTTCACCAATCAGATGATCAGCGCTATCCAGCAGAAGAAGACCTATGAATTCCGGGAGCGGATCCGGCGGGCGGACGTGCTGATGGTGGACGACATTCAGTTCATCGCGGGACGGGAAAGCACCCAGCAGGAATTCTTCAACACGTTCAACGAGCTGCATAACGACAACAAGCAGATCATCCTGACCAGTGACAAGCCCCCGAAGGACATCCAGCGCCTGGAGGAGCGGCTGTGCTCCCGGTTCGAGTGGGGCCTGGTGGCGGACATCCAGCGGCCGGACGTGGACACCCGGGTGGCCATCCTCCGGGAAAAGATTCAGCGGGAAAACATCCAGGTGCCGGACGACGTGCTCCAGCTGATCGCCGGAAAGATCGACAGCAATATCCGGGAGCTGGAGGGCGGCCTGACCCGGCTGGTGGCCTACGCCAACCTGGTGAAGGAGCCGATCACCATCGACCTGTGCGAGCGGGCCCTGAAGGAAATCTTCGACCAGAGGAAGTACAAGCAGGTGACCGCGGAGCTGATCATGCAGACGGTGAGCGATTTCTACGGCCTGACCATCGGGGATCTGACCGGGCCGACCCGGAAGCGGGAAATCACGGTGCCGCGGCAGATCGCGATCTACCTGACCCGGGAAATGACCGGCATGAGCCTGCCCCAGATCGGCACGGTGTTCGGCGGGCGGGATCACACCACGGTGCTGCACAGCTGCAAGACCATCGAGGCGAACATCAAGAACAAATCCAACGTGAGCTCCATGGTGGAGGAGATCAAGCAGCGGGTGCGGAGCGGACAGTAATCAGGGTGTCTGCCGATCCGACACCGGCAGAGCGGCAGACGTTCAATAAGTAAGAATACAGGAGTGAGAGCAACATGGAACAGCGGATCAAGGCGCTGCGGGAACAGATGGAACAGCGGATCGCCCAGGTGGACTCCAAGGAGAAGGCCGCGGCCTTCTGGCAGGAGTTTCTGGGCAAGAAGGGCAGCATCGCCGAGCTGATGAAGGGTCTCGGCGCGGTGGCGAAGGAAGACCGGCCGGCCGTGGGCAAGGTGATCAACGAGTTCAAGAGCCTGGCGGAGGAACGCTATCAGGCGCTGAACGAAAAGATCGAGCAGCTGGAGCTGGCGGCCCGGAACCGGAAGGAAGCGGTGGACATCACCATGCCCGCCAAAAGGCACCCGCTGGGAGGACTGCATCCCCTGACGCTGGTTCGCAACGAAATGATCGACGTATTCGCCGGCATGGGCTTCGAGATTTTCGAAGGGCCCGAAATCGAGGACGACGACCACAACTTCACCCGGCTGAACGTGCCGAAGGACCATCCCTCCCGGGATATGCAGGACA
>CAMKJS010000102.1 GCA_946413245.1 uncultured Clostridia bacterium
TGTGCTACAACGCTTGGCGGGTTTTTACTTTCCTTCAACTGTTAAAGATGGGATTTTACCATACACCCTCCCCCCTCTTTCAACCTTTTTTTGAAAAAGCGGGAAATCCGTGCGGATCAGGCCAGCACGACGCAGTCCCTGTCCGGCAGCCCGTACGCCGCGAAATACGCGTCCTCCAGGGGAATCCACCGGTCGTAAAAGCGCTTCAGGGATTCCGGCGATTCCCGCCGCCGCAGCCGGGCTTCCCTGGTTTCCCAGGAAGCGTCCAGATACAGCCGGACGTCGGCGTCCTTCCGGAGCACAGGCAGATTGCAATAGCTGCCTTCCAGAATCAGAATCCGGCTGTCCGGCAGTTCCTCCTCCGGCAGCAGCCGATCCGCCATGAAATCGTACCGGCGGTACCGCACAGTCTCTCCGCGTTTCCAGGGCTCCGTCACCTCCGCCGCCAGGCGGTCCGCGTCGCAGTTCCCTCCGGGCACGGCCAGCCGCTCCGGCGTTTTCTGCCGGTGGGGAATCACGAAATCGTCCGTATGGAGCACGTTCGCCTGAAACACGGTGCCGAGCTTCCGCGCCAGGGTGGTTTTCCCGGTGGCGCAGGGCCCGTCCAGCGTAACCAGCATCCGCCGCGTTTCCTTCTGTTTTCCCGCAATCCGGCACACGGCCTGCAGCCGGGAAATCCAGTCCGCCGAAATCACGCGGTAGGCCGGATGATACTTCGCCCTGTATACGTCGGAATGAGAGGGCAGCCAGGTCTCGTCCCGAACCCTGCAGAAATCCGTTTCCTCCGGCGGCGTGATTCCGTTCGCCCGCGCCAGGCGCCGAAGCGTCTCCGCCGCGTCCCCGCGGGTGAAACGCCGCGGATCCTCCGAGGCCAGCATCAGACCGGCCACAGTTTCCGGCGCAATTCCCTCCGCCATGGCCCGGCGCAGACTGAGCCTGCACCAGAAAGGGCTGAGCGTTTCCGTCAGCAGCTCCTCCGTGTCCGGCGTCAGCCCGCTCATTTCCCGGCGGACGTATTCCGTGACGGTATCCCGGGAGGCGAGCAGATGCCCGACCCCCAGCATCCCCTGAAACACGAACTTGACCGTGTCCTGCGGCTGCATATCCGGATACCGGGCCCGCGAAGCCCGCAGGCGCCGCAGCATTTCCTGCTCAAACATTTCCGCTGTCACGTCTGTCACGGCGTTTCTCTCCTCCGTCCTTTTCCGGATGCGCGCGGTATAAGCTCCGGCCATGATTCTATCATAAAACCGGCCGCGGAGAAAGAAAAAAGGGCGTGAAAAGGCTCCGCCGGACGGCGCGGAAACTTGACAGCCGGCCGAAAAGTGAATAAAATAAGTACTTACAGAAGAATCTTGCGTCTGAATCACCGGATCGTTCAGAAAGGAATTGTAAAAATGAAAGAAAAAGTCTTTTCCGCAAATGAGGTTGTATTCCGTGAAGGGGATCTCGGCACCTGCTTCTACCAGATCGTCGAGGGGACGGCCGGCGTATATCTCAGCTACGGCGAGGCCGATCAGATCAGGCTGACGGAAATGAAACCCAACCAGTATTTCGGCGAGATGGCCGTGATTGACGCATGGCCCCGCAGCACCACGATCGTCGCGGAGGAGGAGCTCCGGGTGATCGAAATCCCCGAAAGCGATCTGAACAGCTATTTCACCGAGCAGCCGGACAGGATTCTGGCCCTGATGCGGCAGCTCGGCAACCGGATCCGTGCGCTGACCGACGATTATGACGAGGTCATCGCCTTCCTGAAGGAGAAGGAAGAGGCCGACGCGGAAAAGAAGCCCGGTTTCCTGGATAAGCTGAAGAAATATCTGGCGATCAGCCGGACTGCAAAGAAAAACGCCCCGCTTTACAGCGTGGAGAGCCTTGAAAAGATGATCAACTTCGGCTCGGGCGAATGCCTGCCGGCGTCTCTGTCGTCCTATAACAAGGGAGACGTCCTTTTCCGGGAGGGCGAGAAGGGCCTTTGCATGTACGCGGTTCACAGCGGTTCCGTAGGGATTTATTCCAACTTCGGCACCGAGCTGGAGAAGAAGCTGACCTCCCTTTACGCGAACACCTTCTTCGGTGAAATGGGTATGCTGGACAATGAAGCGCGCAGCGCCACCGCCGTGATTGAGGAAGACGGCACCACGCTGGAACGGATTCTTCCGGAGAATCTGGAAGAGCTGTTCCGGACCAATCCCATGGAAATCGATATGATTCTCCGCCATCTGTCCTCCCGGCTCAGGCAGCTCACCCGGAGTTATGAGCAAGCCTGCGAAAAGGCCGCGGAAGGCATGTAAGCCTGATCCGTTCCCCGTCCCGGGTCCGGTTTTCACCGGGTGCCCGGGTTTTTCTTGTATATCTGCCGTAAGGAAGGAGGCTGCCGCGTCGTGGGTATTTTTATCGACACCTGTGTTCTGCCCCGTTCCCAGCTGGAAACAGGGCGCCTCTACCGCGACCGTTTCGGGCCCGCCCTGGGCTTTGAGCTGCTGATGATGTTCGATCTGCCGGATTTTGAGCAGAACCTGAAGATGAATCTGGATCTGTTTTCGAACGGGCCCCTGCTCTTTCACGAGCCTGTCTGGGGAGTGGAGCACTCCGCTCCGAAGGGCAGCGCCGCGTATGAGGAGGGAATGTATCACATCAGGCTCACCCGGAAATACGCCGCTGCTCTGCAGCCTCCGGCCATGGTTTATCACCTGAACAACTGCGTGGTCCGTCCCGGGGAAAAGGACCGGATGCTTCGGACCTCCCTGGAAAACCTGGAAGAGATCCGCGATATGTTCCCCGCGGTGAAAATTCTCGTCGAAAACACGGGATCCGAAGCGGATCACACAGCGCTTCTTTCCCAGGCGGAATTTACCGATCTGTGCAGATCACGGGATCTGTCTGTGCTGATCGACGTCGGCCACGCCAATATAAACGGATGGGATCTGCCGAAGCTGATCCGGGATCTGAAGGAGCATATCTGCGGCTTTCATCTGCACAACAACGACGGCGTGCACGATTTTCATCACCGGCTCCGGGACGGCACGCTGGATTTCGCATCCCTGATTCCCCTCATGGATCAGGAGCTTCCGGATGTTCCGCGCGTCGTGGAATACATCAGTCCCTCGCTCCACGGAGAGCCGCTGGTGGAGGATATCGGATATCTGCGCCGTCTTTCCGCCTCGGATCCGCTGTACCTGAGCAGCAGCCTTGCGGCCTCCCGGCAGCAGCAGTCCGGGCTGTCCGGAATTCATCCGGATCACATCTTCCTGAGCATCGATGAAGCCGTCTGCTTTACCGCCATGAACGGCGACCTGGTGTACGCCAATCCGGCGGCCGAAAAGCTTTTCGGCATCCGTCTCGGCGAGCAGCCGAAGATCTGGGACGCCATCCCCTTTGTGGAGCAGAACGACGCGCTGATCCAGCTGTTTATCGACGGCGTCATGAAAAAGCAGCGTTCCTTTCACTCCCTCGTGGATTATGTGAATAACGACGGAGAGCGGTTCAATCTGCACGTCAGCCTGACCTGCGAGCAGGCGGAGACGGGAATGTTCCTGATCATTATCAGCAATCTGACGCCTCTGTTCAGGGTGCATTCCGCCTTTGCCCGCTACACCTCGCCGGACATCGCGGATTATGTTCTGCTTACCCCGGAAGGAGAAAAGCAGGGCGGTCAGTCCCGGGACGTGAGCATTCTGATGAGCGACCTGCGCGGCTTCACCGCCATGAGCACGCGCCTCCCCTCCTCCGATCTGATCGTCGTGCTGAACCACTACTTCGAGTGCATGTCCGCCGTCATCGAAAAGTATCACGGCACCGTCATCGAGTTCCTGGGCGACGGCCTGTTTGTTGTCTTCGGCGCGCCAAAAGAGCTTCCGGACCACGCCGCTGCCGCGGCCTCCTGCGCCATCGAAATGCAGAATGCCATGAAGGACGTCAACCGGTGGAACCGGGAGCACGGATATCCCGATCTCGAGATGGGCATCGGCGTTCATTCCGGCCCCGCCGTGGTGGGAAACATCGGCTCGGAGCGGAAGATGAAGTACGGCTGTATGGGCGCCACGGTCAATCTGGCCGGACGGCTGGAATCCATCACGGTCGGCGGCCAGGTCTTTATCTCGGAAAGCACCCGGGAGAAAATCGCGCTTCCCGTGACCGTCGCCCATGAGCAGAGCATTATGCCCAAGGGCTCCTCGCAGGAGCTGAAGATTTATGAGATTACTTCCGTCGGAGAGGACTGCGTTCTCAGCGGCGCGGAAAGCGCTGCCGAATGGACGGCCCTTGCCTCTCCCCCGGTCGTCAGCTATTATCTGCTGGACGGAAAGATCGTGGATACCGACCGCCACGAGGGGCAGCTCACCCGGGTTTCCGCCAACGAAAAATACGGGATCCTGATGACCGGGACCCCGCTGGAGCAGTGGCAGAACCTGATGATCAACATCGGGCCTGAAGTCGTCGTTTATGCCAAGGTGATGGACTGCCGTCCCGAGGGAAACAGAATTTGCTTCACCTCCAGGCCGGATGGGTTTTCCTTCCTGAATCCGTAAGGATTTCCTGTCAGTCCGCCGGCTGCCTGTCCGCCGAGGCCCGGATAAAGCCGAGAAACAGCGGATGCGGCCTGTTCGGGCGGCTCTTGAATTCCGGATGGAACTGAACGCCCACGTAGAACGCTTCGCCGGGAATCTCCACGGTTTCCACCAGGCGCCCGTCCGGGGAAAGGCCCGACAGGCACAGGCCGGCGTTCTGCAGCACATCCCGGAAAGCGTTCGCAAATTCATACCGGTGCCGGTGACGTTCGCTGATTTCTTTCGTCCCGTAGCAGCCGGCAATCACCGTGTTCTCCCGCAGGATGCAGGGATAACGGCCCAGGCGGAGTGTTCCGCCTTTTTCAATTTCGTCGTTCTGGCCGGGCATAAAATGGATCACCTGATACGGCGCGGTTTCGTCGAACTCGTGGGAGTTCGCGCCTTCCAGCCCGGCCATGTGCCGCGCGTACTCGATCACGGCGATCTGCATTCCCAGGCAGATCCCGAAATACGGGATATGATGCTCCCGTGCGTATTGGGCCGCCAGGATCATCCCCTCGATTCCCCGGCTGCCGAAGCCGCCGGGCACGATGATTCCCTGCAGCGGGGACAGGACGGCGTCCGCGTTGTCATCCTGCAGGGTCTCCGAGTCGATCCAGGTAATATCCACCCGGGTGTTCAGCGCGTACCCGGCATGGCGCAGCGCCTCCGCCACGGACAGATACGCGTCATGCAGCTGCACGTATTTGCCCACCAGGCCGATTTTCACCGTATGCTGCTGGTGCCGGACGCGTTCCACCATCTCCCGCCATTCCGCCAGATCCGGTTCGTGCGTTTCCAGCCCCAGCTCCCGGCAGACGATGGAAGAAAGGCCGGATTCCTCCAGCATCAGCGGCGCGGCGTACAGAATCGGGAGCGTCACGTTCTCGATCACGCAGTCCGGTTTTACGTTGCAGAAATGCGCGATCTTGCTGAAAATCGAATCGTCCGTAATCTTTTCGTCCGTCCGCAGCACGATGATATTCGGATTGATCCCCATGCCCTGCAGCTCCTTGACGGAATGCTGGGTCGGTTTGGATTTATGCTCTCCGCTGGCTTTCAGATAGGGCACCAGCGTCACATGGACATACAGCGTGTTGCTTCTTCCGGCCTCCAGCCCGACCTGCCGGATCGCTTCGATGAAGGGCTGGCTTTCAATATCGCCGATGGTTCCGCCGATTTCGGTAATCACCACGTCGGCGTCCGTCTTCTCGCCCACCCTGTAGATGAACCGTTTGATTTCGTCGGTAACATGGGGAATGATCTGTACGGTGGAGCCGAGATACCCGCCCTGACGCTCCTTCTGCAGCACATTGGAAAACACTTTCCCGGTCGTCAGGTTGGAGTACTTGTTCAGGTCCTCGTCGATGAACCGCTCGTAATGGCCCAGATCCAGGTCCGTTTCCGCGCCGTCCTCGGTGACATACACCTCTCCGTGCTGGTACGGGCTCATGGTTCCGGGGTCCACGTTTATATACGGATCCAGCTTCTGCGCCGCGACCTTCAGGCCCCGCGCCTTCAGCAGCCGCCCGAGGGACGCCGCGGTAATGCCCTTTCCCAGTCCGGATACCACGCCGCCTGTCACAAAAATATACTTCGGCATCCCGTTTTTCCTCCGTTCTTCCCCGTTTCCGCCCGTACGTTTGCCGCAGCCGCTCCGCTTAAGCCCTCACAATGATCTTTTCCCGCTCCGCGCCGACGGAAATCATGGAGATCGGACAGCCGACGGCTTCCTCGATCCGGAGCACGTATTTCCGCGCCGCTTCCGGCAGATCCTCCCAGCTGCGGATCCCGGAGATGTCGCACTGCCAGCCCTCGGCGTATTCCAGCACCGGTTCCGCGCTGTCCAGCTCCGTCGGGAACGGGAATTCATCCGTCTCCCGGCTGCCGATCCGGTACCGCGCGCAGACCGGGATCTTCTCCAGATAGCTGAGAACGTCCAGCTTGGTCAGCGCGATCTCCGTAGCCCCCTGCATTTCCACCCCGTAACGGGTCGCCACCAGATCGACGGGGCCCACCCGGCGGGGACGCCCGGTTTTCGCGCCGTACTCCTGTCCGGCCTCCCGCAGTTTCTCCGCTTCCGCGCCGAACATCTCACAGACGAAGGGGCCTTCGCCGACGCAGGTGGAATAAGCCTTCACCACGCCGATCACCTTTTCCGGCCGCAGGGACGGCAGCCCCGCCCCGACAGGCGCGTACGCCGCCAGCGTGTTGGAGGAGGTGGTATAGGGATAGATTCCGTAATCCAGATCCCGCAGCGCGCCCAGCTGCGCCTCGAAGAGAATGCTTTTGCCCTGCCGCGCCGCTTCCTTCAGGTATCTGCCCGTGTCGCTGACGAAGGGGCGCACCGGCTCGCACCACTCGTCCATCCACTTTTCCAGCATTTCCATGGTATACGGCTCGCTGCCGTATACCCGGGTGAGGATCAGATTTTTCCATTCCAGCAGATCCCGCAGATGGGCCCGGAGCTCCTGCGGATGAAACAGTTCTCCGGCCATCACCGTCTTTTTCTGATACTTGTCCGAATAAAACGGCGCGATCCCCTGCTTCGTGGAGCCGTACTTCTTCTCCGCCAGCCGATTCTCCTCCAGCGCGTCCAGATCCCTGTGCCACGGCAGAAGCAGCGACGCCCTGCTGCTGATGATCAGGTTTTCCGGCGTCACGGAAACGCCTCTGGAAGCGACCTCCCGGATTTCCCGGCAGAGGTTTTCCGGATCCAGCGCCACGCCGTTCCCCAGCACGTTCATCACGCCCGGATGGAAGATTCCGGAAGGCAGCAGGTGCAGCGCAAACTTTCCCCTGTCGTTGATCACGGTATGCCCGGCGTTGCCGCCGCCCTGATACCGGATCACGATATCGTAATCGGACGAGAGCAGGTCCACCACGCGGCCCTTCCCCTCGTCGCCCCAGTTAATCCCGACAATCGCACAGGTCTTCATGCTGTTTTCCTCCGTCCGCTGACACGGTTTTTTCCTCCGCCTTTCCGGGCGCCGCGATGCGCCGCCCCGTCAAAAGAGAGAGCAGGACAGAGCGCTTCACACGGCGCCCTTGCCCTGCTGTCCGTATGCTATCACCGGCCGGAATTCCTGTCAATGTGTCGGACTGATTTTTCATTGTACCCGCCGCAGCCGGGAATCGATCTCCCGCGCGGCGTCCCGCCCGTCCGCCAGCGCCCGCACCACCAGGGACTGGCCGTTTCGCATGTCCCCGGCGCTGAAGAGCTTGCCGGTCAGATGATGGCTTCCGTCCGCCGGCATCAGCCTTCCCCGGGCGTCCGACTGCAGGGCGAAACGGTTCAGCATTTTCTCCTCACAGCCCACAAAGCCCGCCGCGATCAGCAGCAGCCCGCAGGGCAGCTCCCGTTCGCTTCCGGGAACGGGTTCGAATTTTCCCTCGGGAGTCCGCCGCAGCCGGACCGTTTCCAGGCCGGCCACCTGATTTTCTTCGTCCGTCCGGATTTGCCTGACGGTGGTTTCGTAAATCCGCGGGTCCTCTCCCTGGCGGAAAATCGCCTCCGTCTGGCCGTAGTCGGTGCGCAGCACCCGCGGCCATTCGGGCCACGGATTCGAAGGCGTCCGGTCCTCCGGCGGAGCGGGCATCATTTCCAGCTGCGTCACGGACAGGCATCCCTGCCGCAGCGCCGTTCCCACACAGTCGTTGCCCGTATCGCCGCCGCCGACCACGATCACGTGCTTTCCCTCCGCGGACGCTTCGGAAGCCTGGCCGCTCAGAACGGCCTTCGTCGCCGCCGTCAGATAATCCACGGCGAACAGCACGCCCCGGGCGTCCATGTGCTCCGCGTTCAGGGAGCGGGGCCTGCGCGCGCCGCCGCACAGCAGGACCGCGTCGTACCCCTCCAGCTCCTCCGGGTTCGCTTCGGTATTCAGCTCAAAGGCGATTCCTTCCTGCTCCATCAGGCGGATTCTGCGTTCCACCAGGTTCTTGGGCAGTTTCATGTTCGGAATGCCGTACATCAGCAGGCCGCCCGGACGGTCCGCCCGTTCGATCACCGTAACGCTGTGCCCCAGCCGGTTCAGCAGATCCGCCGCCGCCAGCCCGGAAGGGCCGCTGCCGATCACAGCCACCCGTTTCCCCGTCCGCGCCGCGGGAATCCGCGGCTGAATCCAGCCCCGGGCAAAGCCGGTTTCGATCAGATACAGCTCGTTGTCCCGGTTCGTGACCGCGCTGCTCTCAAGGTTGCACGCCTTCTCGCACAGGGCGGGGCACACGTGCCCCGTAAACTCCGGAAACGGCGCGGTCCGCAGCAGGCGGTTCAGCGCCTCCCGCTCCTGTCCGCGGTACAGCAGATCGTTCCATTCCGGAATCAGGTTATGCAGCGGGCAGCCGAAATCAGACTGGCAGAAGGGCACGCCGCAGTTCATGCACCGGGACGCCTGCGCGAACCGGATCTCCCCGGAGTTCGGAATATGCAGATCCTCAAAGTCGCCGAGCCGGGCCGCTTCATCCCGGAACGGATTCTCTTTTCTCGCCGTGTCGAGAAATCCCGTTGCGCTGCCCATACGCTCACGCTCCCCTCATATAAGCCAGGTACTCGTCTGAGATCACCGCTTTGAACTTCGGCAGAACCTCCTGAAAGCGTTCCAGAATCTTTTCAGCCTTTGCCGAGCCGGTGGCCTTCACGTGCATCTCCAGCAGCCGCTTCAGTTCGTCCGCCTGCTGTCCGGACACGGAATACAGCCTCACGTGCCCTGTGTTCAGGCGGCTTTCCAGCCGGTCGTCCTCGTCCAGCACCCAGGCCACGCCGCCGGACATACCCGCGGCGAAGTTGTCGCCCACAGGCCCCAGCACGGCCACCCGGCCGCCGGTCATGTATTCACAGCCGTGGTCGCCCACGCCTTCCAC
>CAMKJS010000103.1 GCA_946413245.1 uncultured Clostridia bacterium
AACTGAGGACGCTCTGCAGCTTTAAGTAAAAAGATTAATGTCGTTTACTATAATTGAGAATACGCACCTTTTTTGATATAGTCTACAGGATAATTCCATAATAGTTCAAAAACTTGAAATATCAGCAACGAAATGAGAATCAATTCCAATATGCTTATTACAATCCATTTTTTCTTTCGGTTCATATCATCATTTCCTCAGTATTCATACCACTCCCGTCCTTTACATACAAACAAAAGCCAGGAAGATTTTAACCCATTGCAGGAATACCTGTAAAGAGTGGTTTTCATGAAAATTCCCTTGACATCTTTTGAAAATCCTGTATAATGTACCGCTGTCAGGGTTTTATACTTGACAGGAGGCGATGCCGCCGTGCAGGAGGATCTGGAGAAAAAGGTTGACCTTGCGTTCCTTTCCGCGTTTTACGGCGGTCTGCTGACAGAGAAGCAGCGCAAGGTGCTCTCTCTGCACTGTGAGGAGGATCTTTCCCTGGGGGAAATCGCCGCGGAGGTCGGCATCTCCCGGCAGGCTGTGCACGAAACGCTGGGCCGGGCCGCCGCAAGGCTGAGAGAAATGGAAGCCGCGCTGGGGGTCGCCGCCCGCTTCCGCCGGATGGAGGAAGGCCTGGCAGATGCGCTAACCGCGCTGAAGCAGGGAGACAGCTTCCGGGCGGAGCAGGTGCTCACGGCGCTGCAGACGATGGATCAGGAGGAAAACAATGGCCTTTGAGGGCTTAACCGAGAAACTTCAGGGAGCGCTGAAGAAAATGACCGGCCGCGGCAAGCTCAACGAGCAGGCCGTGAAGGAAGGCATGCGCGAAGTGCGCATGGCGCTGCTGGAGGCGGACGTCAATTACGCGGTCGCAAAGGATTTCATCAAAAAGGTGACCGAGCGCTGCGTCGGGCAGGAAGTGCTCTCTTCCCTTTCGCCGAGCCAGCAGGTTATCAAGATCGTCAACGAGGAAATGACCCAGCTGATGGGCAGCACCAACGCCCGCCTCACCTGGTCTTCTTCCGTGCCGACCATCTTCATGCTCTGCGGTCTGCAGGGCGCCGGCAAAACCACGATGTGCGCGAAGCTGGCGGGCTGGCTGACAAAGCAGGGGAAAAAGCCCATGCTGGCCGCCTGCGATATTTACCGCCCCGCCGCCATCAAGCAGCTGCAGGTCGTCGGCAAGCAGGTGAACGTCCCCGTGTTTGAAAAGGGAACGCAGGATCCGGTGAAGACGGCGCTGGAAGCCGTCGACTATGCCCGGTATTATCAGCGGGACGTGCTGATCATCGATACCGCCGGCCGCCTGCATATCGACGAGGAATTGATGGACGAGCTTGCCCGGATCAAGGCCGCCGTCAAACCGCAGGAAATTCTCCTGACGGTGGACGCCATGACCGGTCAGGACGCGGTCAACGTGGCCAAGGCCTTTGACGAAAAGCTGGATGTGACCGGCGTCATCCTGACCAAGCTGGACGGCGACACCCGCGGCGGCGCGGCGCTTTCCATCCGTGCGGTCACCGGAAAGCCCATCAAGTTCAGCGGTATCGGCGAAAAGCTCAGCGATATCGAGCCCTTCCACCCGGACCGGATGGCTTCCCGCATTCTCGGCATGGGCGACGTGCTGACGCTGATCGACAAGGCCGCGGAAGCCTTCGACGAGAAGGACGCTGAAAAGTTTGCCCGCAAAGGCTTCAGCAGCAAGCTGACGCTGGAGGATTTCCTGGAACAGATGCAGTCCATGAAGAAAATGGGCGGCCTCAAGAGCATGATCAGCATGCTCCCCGGTATGAGCGGCAAGGATATCGACGTGGACGACGCCGCCCTGAAGAAGCCGGAGGCGATCATCCGGTCCATGACGCCGCAGGAGCGGAAGGATCCCTCCATTCTGAACGCTTCCCGCCGCAAGCGGATCGCTGCCGGTTCCGGAACCACGGTGCAGGACGTCAACACCCTGATCCGTCAGTTCGAACAGTCGCAGCAGATGATGAAGCAGATGATGAACTCCAGGGGAAAAGGGCGTATGCGGATACGCTTCCCCGGAATGTAACCCAGTTGGACTCATATACCCGTTATATGATTTCCATAGAATGATTCAACTTATTTAGAGGAGGAAAACAAATGTCCGTCAAAATTCGTCTGAAGAGAATGGGAATGAAGAAAAAGCCTTTCTACCGCGTCGTGGTTGCTGATATCCGCAGCCCCCGGGACGGCCGCTTCATCGAGGAGATCGGATACTACGATCCCATGACCAAGCCCGCTGAAATCAAAGTGGACAACGAACGTGCGAAGTACTGGCTCGGCGTCGGCGCACAGCCCACCGACACCGTGCGGATTCTGCTGAAAAAGACCGGCGCCATCGAAGAGAAGTAATCCTCCGAAGGAAGAAAGGATGCCTCCCTATGCAAGAACTTCTTACCTTTGTGGCGCGCTCGCTGGTGGAACATCCCGATCAGGTCAGCGTCACTGAGACCGAAGGACCTGAAGCCATTATTCTCGAACTTCATGTTGCCGAGGAGGATATGGGCAAGGTAATAGGAAAACAGGGCCGCATCGCCAAGGCCATCCGCGCTGTGGTGAAGGCGGCGACGGCAAAGAACAGCAAGCCTGTCTTTGTTGAGATCCAGTAATGCCTTATCAGCGGGTTCCGGTCTGTCCGGATCCCGCTCTTTTTGAAGAAAGGTTCCTTTTCCCGGCAGCGAATCCGGTTTCCGGATTCGTATTCATAGAAACAAAAAACAGGGAGTTTCCCGCTCCGCCTTCGGCGGATCGGGATGAGTATCAGTTAACATGCAGGAATATCTGATGATCGGAACGGTTCTGAAGCCCCAGGGGATCCACGGGGAATGCAAAATCAAGTCCTACGCTTCGGACATGGATCTGTTTGCGGACTGGGATACCCTGTATCTGGAGGAAAACGGCTCTTTTCAGCCGCTCCCCTGCCGGGTCACCCGGATTCGGGACGGATTTGTATACGCGGTGCTGGGGCAGTGTTCCTCCCCGGACGACGTGGAGAAGCTTCGCGGCAGAGAACTGTATGTCGATCGGGCTCATGCCGCCCCGCCGGAAGAGAACGCCGTCTATATCGCCGATCTGATCGGCTGCGAGGCCCGGGACCTTACCGGAAACACTGTCGGCGTTCTGACGGACGTCCTGCAGCACGGGCCGGTCGACACCTGGGTTTTCCGCACGAAAACCGGTTCCCTGATGGCGCCTGCCCTGTTGCGGGTTTTCCCGGCGGTGGATCCGGAAAACCGGCTGATTACCGTGGACGCGGAGCGTCTCCAGGAGGTTGCGGTCGTTGAAGATTGAAATTCTGACGGTTTTTCCGGAGATGTTCGACAGCGTCCTTTCAGCCAGCATTCTCGGTCGTGCCCGGGAGCAGGGGCTGCTGGAGATCTCCCTCCGGAATATCCGGGATTATTCGGACCGGAAGCATAAAAACACGGACGATTATCCCTTCGGCGGAGGCGCCGGCATGGTCATGCTCGCGCAGCCGATCCGGGGCGCCATGGAAGCTGCCCGGGCGCAAATGCGCTCCCCGCGGCGCATTTACCTCGGCCCCCGGGGAAAAAAGCTGTCCACCGCCCTCGCCCGGGAACTGGCCCGGGAGGAAGAGCTGATTCTGCTCTGCGGCCACTACGAAGGCGTGGATCAGCGGGCGCTGGATACCTGCGTCGACGAGGAAATCAGCATCGGGGATTATATCCTGACCGGCGGTGAACTTGCCGCCATGGTGCTGATCGACTGCGTGGCCCGCTTTGTCCCGGGCGTCCTGGGCAGCGCGGAGAGCCCGGAGGAGGAATCCTTTTCGGACGGGCTTCTGGAATATCCGCAGTACACCCGCCCCCGGGACTGGGAAGGCATCCCGGTGCCGGAGGTGCTGCTTTCCGGCGATCACGCCCGCATCCGCGAATGGCGCCGGCAGGAAAGCCTGCGCGCCACTGCCCGGTGGCGCCCGGATCTGCTGGAATCCGCCGTGCTGACCGACAGGGACCGGAAAACCCTGAAGGAATTGGAAAAACACGACGAACCGGAAGACGAACGAGACGACGAATAAGGAGAATGCCGCATGTTTCTCAGAAAGCTGACCGTGATCGTGGTGCCCCTGGGGATGATGCTGCTGATCTGCCTGGTCTCCCCGCTTCTTTCCTCCATGGACGCTTTCTTCGGCAGCCTGCTGCTGGGCCTCCTGCTGGGCGTCGGGCTGGGGCTTCTTCTGCCCCTGGCCGGAGCGACGCGGCTGCGGGAACCCTTTGCCTGGCTGCTGTGGGCCCCCGCCGTCCTGACGTTTCTGATCCTGCTGTATCAGTATCTGGCTTCGCTGGGGGCGGACGTCCCGCTGCTGCGGCTGCTGGCTGCCCGGGATTCCCGGATCATCACCGTGGAAGGCGCCTTCGCAGCCTATATGCTCACCTTTTCCATCCGCACGGGCCGCGGCATCTGACTGATTAAAGGAGGAAATTTCCATGCAGACCATCATGATAGACGGTTCCCGCTATGCCACGCCGGAGGAGCTGCACCGCGCCCTGCAGCGCATGCTCCGCCTTCCGGACTACTACGGCTGCAACGCGGACGCGCTTCACGACTGCCTCTCCGAGCGTTCGGAGCCCGTCCATCTGTGGATCGCTTCCCGCGGCGAAGGCCCGGTGGAAGATACGGTTTCCCTGGTCAGCAGCGTGATTGCCGATCTGGGCGGCCGGGTAAAGGAGATGAACGCATGAATCCTTCCTCTGTCATAAAGCTCCATGTTCTCGGCTGCAGCGGTCCGTATCCGGAAAGCGGCGGCGCCACCTCCGGCTATCTTCTGGAAGCCGGGGATTCACTGCTGCAGTTCGATTTCGGCTGCGGCGTTCTAGGCGCGCTCACCGCGCGGACCGCTCCGGAATCCCTCACCGCGCTGCTGATTTCCCACTGGCATTTTGATCATACGTCGGATCTGCTGCCCCTGATTTACCGGCTGCAGGCAGCTCAGACGGTTCTGCCCCTGTATGCCCCGGCCGACGACGCCTCTGTCCTGCGCGGGATCGCCGAGGACTCCGGCGTTTTCGACCTGCACACGGTCTCCCCCGGCGACCGTTTCGATTTGGGAGACGCGACTGTAACCGTCGGTGAGGCGCGCCACCCCGTACCCGGCGTCTGCTTCCGGGTGGAACGGGACGGGCGCTGCTTCGGTTATACCGGGGATACCAACACGCTGCCTTCCCTGCCTTCCTTTTTCCGGGGCTGCGATTTCCTGCTGGCGGACGGACTGTTTCCCCGCGCGGCGTGGAGCCCGGAAAAGCCGCACCTCTCCGCGGAGCTGGCGGCTGAGCTGGCCCGGGACGCCGGCGTCAGACGGCTCGTGATCACCCACCTGAATCCGTCCTTTCCCCCGCAGACGCTGCTGGAGGAAGCGCGGCGCGTTTTCCCCGCCGTGCAGCTTGCCTCCCGCGGAGCCGTGTTTGAGGTATGAGCGCGCGGCAGAAGGCCTGGCTCCTTCCGTTTGCCGCGCCGATCCTGGCCCTGGGCGTGCTGGCAGGCCGGGAGATCCCCTTTTCGGGATGGCTCCTGTTCGCCTGCCTCTCCGCCGGTATGGCCATCGCGCTGCTGCGTGGGCGGTTCCGCTTTGCCGCCTGCCTGGTTTTCGTGCTGTGCGCCGGTTTCCTGTCCGGCTCCGCCGCGTTTCATCCGGCCCTTCCGGAGCCCGGGGACGCGGAGGTGACCGGGATCGTCTCGGATGAATTCCGGCCCGGCGCCTACGGCCGTCAGTCCGCCGTGCTCACGCATGTGACGCTGGACGGGAAGCCTGCGGGGGCAGGTGCGTACTGGTCCTTCTATCCGGAGGAGCTTCCTGCGGATCTGGTGCCGGGAAAGCAGGTTTCCTTCCGTGCGTCCGTCTATCATCCTTCCGGGCCGGAGAACCCGGACGGGTACAACTTCCGGGAGGAGATGCTGCGCCGCGGCGTCACCTTCTGCCTGTACGGAGCCGGCTCCCTGAAAATCAGCGAACCGGACCGGTTTTTCTTTTCCGGCTTCACCGCCTCCGTCCGCCATACGCTTTCCGTCGCCCTGACGGACCGGCTCGGGGAGGAAGCGGGTGCCTATGCCTCCGCGCTGCTGCTGGGGATCCGGACCACGCTTCCCTCGGAAGACCGGGAAGCCTTTTCCCGGCTTGGAATCGCCCACGTGCTCTCCGTCAGCGGTTTCCACGTGGGAATCCTGGTGGGCCTGCTGGCGCTTCTCTTCCGTTTCTTCGGTGTTCCGCAGCGGGTTCGCCTGCTGTTGTACTGCGTTTTGCTGTTCTTCTATTCCGCCCTCTGCGGCCTGAATCAGCCGGTGCTCCGGGCTTCGCTGCTGGTGGTGCTCGCGCTGGAGGGAAAGATTCTGAACCGGCCCCGCTCCGGGCTTCATCTGCTCAGCGCCGCCTTCTGCATCCTGGTTCTGTTCTCCCCGGCGCAGCTGACCGGCGTTTCCTTTCAGATGACCTTCGCGGCCATGCTGGGCCTGACGCTGGTCACACCGTGGCTTTCCGATCTGTGCCCGTTCTCGGGGAAACGTGTCCGCCGCCTCTGGGCTTCCTTCAGCGTTTTTCTCGGTGCGCAGCTGGGCGTTCTGTTCCCGGTGCTGTATTATTATCAGTCGTTTCCCCTGCTCGGCCTGCTGATGAATCTGCCCGCCGCGCTGATCGGTTCCGCCGTGATCGTGGCGGACTGGATCGTGCTTCTGCTGCTGCCGGTCCCGTTCCTCTCCGGGCTTTTCGGAAAGCTGGTGGCCGCGTGCACCCTTCCGCTGCTGCACGGCATCCGGGCGCTCAGCGCCCTGCCGGGCATTACGCTCTGGACGCCGGCCCCGTCCCTCTGGACGGCGCTGGGCCTCGCGGGCCTGCTGTTTTCCCTCTCCTTCCTGTTCCGGATCCGTCCCCGGGTCCGCCTTTCCGCGGCCGCGGTTTTCGCCGCTGTCGTCGTGCTTTCCCTGCTGCCCCATACCCATTCCGCCACGGAATATATCCAGTTCAGCGCCGGCAACGCCGACGCCGCGGTGCTGTGGGATCAGGAGAATGTTTACGTCCTGGACACCGGATATGCGGACGGAACGGTCAGCGCGTTCCTCAAAAGGCGCCGGCTGACGCCGGACGCGGTGATCCTGACGCATCTGCATACCGATCACGCCGCGGGGCTGCAATCGCTGCTGGCGGAGGGAATTCCGGTTTCGGTCGTCTATCTTCCGGAAGGCGCGGAAAACGCGGAAATCCATGAGGATATGACCGCTATGCTCGCGCAGCTCCGGGAGGCCGGTGTCGAAATCCGGACGCTTTCCCGGGGTGACCGGATTCCCCTTCCCTCCGGTTCCCTGTCGGTTCTCTGGCCTGAATCCGGCCGGGTCCGGCCCGGGCAGGACGCCAACCATTCCTGCCTGGTTACCCTGCTGAACCTGAACGGAACGACGCTGCTGCAGGCTTCGGACCTCACGGGAGAGTATGAGATGTATTCCGCGGTACAGGCGGACATCCTGAAGATGGCGCATCACGGTTCCGCAGGTTCCACCTCGCCGGAGTTTCTGCAGGCGGTCAGCCCCCAGGCTGTTCTGCTCAGCTGTGAGCGGATGCAGCGGCATGAAACGGTTCTGGAGCGCCTGGAAGGGATTCCCCTGTATTCCACCGCCGCCTGCGGCGCGGTTACGGTCCGTTTCGGAGATCGCGCCTGGACTGTGGAGCCTTTTATCGTATCCGGATTGGAGGTTACTGGACATGGAACGCCGTGAATTTGAGAAGCTCCTCTCCGAGGGAAAGCTTCCCCCGGTTCTCCTGTTTGAAGGCGAGGACGAATATCTGAAGCAGGCCGCGTGGCAGTCGCTTCGCAAGGCGTTCCTGCCCGCCGGGATGGAGGAACTGAACGAAACCGTGCTGGAAGCCCCGGAAACAGACGCGCTGATCGCCGCCGCGGAAACCCTTCCCTTTCTGGCGGACCGCCGGCTGGTGCTGATCCGGGATCATGCCGCCCTCACGGGCCGTTCCGACGCGGACGACCGCCTTCTGGACTATCTGAACAACGTTCCCGCCTCCGCGCTGCTGGTGTTTTACTGCACCAAAAAGCCGGACGGCCGGAAGAAGCTGTATACGGCTGTCAAAAAGAAGAACGGAATCGTGCAGTTCGCGCCGCTGCGGGACCGGGAGCTGACCTCCTTTGTCGTGGACGCCTTCCGCGCCCGGGGAAAGGAATGCGGCGAGCGTACCGCGGAATATCTGATTTTCACCGTCGGTTCCGATACGAATCTTCTGCTGGGGGAAATCAGCAAAATCGCCTCCCATAACCCGGACGAGGCTGCCGTCGATCCGGCGGAGATCGCCGCCCTCGCCACGCCGTCCACGGAATGCACGGTATTCCAGATGACGGAGGCCGTCGTCGCCGGGCAGAAAGCCAGGGCCTTCTCCCTTTTCCGGAATCAGCTGCTGGCGGGCACGGACCGGGTGTTCATCCTGGCCATGCTTCTCCGGCTGTTCCGGCTGCTGCAGCACGTCAAGATCATGCAGTACGAAAAGAAAACACCGGCGGAAATCCGTTCGGCCCTCGGGGTTCCCTCTTTCGCGGCGGAACAGTATTTCCGCCAGGCTTCCCGGTATTCCGGAGGTCAGATCAAGCAGGCGGTCCGGCTCTGCTTCGACACGGAAACAGCCATCAAGACCGGAAACCTGAACGCGGAGGGGGCCGTGGAGGCCGTGCTGCTGAAAATCCTGAATATCAAATGATTTCAGTGGGTTTTCGCCGGAAATCGCCGGAATCCATTATTGAATTCTGGTTGTAAGTATGCTACAATACAACATAATTGTATCGCGATTCCTGATTCTGCCCGGGAGGAGATCATTATGAAACGTTTACTTGGCTTCCTTCTTGTACTGTCACTGCTGCTTGGCTGTGCCGGGGCCGCGCTGGCCGCGAAGCCCGTCATCACCCAGCAGCCGGAGACACGTACCGTCAAAGCCGGCGGAACGGTTACGTTTACCTTTCGTTCCAAAAATCAGAAGGGCATCACCTGGTATCTGGTGAATCCCGAAACCGGCGAAGAGGTCCCGGCCAGCAAGATTTCCAAGCAGTTCAGGGGCCTGCGGGTGTCCGGCCAGAACAGCTTCAAGCTGACCCTGAAGAAGGTGCCTGAAGCCCTACACGGATGGACGCTGTTTGTCCGGATTGCCGGCAACGGCTATAAGCTGGAGACAGACCGGGTTCTGCTCCTGATTGAAGGCCATCCTGTCCCCGGTGAGGAACCGGAGCCCGAACCTGAACCGGAACCGGAACCTGAGCCTGAACCGGAACCCGAACCGGAGCCGGAACCCGAACCGGAGCCGGAACCCGAACCGGAGCCGGAACCCGAACCGGAGC
>CAMKJS010000104.1 GCA_946413245.1 uncultured Clostridia bacterium
CATAAGCAGGCGAAAGCTGCCATTCCCCCGCCTTTCGCAGGATATTCATATATTAGCGTTTTATGGGGTAAAAAACAACAGTTTTCCATCTTCCGTATGCCCGATTTGAAGGTTGCCTGCTTAGTCTGCTGGCTGGCCGAACAACGTATAGCGGGCGGTCAGAACCGGCAGGATGTAGCAGGCGGAAGACACGTCCGCATAGATCCGGAAAGATTTGCCTGCCTCCCAGTTGAAGCTGCTCTGCGCAGGGTATTCCACCACGACCGGCTGCGATTTTCCGTCTTCACCGGTATAGACGATGAGCCGCATCGGGCTTTGGGAGAGCACCTGATGAACAACGCCTTCGACCATGTATACCTGGCCGTATCTGGCGTCCGGATTATTCTGCAGATCGGCATAACCTTCCGCGGTGAGCGGCCAGGCTCTTTGGCTGTATTCCTCCAGCGGCGGCACGGAATCAGCAGCGGCCGCTTCTTCCGCCGTGTAATTCGGAACCACCTGCGGCTGATACGTTCCGTCCGCAAGATAATCCAGGTTTGTCGCATTCATGTAAAAGCCGCAGAGCTTTCCGCTCTTCACTTTCAGGTTTTTCAGGCCGTCCCAGCCGTCAAGCTCCAGGTATTCCTCAAAGGAAGCGTCAACTTCAAATGCATAAAGAAACAAGCCGGACGACATGTCAACGACCGTGGGAAAGCCCTTACCGCCGCCGTCGCCATAGTGGGAATATCCCTGCTCCGCGAGTTCGCCAACCGTCTTTCCGACCTGCGCGTCCAGTTCCGCCTGATCCTTCGGTTTTACGGCGATCTCTTCGGTATAACAGACCGGCAGGGACCAGGCATACGCTTCGAAGGCTTCGTGTACCGCGCCGGGAGCATCAGCTGCCATGGCGGCCATATACAGTTCCTTCGCTTTGTCATCCAATATCGTTACTGTCCGGAAATACCGGCCGTCCTTCTCCGCCGCAACAGCGAGATAATCTATATCGCCGCCCACCGCGGCATTTTCTCCTGCGGCCTCCACCGCGTCACGGAAACTCATGGGCTCCTCTGCAAAGGCGGCTGCGAAAAACAATACGCTGATAGCTGCCAAAACCGCTGTAAACTTTCTCATGCATCAATACTCCTTCATCCTGATTCCCGGGTATGTATACCACGATACCATATATCAAACGAAGCACCGGTTCTGTTTGTTCCTCTTTTCGTGAAGATATGCTATGATTAGAGCCGGAAGCCGGTCCTGGCTTCCCCAATAAAATAGATTTTTGCTGTTCCGCTGATCGGCAACCCATTCGCATTTCTGTCGCGTGCCGGCACCGATATGACGGACAGCGGAGGAATGATATGCGGAAAAGCGGTTTCCCCTGGGCTTCGTTTCTGAAAAAGATCGCGGTGATCGCGGTTCCGGTAGCGCTGCAGAATCTGCTGACCACCACCGCGTCCATGGTGGATACCATGATGATCGCTTCCCTTGGCACGACGGAAGTCGGCGCCGTGGGCCTTTGCGCTCAGTTTTCATCCCTCATGTTTTCCGGATACTGGGGCTTTGTGGGCGGCGGTATGCTGTTTTTTGCCCAGTATTTCGGCGCCAAGGACGACGACGGAATCAACCGCTCCTACGGCCTGACGCTCACCTGCATGATGACCGTCGGGCTTCTTTTCGGCCTGATGGCTGTCTGCTTTCCGGAAGTCGTCATGCGCATGTATACAGATAAGCCGCATATCCGGGCTATCGGGATCGAATACCTGCGGATTGCCGGATTCGCCTATCCCCTGATGGTTTTTTCCATGGCCATGGCCTCCCTGCTCCGCTGCACCGGGAAGGTACGGATCCCGCTGTGGGGTTCCATCGCCGGCGTATTCACCAATATCTTCATGAACTGGGTGCTGATCTTCGGCCGTCTCGGCGCGCCGAAGATGGGTGTGCGCGGCGCGGCGCTGGCCACGGTGCTCGCGCAGTGTGTTTCCTGCCTGGTGGTTTTGTTCGCCGCTTTCCGCAGCGGACACCCCTACCTGCTGGCCATCCGCCGCCATTTCCGCTGGAACAGACGCTTCATCCGGATTTATCTGAAAAAATGTTTCCCGATCCTCTGCAATGAAGTACTGATCGGCGTCGGCAATATGGTGATCAACATCGTGCTGGGCCGTCAGCCGGAGGAAGCGATCGCCGCCCTGGCGGTATTCCGCACGCTGGAAGGCCTGGTAATCGGGTTCTTCGCCGGCTTCTCCAACGCCGCCTCCGTGCTTGTCGGCACCGAGGTCGGCGCTGGGCATCCGGACAGGGCCTTCGGCCGGGCATGGCGGCTGATCTATCTCTGCCAGGGGATCATTGCCCTGCTGGGCGTTATCCTCATCGCGCTGCACACGCCGATCCTGACGGTGATGGGTATGCATGGGGAAAGCTTCCGCCTGGCCTTCGGTATGATGCTGATCTATCTGTCCTTCGGCATCATCCGCATGGGCAACTGGGCGCAGAACGACACGTTCCGCTCCGCCGGAGACGCCACAACCGGCACGGTCATGGAAATCGTCTTTATGTACCTGATGGTACTGCCCTGCGTGTGTGTGTCCGGGCTGATCCTGAAATGGCCCACGCTGGCCGTTTTTGCTCTGTGCTACGCGGACGAGCCGATCCGGTATGTACTGATGCAGATTCACCTGCACAAAGGCAAATGGATCCGGCCTGTTACCCCGGAAGGCATCGAGGCGATGCGAAACTGGAAACCGGACCATAAACTGGTGGATGAAACAGCGTAAATCATTCTCTTCAGTCATCTTCCTGCGGATCCCGGTCTTCCACGCCGCGTTCGGTTTTTCACCCCTTGACAAGAAAGGATTCCCGGAGCATGATGTATGCACCGGGTGAATTTCATAAGAGAGAAGGGAAAACCATGAAACGGATCGGATGTACGCTCCTCGCGCTGCTGCTCCTGCTGGGTACCGCGTTTGCGGACGGCGGAGTAACCTTTCACGAAGGCTGGGACGTGAAGGACAACAACCGGGTCTTCTATGAAATCTTCGTGGGATCCTTTTCGGATTCCGACGGAGACGGCACCGGCGACCTCCGGGGAATCATCAACCGGATGGATTACCTGAACGACGGGGACCCCGCCTCCGGCAAAAGTCTTGGAATCGAGGGGATCTGGCTGACCCCCGTGTTTCTCTCCCCTTCCTATCATAAATACGACGTGACGGACTACAAAACCGTCGATCCCGCCTTCGGTACCACGGAGGATCTGCTGGAGCTCATCGCCCTCTGCCACGAGCGGGGCGTAAAGCTGATTCTGGATCTGCCCCTGAACCATACCGGAAAGCAGCATCAATGGTTCAAAAACTTCGTGAACGCCCACCGGATGAACAGCCCTTCCAATTATTACTACGACTTTTATTGCTGGCTGTCTCCGGAGGATCCCGTGCCCGCCGGCCGGAAATTCGCCCAGCTCGGCGGCCCGGATCTGCTGTATGAGGCGAACTTCGACGCCAACATGCCGGAGCTGAACTTCGACAACGAAGCCGTGCGGGAGGCTGTGCTGGACGTGGCGGAATACTGGCTGAACCTGGGCGTGGACGGTTTCCGCTTCGACGCCGCCAAGTATCCCTATTTCGGCGAGCATGACAAAAACCTTGATTTCTGGGTCTGGTATATGGATGAGCTGAAAAGGCTGAACCCGGAGATCTACACCGTCGCGGAGGTCTGGGACGGGGACGGCGTCGTCAGCCGGTATCTGAAGGCCTTCAACTGCTTCCACTTTGCCACCTCTCAGGCGGACGGCCTGATCGCGGAAACCGCGAAGGGCGGAGACGCCAACAAATACACCCGCGCCACCCAGGACTATCTGGACGCGATCCACGCAGTGAACCCGGACGCCGCGAACGTACCTTTCGTCGCCAATCATGACACCGACCGGGCAGCCGGCTATCTCACCACCGCCAGCGGAAACATGCAGATGGCGGCTAACCTTTACATCCTGACGCCGGGATCCCCCTTCATCTATTACGGGGAGGAGATCGGCCTGCGGGGCTCCCGGGGCGGTGCCAACACGGACGCCAACCGCCGCCTGGCCATGCTCTGGGGAGACGGGGATACGGTGCGCGATCCCGCCGGCAGCACCTACGACAAGCAAACGCCCTATTCCGTACAGGATCTGGAAGGTATGCGCGGCACCGTGCTGCAGCATTACCGCCGGCTGATCATGATCCGCAAAGCCAACCCGGAAATCGCCCGCGGCACATATACCGCCCTTTCCTTCCAGGGCTCCAAAGCCGGCGGTTTCCTCTGCGAGTGGAACGGCTCCGTCGTCGCCGTGATCCACAATCCCTCCGGCAGCTCGCAGACCCTGAACCTGTCCGAGGCCACGGGCTGCTCCTTCTCCGAGATGACTGTGATCGGCATGGACGAGGCTGTTCTGGAAGGCGATACCCTCCTCATCGGGGGGCAGACCAGCGTCGTGCTCCGGTAACCCTGAGGAACATCCATTCATTCGAATATACAACCCGGGAGGTCCTGCTCCATGAACGATTTTTCCGCTCTCAGAATCACCGGCCGCTGCCCGGAGGACGGCGGCGTTCTCTGGCTGACGTTTTCCCTCAGTGAAGCCGCTTTTCATCTGAGCGGCGCCTCGTTTCTCCGCCTGCGGCTGACGGGAGACGATCCCGCGGGAGATCCTGCCAAACTGAACATCGCTCCCCGCTTCGGAGTGGATGTAAACGGCGCCCGGATTCTGGACAGCCGCCTGGAAGAAGCGGACCGGATCCTTTCCGTTTCCCTGCCGGGGCCGGAAGCGGACGTCCGCCTGGTCAAGCTCAGCGAATGCACCCAGAGCATTCTGGGGCTGGCGGACATCGAAACGGACGGGCGTCTGTCCCCGCTGCCGGAGCTTCCGCACCGGCTGGAGTTCATCGGGGACTCCATCACCTGCGCCTACGGCGTGGAAGCCGCGGGCCCCGAAGAGCACTTCTCCACCGCCACGGAGAACGCGGAAAAGGGCTGCGCCGCCCTCTGCGCCGCAGCCCTGAACGCCGCTCCGATGCTGACCGCCTTCAGCGGTCACGGCATCGTCTCCGGCTATACGGGGGATCCCGACGTCCGAAACGTCGACTCCCTCGTCCCCCCTTACTATGAAACCTGCGGCCGTCTGGGCTTCCGTCTTCCCTCCGGCCGGACATTGGAAGAGATTCCCTGGGATTTTTCCCGCTTTCAACCCGAAGCCGTCGTCATCAACCTGGGCACGAACGATCTGTCCTGGTGTCAGCAGTTTCCGGACCGGAAGGAATTCTTCCGCACGGAATACACCCGCTTTCTTCATACGGTCCGGCGCCGCAATCCTTCCGTTCCCATCCTGTGCGTGCTGGGGCTGCTGGGCGGCGGCCTGAACGACGCCATGATCGGCGCCGTGGAGGATTATCAGCGGGAAACCGGCGATCCGCTCATCCGGGCGGTCACCGTTCCGGAGCAGGATACAGCCCGGGACGGAGCGGGCGCTGATTTCCATCCCAGCGAAATCACTCAGCGCCGCTTCGGCGAATTCCTGACCGCGGAGCTGCGGCCCCTCCTGGCCTGATTTCTCAGCCGGACGATCCCGGTTACTCCCCTTCCAGATAGACCGCGTAAATACTGACCCACATGGCCGGACGCACAGCGCCCCGGCCATTATTCATGCTCTCCTTGTCGATGGTTCCGTCTGCCCGCACAATGCCGGCGTTTGTCTTGTAGGCAGCGTTGCGCAGCCAGTAATCACAGGTCTTACGGCCGTTCAGTTCTTTGGAGGAAGTCAGATACGCTTTTTCCGCCGCACCGTCCGGAACAGCGCAGAGGCGCCATTCGTCCCTCACAAGATACTTCCTGACCTCCAGAGCGCTCAGCAGGAACAGTTTGTCCCTCGTGCTTCCGGCAGCGCGGCCCGCGCTGTTCCAGTCTCTCAGGCCCTGCGCCTCGCTCAGATCCACTTCCGTATCCTGAATTGCCGCCTGCTCCTCCGGCGTAAAGGCCGTATTCAGGAAGATGCCGTTCAGCCATTCCCGGACAATACTGTTCTCCCAGGAATACGCGGCCGTGGCCTTGCTGCTGAAGGCCATCGCGCCTGCCGCGTACCGGCTGACCACAAGCACCATTCCGTTTTCCCTGTCCGCGTCCAGAACCAGCCATTCCAGCGGTTCCTCCGCCCCGCCGTCCGGATTCCGGCCAAAGAATACGATATCCCCCTGCTGAACCAGAATCGGTCCGGGAATCGGCGTCTCCGCCGGTTCGGCTGCCGGAGGCTCTGCCGCGACCGCAGCCGGATCAGCTTCCGGAGGTTCCGCCGCAATCGCCGCCGGATCCGGTTCAGAAGGTTCCTCCGTGACCGCGGCCGGTTCCGGAGTCGGCGTGATGAGCACTGCCTGTTCCGGTGCCGGAGGCTCCTCAGCAGGCGCCGCCGGATCCGGCGTCGGGGCTACTGTGACGATGATCGGTCCCGGCGTCGGAGCTTCCGTGACAACCACCGGTTCAGGCGTCGGAGCTTCCGTGACAATCACCGGCTCCGGCGTCGGGGCTTCCGTAACGATCACCGGTTCCGGCGTCGGGGCTTCCGTGACGATCACCGGCTCCGGCGTCGGAGCTTCCGTAACAACCACCGGTTCCGGCGTCGCCTCGGGCTTCGCGTCCTGAGGGGTCTCCGTTTCCGGCAGGAAAATCATAATCGGTTCCGGGGTAAACGCTTCTTCCGGTCCGGATTCCGGCGCCGGAGCGTCCTCCAGCCGCGGCAGGACGAGATAGTCTCTGAATTCATACGCGTTTCCCAGAGGATCTGTGCCGCACAGGACTACTCCGATCCCGTCGATCTTTTTCCGGTCTTCGTACCCCGCCGGGAACGACGCCTGGAAATACAGCGGTATTCCCCGGAACGCCTCCAGCGTATCGGTTTGCACCGCCGACCGGATTGTGTCCTCCGTATCGAAGATCTGATCCCGCAGGACGACGTTTCCCTGTCCGCCGCAGAACCAGCGGGCGGCAATTTTCTGAATCTTCAGGGAACAGCCGTGCAGTTCGGTAAAGGACGCAAAAACCGTCCAGCCTGTTTCGTTCCACAAATCGTCGTAAATCGTTTCATATTCCAGTTCCACTTCCACCAGCGGCTGACCCGGCTCCGTCGCGGGACCCGTCTGAAACCATTCCGGCGTCCAGGCGTCCGGGGAAGTAAAGGACACTTCGCCCCGAACGCCGGCATGCGGGCCGGCAAACACAAACAGCACTGCCATGAGCAAAACGCATGCCATCCGAATCATCTTTCTTCTCATCCGTTATCCCTCCCATTCGTGAACCGAAATACCGCGGAGTTCAGATCAGAGTCCGGCCATCCGCTCCATAATCCTGTCCGACAGGAACTGCTTGAAGGGGGACAGCGCCGCGCCGTCCGGCCGCGCGCCGTCCGTCAGGAACATCATGGAACAGGGCTTCTCCCGGGACCAGGGTTCCCAGGCCGGCAGGGCTTCTCCGTGCAGGTCCGTCCCGTTCGGATCCCCGCTGCGGATAAAGTTGCAGAAATAATCGCACATCTGCCGGGCCAGGTCATAATATTTCCCGGTAAACGGGCGCCAGCACTTCGCCAGCGTTTCGAAAAAGAACCACAGATCGGAGGAATGGAAGGTTCCGGGATGATCCCAGCCGGGCATCTCCGGATCGAAGCAGTAGTAATACCCCTTCCTGCCGGTTTCCGCAACGGCGCCAAACACGCCCTTCACCGTGCACTCGATGCCGCTGGCCGCGGCGTAGCCGAGGCCTTCCCGCTTTTCCCGGCTCTCCGGGCAGGCCAGGAACGCCTCCGCCCTGTCACCGAACAGCCGCCGCGCCTCCGCCTCCAGCGCGCCTTCGTCCGCCGCGTCGATGGCATTCAGGAACTCGCCGCCGGTATTCCCGGCCATCATGGTCACGTCCACGCAGTTCCCGCTCCGGTACAGCGCGATGGGATCCCCGGTGCAGAAACAATCGTCCTGCACGGTGAAGAAGGGGATATGCCCTTCCATATATTTCTCGTAGGTCCGCTGCAGGGTAACCGCGTCCACCGCCCGGGCCTCCGCCAGATTCCGGACGCCGAGGAAGGCAAAAAAGTCCTCCCCCTTCTTTTCCGCGTCCTTCAGGGGCTCCGGCCGGCCGATCTCCCGCCGCAGATACGGATCGAAGATCATGGCGCTCATCACCACCGCGTTCCGGAAGAGGCCCCGGTTCGCAGTGCACGCCACCTGGGACATGACGCTTCCGCCGCCGGCGGACTGCCCCGCGATGGTCACGTTTTCCGGATCCCCGCCGAAGGCCGCGATGTTGCGCTGCACCCAGCGCAGGCCCGCCTGCTGATCCAGGTTGCCGAAGTTGGCCGGCGCCTCCGGGGATTCCGCGGTGATTTCCGGATGCGTCAGGAAGCCCAGCGCCCCTACGCGGTAATTGACCGTGACCACCACGATGCCCCGGCGGGCAATCCGCTCCCCGTCAAACTCCATCTCCGCCGTATAGCCGCACTGCAGCCCGCCGCCGAAGAACCATACCAGCACCGGACGCTTCTCCCCGGGATCCTTCGCGCCGGTCCAGACGTTCAGGTACAGGCAGTCCTCCGACATGGGAATCTCCGGATCCACATGCCACTCCCGGCAGTAGATATCGTCTCCCAGGCCGGGAATCCACTGCATGGAAATGGGGCCGAAACGGGCCGCGTCCCGCACGCCATCCCAGTTCTCACAGGGCTGCGGAGCCTTCCACCGGTTTTCGCCCACCGGCGGCTTCGCGAAGGGAATCCCCTTGAACGCCGTAATTCTCGGATCCGCCGCCTCAATGCCGCGCACCCAGCCGTTTTCCGTTTTTACCTGTCGGATCATGATTCTTCCGCCCTCCTGATCTGTTATTTATCACCGTATGAACGAACGATTCGCTTTGCCCTATCATACCAGAAGATTCCTTTTCATACAAGTGATTCAGGCGTCCGGAGAAAATCCGTTCGGCTGTTTGGCGAAAATACGACCGGGCATTTGGCAAAAATCCGTTCGGCTGTTTGGCGAAAATTCAACCGGGCATTTGGCAAAAATCCGTTCGGCGATCCGGCGGATAATCGTCCGGTTGTTCGGCGAAATCCGCTAAAATTCCTGACCGCTCGGTTCTGAACCAAAATAAAAAACGGGAGACAGAGACCTGATTGATCCCTGTCTCCTTTGTTTTTCCGCTTATTCCCAGAATACGTACTTTCCGGGCCGGACGGTGACGGTTTTATCCTTCAGCTTTACCCGCGCAACGACCGGCGTTTTCAGTTCATAGCGTATCCGATCCTCCTCACAGCGCCAGGAGGCCCGGATCAGGCCGCTGCGGGTATGCAGGGAAGCGGTGAGCCA
>CAMKJS010000105.1 GCA_946413245.1 uncultured Clostridia bacterium
CTCCTCAGCCCGGAAGGCGAAGCGGAGGACGTCTTCCCCTTTCTGTATCTGAGCCGGGATCCGGACCGCCAGAAGTCCTGTCCCTCCCTCAGTCAGGCCCTGGACCGCTGCTACGGCTCACGGGACGCGAAGGACAGGCTCCGGCAGCGGAGCGCCGCCATGGTGCGCACGCTGAAAACCCAGATGGAGCGCTGCGAAAAGAAGCTGGCCCTTCAGGAAGAGGAGCTTGCCTCCGCCGAGCGGATGGAAGAATACCGCGTGATGGGCGAAACCATTCACGCGAATCTGTACATGCTGAAGAAAGGCATGACGGAAGTTACGCTGCCGGACTGGTACAGCGGGGAAGGCGGCGAAATTACCATCCCCCTGGACAGCCGCCTGACCCCGGTTCAGAACGCCCAGCGTTATTTCAAAAAGTACCAGAAAGCGCGTTCTGCCCGGGAGACCGCCGCCGTACAGCGGGAGAAAACCCTGCAGGAGCTGGACTACCTGGAGGGGATGCTGCTGGACGTGGACAAATGCGTCGGGGAAAGCGAACTGGAGGAAATCAGGCAGGAGCTGGTCCGGACCGAATATCTCAGACGGATCTCCAGCCGCCGGCAGCAGCGGCAGCTGCCCCAGAGTCGCCCCTACCGCTATCAGTCCGCGGACGGTATTGAGATTCTGGTCGGCAAGAACGCCGCCCAGAACGACCGGCTGACCCTGTCCGCGGGCGGGGAAGAAATGTGGCTCCACGCGAAGGATATGCCCGGCAGCCATGTGATCGTCCGGGCCGAGGGGGAACTTCCCCTGGACACCCTGAAGCAGGCGGCGCTGCTGGCCGCCTGGTACAGCAAGGGTCGGCACAGCTCCCTGGTGCCCGTGGACTACACCCTGCGGAAGTATGTCAAAAAGCCCTCCGGCGCCGCGCCGGGTAAGGTGATCTATACGCATCATAAGACCGCCTACATGACCCCGGAGGAAGCGGAAATCCGCAGGATTCGGCTGCTGGATTCCTGATCGCTGCATAAAATGAGCATGACAAATACAGGATTTCATGGTATGATAGTGGCAGTGGATACAGGCGCCGGAAAATGGTCCGGCGTGATCCGGGAGAAAACAGAAAAGGAGATGGAAAATCAATGAAGAAACTGCTTGCAATCGTATTGGCGCTGTGCGTAGGCTGCATGCTGCTGCCCGCCGTGGCGGAGGAAGCGGACTTCCTCGGCGACTGGTATCTGATTAAGTACATCATGGGCGAGCAGGAAATCGATCCTTCCATGATGGGTATGTCCATCACGATGACCTTCCAGGAAGGCGGCACCGGAACGGCTGTCACCGTTCAGGGCGGTGCGGAAACTTCGAACGAATTCGCCTGGGAACTGCGGGACGGACAGCTGTTCATGACTTCTGAGGGAGAAGAAGCTCCTGTCGCCCTGGAAGACGGCCTGATGAAGATCGGCTTCGAGGGCGGCGGAATGGTTCTCAGCCGCGAAGCTCCGGCGGCCGCGGTCGCTGCTGAGCCTGTAGCCGCTGAGAGCGAGGAAGCTTTCTTCGGTACCTGGAGCGCTGCCAAAGTAAATATGGAAGGTTCCGTCATTTCGCTGGACATGGTGGCTGCCATGGGGCTGAACCTCGGTGCGACGCTGACGATCGAAGCCGGCAAGGTTACCGTATCCTTCGCCTTCCTGTCGGATGAGGCCATTGTCTATGAAGGCGAATCCTCCTTCGCGGACGGCGTTCTGCAGATGGCTATGCCCGAAGGCCAGGAGGCTGTTGTGATCCAGCTGCTGGACAGCGGCGAGCTGCTCTGCACGCTGACCGACACCACCACCGGAACCGCGCTGCCCCTGTACTTCGTACCGGCGGAATAATCCTCGGAACAATCTGTGTATTCTCTCTCCCGCCGGTCCCCGGCGGGAGTTCTTTTGTACGTCCGGTCGCGTCTCCAGACGCGAAATCCTTTTGAGTTTTTATTTCCCCACAAAATTTCACTAATTTTTTGAGCCGAAGGTCCAGGGGCTTAGCTCTGGCAACCGCCAGTGGCGGCGTTCTTGCCAGAGCTGAGCTCACCCGAAACTGAGCAAGCTCCCCTGTGGGGAGTTGCGACGATTGAGGTTGCGGGAAAGAAAGCCCTGGTCGCGTCCCCAGACGCGAAATTCTTTTGTTTTCATTGACATTTCACCCTGTTTGCTTTATGCTGAAAGATGCGTGTCCAGCCCGGAGAAAAGGGCGGCGCAGAGGAGGAATCAGGAGATGAAAAAGCCCGTTGTACTGGTAGTGATGGACGGTGTGGGCGAAACGCCCTCTGAGCTCGGAAATATGGTGAAGCAGGCCACCACCCCCTGCCTGGACGATATGAAAGCCAACGATCCCTTCCGGATCATCAAGGCGCACGGCACCGCCGTAGGCCTCCCTTCCGATGACGATATGGGCAACAGCGAAGTGGGCCACAATGCCCTGGGCTGCGGCCAGATCTATTCCCAGGGAGCCAAGCTGGTCAACGAATCCATTGAAAGCGGCTCCATTTATCAGAGTGACACCTGGAAGGATCTTGTCGGCTCCGTGATTTCCGGCGGCAAGACGCTGCACTTTATCGGACTGCTGTCCGACGGCAACGTGCACAGCAACATTTCTCACCTGATCGCGATGCTGCGGGAAGCCAAAAAGGAGGGCGTGAAGCGGGTTCGCGTTCATACCCTGCTGGACGGCCGGGACGTGCCCGCCACCTCCGCCCTGGAATATATCGGTCAGCTGGAAGACGTGCTGGCTGAACTGAACGACGGCACCTTTGACGGAAAAATCGCCTCCGGCGGCGGCCGCATGCAGATCACCATGGACCGGTATCAGGCCAACTGGGAGATGGTGAAAGCCGGATGGGACGTGCATGTCCACGGCAAGAGCCAGTACAAGGTCATCGACGGGGAAGGCGCCTTCTTCAGCAGCGCCACCGAAGCGATTGAAACTCTCCGCGCCGAGACCGGAGCCATCGACCAGGATCTTCCTTCCTTTGTCATCGGAGAGAACGGAAAGCCCGTTGGCGCCATGCAGGACGGGGACAGCGTAATCCTGTTCAACTTCCGCGGGGACCGGGCTCTGGAGCTGTCCATGGCCTTTGACGGGGACGCGTCCTTTGACAAATTTGACCGGGGCGTGATCCCGCAGGTGAAGTACGCCGGCATGCTGGAATATGACGGCGACCTGCACATTCCGCACAAGTATCTGGTCAACCCGCCCCAGATCCGTCACACGCTCACAGAGTTGCTGGTGGAGAACGGCATCAACGAGTACGCCTGCTCCGAAACCCAGAAGTACGGCCACGTCACCTATTTCTGGAACGGCAACCGCAGCGAGAAGTTTGACGAGAATCTGGAAACCTGGCAGGAAGTGCCCTCCGACGTGCGCTCCTTCGACGAGTGCCCCTGGATGAAGGGTACCGAAATTACCGATCTGGTGATCGCCGCCATCGAATCCGGCAAATACGGCTTCATCCGCTGTAACTTCCCGAACGGGGATATGGTAGGCCACACCGGAAACCTGTATGCCACGGAAATCGCGGTGGAGACCGTGGACCTCTGTCTGACCCGGATCCGGAAAGCCTGCGACGAGCACGGCTGCATTCTGGTAGTCACCGCCGACCACGGCAATTCCGATCAGATGCTGGAAAAGAACAAGAAGGGCGTCGTATCCGTCCGGACCGCTCACAGCCTGAATCCCGTTCCCTTCATCATTCATGATCCGGATGAACGGCATGAGCTGGACACGGAAAGTCCCTTCGGCCTCGCCAACGTGGCGCCTACCGTGGTGCAGCTGCTGGGCCTGAAGCCTTACGACTGCTGGGAAAAATCCATGCTGAAATAAAAACCGCTGGAACAGCCGGACCGAGCGTCCGGCTGTCTCTGCAAGGGAGGCGTCTGAACGGATGTCCCTTTCCGCTGAACCCACTGCCGGCCGCATCATCGTGGTCGGCGCGGTAAACATGGATCTTTCGGGTACGCCCGCCTCCGCGCTGCGGTCCGGGGATTCCAACCCAGGCCGCGTGGTGATGACCCCGGGCGGCGTCGGTCGGAATATCGCCGAAAATCTGAGCCGGCTGGGCCGGGCCGTATCCCTTGTCACCGTAACAGGGAGGGACGCTTACGGCCGTGTGATCCGTCAGGACTGCAAAAAAGCCGGCATCGACCTGAGCCTGTCCTTCGTTGAGCCGAAAGCGCGGACCTCCACCTACCTGTGCGTCAATGAGCACAACGGCGATCTGCATACCGCGGTAGCCGACATGGCGATTTATGAAACCCTGACGCCGGAACGGCTGGAGCCGCTGCTGCCGGCCCTGAATCAGGCCATGCTGGTGATCGCGGACGCGAACCTGCCGGAGGAAACCGTCGGGTGGATCGGCCGCTCGGTTGCCGCGCCGCTGGCCGCGGATCCGGTTTCCGCCGCCAAGGTATCCCGGCTGCGGGGAATCCTTCCCCGTCTGGAAATGCTGAAGCCCAATCTGCAGGAAGCGGAGCTGCTGACCGGGATCAGCGTACACGGCGACGGGGATCTGCTTCGGGTCTCCTCCGCCCTGCGCACCCTCGGCGTCCGCCGGGTTTTCCTGTCCCTGGGAGCCCGGGGCGTCTGGGCGGATGACGGTGTCTTCCGGGCGCTGCTCCCCTGCTTCCCCGGTCCCATTGTGAACACCACCGGCTGCGGGGACGCTTTCCTGGCCGCCGCAGCCGACGCCTGGCTGGACGGCGCGGGCATGGAAGAATCCGCCCGCCGTGCGCTGGCGGCTGCCGCCCATTGCGCCGCGGATGCTCACTCCGTCAGTCCGACCCTTTCACGGAAAGCGCTGGAACGCATTCTGCGATAACCGTCCCCGTACGGTATCCCATATCATTCAAAGGAGTTTTCGCATCATGAATCATCTGACCTCTTTCCTCTCTGTTTCCCCCGAGGTGCGGGACGCTCTCCGCACCGGTCAGCCCGTGGTGGCGCTGGAGTCCACGATCATCTCCCACGGCATGCCCTATCCCCGGAATGTGGAAACCGCCCTGAACGTGGAGCGGATCATCCGGGAAAACGGCGCCGTTCCGGCGACTGTCGCAATTATCCAGGGCAAAATCACCGTGGGCTGCAGCCAGGATCAGATTGAGTACCTGGGGCAAAAAGGCCTCGCTGTCACCAAGGCCAGCCGGCGGGATCTGCCGGTCCTGCTGATGCGCGGGGAAGACGGCGCCACCACCGTGGCCACCACCATGATCGGCGCCGCGCTGGCGGATATTCCGGTCTTTGTCACCGGCGGGATCGGCGGCGTGCACCGCGGCGCGGAAACCACCATGGATATTTCCGCCGACCTGGAGGAGCTGGGGCGGACGCCGGTGCTGGTGGTCTGCGCCGGCGCGAAGAGCATTCTGGATCTCGGTCTCACCCTGGAGTACCTGGAGACCAAGGGCGTCCCCGTCATCGGATACGGCACGGAGGAGCTCCCCGCCTTCTACACCCGCACCTCCGGATTCCGGGTGGATTACCGCCTGGATACGCCGAAGGAAATCGCCGGAGCTTTCCGGGCCCTGCGGGACTGCGATCTGGGCGGCGGCATGCTGGTCACCAATCCCATCCCGGAGGAGTACGCCATGGATCCGGCCTATATCAACGGCGCGATTGACGAGGCCATCGCCGAGTGCGGCCGGCTCGGAATCCACGGGAAGGCCACCACTCCGTATCTGCTGGACAAGATTCAGAAGCTGACCGGCGGAGCCTCCCTGGAGGCGAATATTCAGCTGGTGTACAACAACGCCCGCCTCGGCGCGCGGATCGCGAAGGAGCTGTGCGAATGAACCTGGTATCGGTTGTTCCCGGCACGGAACACGTCCGGCTGCTGGGCCGGATGGATCCCGCCGCCGTCCCGGTCGCGCTGGACTGGACCGGCAGCGGCGCGGAAGTCCTCTTCCGCGGTTCCGATCTTTGGGCGGAGCTGGAAGCTCCCGCCCTCTCCCCGGTGTTCTGGATGATCGTGCTGGCGGACGGCTGTCCGGTCGCCCGCTTTCCCGTGGAACCGGGCTGCCGCTTCTATCCCCTGCTGCTGGGCATGGAGCCGGACAAAACCCGGCTGGTCACCCTGTTCAAGGAAACCCAGTGCATGCCGGCCGCTCCGGAAGCCACCGTCCTGCTGCGGACGCTGCGCCATAACGGGGAATTCCTCCCCCTGCCGCCCTATGACCGGAAAATCGAGTTTATCGGCGACAGCCTCACCAGCGGGGAAGGCGCGCTGGCTCCCCGGGGAAACGAGGAATGGGTCACACCCTGGTTCTCCGCCCGGGGAAACTATTCCTGGTATGCGTGCCGGGAACTGAACGCGGAGCGCCGGATCCTGTCCCAGAGCGGCTGGGGCGTCTGCTGGGACTGGGAGCATACGGAAGCCAACAACATGAGCGACGCTTACGAAAAAACCGTAGGCGTCCTCCACGGCGCCGCAGCCGAAGCCCGGGGCTGCGGAAAGGACTGGGATTTCTCCCTCTGGCAGCCGGACTGCGTCTGTATCCGCCTGCTGTCCAACGACGCCAACGGGATCAAGGCCCGGAACAGTCTGGAGGCGGATCGGGAAACGGTCGTCCGCGGCAGCCTGAACCTGATCCGAAAGGTGCGCTGCCACGCGCCTTCCGCACAGATCGTCTGGATCCTGCCCGGGTCGGACTGCTTCCCGGAGCTGGGAGCGGAAGCCGTCGCCCGCGCCCGGGAGGAAGGACTCGGCCCGCTTCACGCTTTCACCCTCCCGGACTATACGGAAAAGGATTACGGCGCCCGGGCGCATCCGAACGCGGAATGGAACCGGACCGCCGGCCTTCTGCTGGCGGATTTTCTCCGAACGATTCTCTGATTTTCCCCGGGAATCTTCGGCTTTTTTCTGTTTTCATCGATTCAGTCATTGACGCCTGAAAGGCGGAACACTATAATAGTTTCAATCTATTCAAGGAGGCGAAAGCCATGGCGAAGCTGACCATTGCCCGGGAAACCTGCAAAGGCTGCGGGCTGTGCGCGGATGTCTGCCCCCGGCAGCTCCTCGCGCTGAGCAAGGAGATCAATTCCCGGGGGTATCATCCCATTGACATCACGGATCAGGACAAGTGCATCGGCTGCGCGTTCTGCGCCCGGATGTGCCCTGACGCGGTCATCACCGTAGAAAAATAAGAAGGAGGAAGCGTTTCCATGGGTCAGAAAATGCTCATGAAGGGGAATGAGGCCATTGCCGAAGCCGCGATTCAGGCTGGCTGCCGCTTCTTCTTCGGTTATCCCATCACCCCCCAGAACCAGATTCCCGAATACATGTCCAAGCGGCTGCCGAAAATCGAGGGCGGCTGCTTCCTGCAGGCGGAAAGCGAAGTCGCGGCCATCAACATGGTGTACGGCGCGGCCGGCGCCGGCGGCCGGGTCATGACCTCTTCCTCCAGTCCGGGAATCTCCCTGAAGCAGGAGGGTATCAGCTATATCGTGGGCGCCGAGCTGCCCTGCGTAATTGTAAACATGGTGCGCGGCGGCCCCGGCCTGGGATCCATTCAGCCCGCCCAGAGCGACTACTATCAGTCCACCCGCGGCGGCGGCCACGGGGATTACCGGATGCTGGTGCTGGCTCCCTCCTCCGTGCAGGAAGCTGTGGAACTGACCCAGCTGGCCTTCGATCTTGCGGATCAGTACAGGAATCCCGTGCTGATTATGGGCGACGGTCTCATCGGCCAGATGATGGAGCCGGTGGATATGCCTGAACCGAAGCAGAACACGAACCTGCCCCCCAAGACCTGGGCGGCCACCGGCTGGAAGCCGGGCTGCGGCCGGGAGCGGGCCGTGATCAACAGCCTGTATATCGATCCCGCCGTGCTGGAGAAGCACGTGAATCACCTGTATGAGAAATATGCCGTCATGGAGCGGGAGGAATGCCGCTGGCAGGAGGAAATGACCGAAGACGCCGATTACGTCATCGTAGCGTACGGCACCACCGCCCGCATCGCCCGCAGTGCCATGCGCAAGCTCCGGGATGAGGGCATCCGCGCCGGTCTGATCCGGCCTATCACCCTGTGGCCCTTCCCTGCGGCGCCGATCGCCGCCGCGGCGAAGCACGCGAAGGCTTTCCTGACTGTCGAGATGAGCATGGGCCAGATGGTGGACGACGTCCGTCTCGCGGTGGAAGGCGCCGCGCCGGTGCACTTCTTCGGCCGCACCGGCGGTATCGTGCCCACCGTGCGCGAGATCATCACCCAGGTTGAAACGCTTGCAAAGGAGGGGAAATAAGCATGGCTGTGGTCTATGAGAAAACAAAGCTGCTGACGGACAAGCCCCTGCATTACTGCCCCGGCTGCACCCACGGCATCATTCACCGCCTCGTGGCGGAAGCCATTGACGAACTGGGCGTTCAGGAGAGGACCATCGGCATCGCGCCGGTGGGCTGCGCCGTGTTTGCCTATGATTATTTCAACTGCGACATGATGGAAGCTGCCCACGGCCGCGCTCCGGCGGTGGCTACCGGCTGCAAGCGGGTCAACCCGAACAACATCGTGTTTACCTACCAGGGAGACGGCGACCTGGCCTCCATCGGCGCGGCGGAAATCACCCACGCCGCCACCCGGGGCGAGAACATCACCGTAATCTTCGTCAACAACGCCATTTACGGCATGACCGGCGGACAGATGGCTCCCACGACCCTGCCGGGCCAGGTGACCACCACCTCTCCCTACGGCCGGGATCCCGCCCTCTGCGGCTATCCCATCCGGGTCAGCGAGATGCTGGCGACGCTGGACGGCTCCGCCTATATCGCGCGGGTTTCCGTGCACGACGTCAAGCATATCATGGACGCGAAGAAATGCATCCGCAAAGCCTTTGAGACCCAGATCGCCGGCAAGGGCTTCTCCCTGGTGGAGGTGCTCTCCTCCTGCCCCACCAACTGGGGCATGACGCCGAAGGAAGCCCTCAAGTGGCTGGAAGCCAACATGATTCCCCAGTATCCGCTGGGCGTGAAAAAGGAGGTGGAGTAACCCATGGAAGCTCAGTTTCTGATTGCCGGTTTCGGCGGCCAGGGTGTGCTCCTGATCGGTCAGCTGCTGGCCAAAGCCGCGATGCACGAAGGAATGAACGTTTCCTGGATGCCCTCCTACGGTCCGGAAATGCGCGGCGGAGAAGCCAACTGCGCCGTGGTGATCTCCGATGAACCCATCGGTTCCCCCCTGGTCACGGAGATCCCCATCGCCGTCATCATGAACAAACCCAGCATGATCAAGTTCACTCCCGCCATGGAAAAGGGCGGCGTCATGCTGTACAACTCTTCCCTGATCGATATCA
>CAMKJS010000106.1 GCA_946413245.1 uncultured Clostridia bacterium
GGATCGCCACGTCGGTCGCCTGGCCCTGGGCGCCGCCCAGGGGCTGATGGATCATGACCTCGGCGTTGGGCAGCGCCAGACGCTTGCCCTTTTCCCCGGCCATCAGCAGGAAGGCGCCCATGCTGGCCGCCATGCCCACGCACACGGTGCGCACCTGCGGCTTGATGTAGCGCATGGTGTCGTAGATCGCCATTCCGGCAGTCACGCTGCCGCCCGGGCTGTTAATGTATAAGTTGATATCGCTGTCCGGGTCTTCCATTTCCAGGAAGAGCAGCTGGGCCACCACCAGGTTGGCGGTGTCGTCGTCGATTTCGCCGCCCAGGAACACGATCCGGTCCTTCAGCAGGCGGGAATAGATATCGTAGGAGCGTTCGCCACGGTTGGTCTGTTCAATAACCATTGGGATCAGCGGCATTCCGGTTTCCTCCTTATTGACTGGAAACAGCGGCCCGGCCGGGCCGCCGCTTGGATCATGATTGTCTGGTATCGGATGATTTATTCATCCGCGGGCTGTTCTTTCGCTGCTTCTTCGGCTTTCTTCGCGGTCCGTTTGCGGGCGGGCTTCTTCGCGGGCTTTTCTTCCGCTGTCTCCGCGGGAGCCTCTTCCTGCGCGGCTTCCTCCTCGGGAGCCTCTTCCTTCTTCTCCGTCACCTTCGCGGAGTCGATCATCAGATCCAGCGCCTTGCGGATCGCCGCGCTCTCCTTCAGATACTCCTTCTGGCTGTCGGTCAGGCCCTTGCGGAACTCTTCCGCGTCCCGGCCCATGGCTTTCGCCTGATCCTCGGTCGCCTTGTCGATCTCTTCCTCCGTGGGTTCGATGCCTTCCGCCTTGATGATGGCTTCGATCACCAGCTCGTTCCGCACGCGGCTCTCCGCCTGCGCCCGGTAGCCTTCACGGAAGTGCTCCATGGTCTGGCCGGTGTACTTCAGGAAGTCGTCCAGGGTAATTCCCTGATACCGCATATCCATGGACATGTCTTCCACCATGTAATCCAGCCGGGTCTCGATCATCGCGGCGGGGATATCCATTTCCGCGTTCAGGGCAGCCTTCGCCAGCACGGCGTTCTCGATCAGGTTCCGGTTGTTCTTCTCCACCTGCTCGGTCAGCTGCTTCACGATGTCGTCCCGGTATTCCTGATAGGTGCTGAAGTCGCTCACGTCCGCGGCGAAATCGTCGTCCAGCTCCGGCTTCTCCGTCACCTGGATGCCGTTCACCTTCACATGGAACACGGCTTCCTTCCCCGCCAGCTCCTTCGCGTGATATTCCTCGGGGAAGGTTACCTGCAGATCCTTTTCCTCGCCGACGCTCAGGCCCACCATCTGGTCCTCGAAGCCGGGAATGAAGCTGCCGGAGCCGATCACCAGCTGCTGGCCCTGTGCGGTGCCGCCGTCAAAGGGAACGCCGTCCACCGAACCGGCGTAGTCCAGGTTCACGGTATCGCCCTGCTGCACCGGGCGATCCTCCACGTCGATCACGCGGCTGACCTTGTCCTGATCCTGCGCGATGCGCGCGTCGATCATGGCGTCGGTCACCTTCTGGGGCTCGATTTCCACTTCCAGGTTCTTGTATTCGCCCAGGGTCACGTCAGGGCGGACGAACACCTCGGCGGTCACGATCAGATCCTGGCCCTTGCCGATCTGATCCAGCTTCAGCTGGGGCTGATCCACGGGATGCATGTCTTCTTCCTTCACCGCCGCGGAATACGCGTCCGGGAAAATCATGTCGAACGCGTCGTCATAGAACACGCTCTCCCCGTACATGGTTTCAATCATCTTTCTGGGAGCCTTGCCCCGGCGGAAACCGGGCACATTGATACGGCCGCGCAGCTTCAGGAAGGCTTTCTGCAAAGCTTCGTCAAATTGTTCGGCGGGAAAGGTAAAGGTCAGTTTCGCTTTGTTTCCGGAAACCTTCTCATAGGTGTGGCTCATGAATTATTTTCCTCCTGCATCCTTCTGATCCTGCGGGCCGGCGGGGCCCGCTCACCGTGTGCAAAGCACACCGCATGGAATTGTATCACAACTCTTCCGTGTTTGCAACTGCTATTGACGGGGAAACCCCCGCCGTGATATGCTGTGAGCAGAAGAATCGTTTTTTACCCCGGTAACAGAAGACTGATCATCATGAACGGAGGAAAGTTTATGGAATTTCTGGAGAAACTGTCCCTGGCCGGTCTGGTTCCCGTCATCGCCATTCATGACGCGGAGGACGCGGTCCCCCTTTGCAAAGCCCTGTCGGACGGCGGTCTTCCCGTGGCGGAGATCACGTTCCGTACCCCCGCGGCGGAAGAATCCATCCGCCGGGTGCATGAAGCCCTTCCGGACGTCCTGCTGTGCGCCGGTACGGTGCTGACCACGGAGCAGGTGGACCGGGCTGTGAACGCCGGCGCCGCCGCCATCGTTTCCCCGGGCCTGAACCCCACAGTGGTGCGGTACTGCCTGGACAAGGGCGTTCCCGTCTGCCCCGGCACCGCCAACCCTTCCGATCTCGAGGTCGCCCTGAGCATGGGCCTGAAAGCGGTCAAGGTATTCCCGGCGGAAGCCATCGGCGGCATCAAGCTGATCAAGAGCATGGCCGCGCCGTACGGCGATATGAAGTTCATGCCCACCGGCGGCATCAACGAGAACAATATGCTGGATTATCTGGCCTTTAACAAAATCCTGTGCTGCGGCGGCAGCTGGATGGTGCCCGGAGACGCCGTGGCTGCCAAGGACTGGGCAAAGATCACGGCCCTGACTCGTTCCGCGGTGGACAAGATGCTCGGCTTTGAGCTCCGGCACGTCGGCATCAACAGCGGCGATCCCGATTCCGCCCTGCGGGACGCGAAGCTTCTCGCCTCCCTGCTGGGCTGGGAAGTGAAGGACGGCAATTCCTCCATCTTCTGCGGCGCCGGTTTCGAATGCATGAAGAAACCTTTCCGCGGTACCCACGGGCATATCGCGATCGCCACCAACAGCGTTCCCCGGGCCCGCTGGCATCTGGAGCGCCGCGGCTTCGCCTTCGACGAGGAGAGCATCTCCATGAAGAACGGCCGCGTCAACGCCATCTATCTGAAAGACGAGATCGCCGGCTTCGCCTTCCACCTCTTGCAGAAGTAACCCTGCTAAAAACCGCCACGTGCTGGCGCACGCGGCGGTTTTTTATTTTATACTCTGCTGCACCACCAACAGAGCCTCGGTAATCCCCAGCAGCGGATGCGGCGGCGTATAATCCGGATAGATCCCATAGGGATGATCCGTATAAATCACGAAAATATAAGGTCCCTTCTCCGTATAAATCACCCCGGTGTCGTTGATCGCGCACTCGTCGTTCATCGGGTCGCCGTCCGTATACTCCGGTGGAATCACCGCGTCCGGCTCATAATATCTGCCTTCGTCCAGGCCGCATTCCCATCCGGCCTTGGTCTGAATCGGATACCGGCTGCCCAGCTGCACCCGGGCGGCGGAAGCCAGGGAATCGGCGTAATACCTGCCGAAGTTCGCCTGATCCGCGCCGCTGTTCAGGAACTGATAGAGCCGGGTCCACATCTTGAACATATCCCGGGCTGTATAAGCCCTGGGATAATCCGGCTCCGCGAAACCGGGGTCCACCCCGGCCTCCGCGCACCATTTCCGCAGCGGAGCCGGCCCGTACACCTCCCGCAGGATCGCGTAGGTACTGTTGTTCGAATACACGACGGATTCCCGCATATCTGCGCCGCCGGATTGCAGGATCTCCGGATTGAAGTCCAGCAGGGATCCCACATAGACCGCCTTCACGGTACTCTGGGAGCACATGGACACTCCCGGGCGGAACGCGACGCCGGAGCGGGTCTTCAGATCCGCCATAATCAGGGACACCTTGTGGTTCCCGGCGCAAAGCTTCCGGATTTCCCTGTCCAGCCGCGTCAAGGCTTCCCGGGAAGACTGCGCCGCACCGAAAGCCGTCAGCTCCGCCTGGTCCGGAATACTGTCCGCCAGCGCGCGAATCTCCGGCAACACCGGGATCAGCGCCCGGGCCGCCGCCGTATCGTAGGCCGGCGCGGCCTGGATCGCCGCGGATTCCTCGTTTATCGGCACCCGCACGGGGCCGGATAAATCAGCCATCATCTTCGCACACTCCAAAACGAATCGGGTTCCCCGATTCGTTTATCCGCAACACAGTAAAAGGGTTTTTATTGATTTGTCTGCGGCAAATCAATAAAATACGTATTAGTTTAGTTTTCCCTTAACGGTTTCCAGGAATTCCCGGCTGTTGACGGTTTTTGCCTCCCCGTCCCACAGCAGGGCCAGATCTTTCGTCATCACGCCGCCGTTGATGGTATCGAGCGTCGATTTCTCCAGCCGGTCGGCAAACTCCATAAGCTCCGGCAGGCCGTCCAGTTCTCCCCGTTTCCGCAGCGCGCCGCTCCAGGCGAAGATCATCGCCACGGGATTGGTGCTGGTTTCCTCTCCCTGCAGATAGCGGTAGTAATGCCGGGTCACGGTGCCGTGGGCTGCCTCGTACTCGAACTGCCCGTGAGGGCTCACCAGCACGGAGGTCATCATGGCCATGGAACCGAAGGCCGTGGCCAGCATGTCGCTCATCACGTCTCCGTCATAGTTCTTGCAGGCCCAGATAAAGCCGCCTTCGGACCGCACCACCCTGGCCACGGCGTCGTCGATCAGGGTATAGAAATAGGTAATCCCCGCTTCCTCGAACGCCTGCCGGTATTCCTTCTCATAGATTTCGGCAAACAGATCCTTGAAGTGATGATCATAGGTCTTGCTGATCGTATCCTTGGTGGAAAACCACAGATCCTGCTTTGCGCTCAGGGCGTACTGGAAGCAGCTGCGGGCAAACGAAGAGATGGATCCGTCCAGGTTATGGATCGCCTGCAGCACGCCGGGACCCTTGAAGTCGCACACCTTCCGGCGGATTTCCTGCCCGTCCTCCCCGGTGAACACCAGTTCAGCTGTCCCGGCGCCGGGTACGCTGATCTCGGCGTTCCGGTATATATCGCCATAGGCATGGCGCGCGATGGTAATGGGCTTTTTCCAGGTGCGCACCGTGGGATGCACGCCTTTCACCAGGATCGGCGCCCGGAACACGGTCCCGTCCAGAATGGTACGGATCGTGCCGTTCGGGCTCTTCCACATTTCCTTCAGCCCGTATTCCTCGACCCGCTGGGCGTTGGGCGTAATCGTGGCGCACTTGACCGCCACCCCGTACTTACGCGCGGCGTTGGCGCTGTCCACGGTCACCTGGTCCCCGGTCTCGTCCCGGTGTTTCAGTCCCAGGTCGTAGTACTCCGTTTTCAGCTCCACATACGGCTCGATCAGCAGCTCCTTGATCCATTTCCAAAGGACCCGGGTCATCTCGTCTCCGTCCATCTCCACCAGGGGGGTCTTCATCTGAATCTTCGCCATTGACGTATCACCATTCCTGTTCATAATGCTCTTTCTCTGTATCAGCCGAAGGTCCAGGGCGATCGGAAAGCCCTGGTCGCGTCCGCAGACGCGAAACCTCTTCCCTGCTTTAGACGAAATACGGCATCCTTCCCATACGCACAAATAAAGAAAGAGCTGTTCGGATTGTATCCCGAACAGCATACTTGCGCAACCCTGTATCCGGAAAAAGCATCAATAAAAACAACACCAAAAAAACAATACTCAATACGGATCCTGCTCGTCCGCGGCAGAACCCGGTTCCGGAGTCGGCGTCACAAAGACGTCGAAATGGGAAAAATCGTCGTCCGGGTTGTAGCCCTCGTACCCTTCCGCTCCGTCCGTATAGTTATCCGGCCCGTTGGTCTCCTTCGGATCACCGCTCAGGCCGTACAGCCCCCAGTACTCCTTCAGCGGGAAAATGATCGTCATCTGGGCCCAGTTCACGCCGTCGTGGTACTGATCCGGCAAGTAGGCGTAGTACACCCGCGGAACGGTGCCGCTCAGCGTGTCCACATCCTCCTCATAGGAGTTCAGCGGGTTTTTCTCCGCCCGCTTCACCAGCGCCGCAGGGCCTTTCTCCGCCTCCGCCCTGCTCATTTCCTCCGGAAACAGCGCCCGGATAAAGGCGGAAGCCACCCCTTTAAACCGGGAGAGATCGTTGACCCGCACCTGGAGAGTGTCGATCATGTCCTCCTGCAGCGTGGCGGTAATCTCCACTCCTTCGGGGATTTCCGCGTTTTCCTCGTCGGTAATGCCGAACACCGCCATTGACCGGTACATCTCAAACAGGCTGTTGACCGGCCGTTCCCCCTGCTCCTGCAGAAAAACGTCCGCAGCCTCCACATAGGTTTTCAGCAGTTCCTGCGCCGGGGTATCCTGTTTCCATTTCAGTTCCGCGCTGCCGCGGACAGGACACAGCAGCAGACACAGGAGCAGCAGGACGGCTGGAAAACGGCTTATTCCTCTTCGTTCCATTCCGCTCCGCTTTCCTCCAGGCGCTTCGCGCGGATTTCCGCGCATTTGCGGATCACTTCCACCGCGCCTTCGATGCCCAGAGCGCCGGTATCCACGCACAGATGATAGTTGTTCACGTCGCCCCAGGTGCCCGTGGCGTAGTAATTGTAATAGGACGCCCGCTGCTTGTCCGCCTTCCGCAGAATTTCCTCCGCCTTGAGGGGATCCGCGCCGTAGTATTTGACGATGCGGTCGATCCGGTCCTCCCGGGAAGCCTTGATGAACACGTTGATAACGTTCTCATAGTCCCGCAGCACATAGTCCGCGCAGCGGCCCACGATGACGCAGGGGCCCTGATCCGCGATACGTCGGATGGTGTCGAACTGGGCCAGGAAAATCCGGTGATTCAGCGGCATATCCATGTACATGGAGGCCGCGTCTCCCCGGGGCTGGGATCCGCTGATCAGGGAGAACAGCAGGTTCTTTGTATTCTTCTCGTCGTACTCCTCAAGCACCTCGGGACAGATGCCGCTGTCTTTGGACGCTTCCACCAGCAGCTCCTTGTCGTAAAAAGGAATGCCCATCTCTTCCGCCAGCAGCCTGGCTACATAGCGGCCTCCGGAGCCATACTGGCGGCCTACGGTAATGATCGGATTGGACAAATGAATCCTCCTCCCTTTTTCACCGGTGTTGTCGTGCCTTTTCCGCCTTCTTTTCCTGGGGCTATTATATCACGCCCTTGTCTTCCCGTCAAATTCATGATAGACTGTGCCCGGAAGAAAAGTACCGCGGCCCCTCCCGGCTTGCTGAAGCTGAAGGGGCACAGCAAGGAGTGCGCCGGATGAAAACACCCGTCAACCGGAATAACCTGAAGCAGCATCTGACCTATAACTGGTGGAAGTACGCGCTGCTGATCGCCCTGGCCATCGGGGTGACCGATCTGCTGTATACTGTCACCGCCTACCGTTCTCCGCCCGAGAAGAAAGTGGAGTTCTATGTTTACGGCTACGCGAACGGGGACTCGCTGAACGAATATATGGAACGTGTCCGGACAGAGTCTTTCCCGGACATGGAAGTGATGCAGAGCACAACCATGCTGGACGACTCCACCTATGGACCCATGCAGCTGACCACCTATATCGCCGCCGGCGAGGGAGACCTGTATCTGCTGCCCCGGGATCAGTTTATCAGCCTGGCGTCGGGCAGCGCCTTCCTCCCCCTGGAGGAGGACGCGGAGCTGATGGAAATCTTCGATCAGGCAGGGGTCTCCCTGCAAAGCGGCTGGCGGAAAAACACCGAAACCGGCGAAACCCATCTGTACGGGATTCCCGCCTCCCGCCTGCCGGGTCTCACTCAGTATGCCTATGCGGAGAACGGTTTCCTCTGCGTGCTGTTCAACAACGGCAACGACGAAAACACCCTGGGCTTTCTCCGGGTCCTCTGCCGGGATATGCTGGAGGCGCCGCCCGAAGCCGAAGCCGCGGCAAACGAATAAAAAGCACGGAGCGGTTCGCAAACGCGGACCGCTCCTGTTTTTTTATTCTCCCCGAAGGCCTTTGGCCAGCTTGTCCGCCAGCTCCTGCTCCTGATCCGCAAACCGTCTTGTCGGATCGTACCACACCGGAGCGGCCACCCGGAACACATGGTTTTTATAGTCCAGATGCACGGGATACAGCTTCAGCGCCCGGCCGCCGGCCCGGTACCAGAGCTCCCCGAGGCGCAGCCAGCCGGTGTTGATCCATTCATGATGGCTCAGCCAGCCGCTGGGCTGCTCCGGAAACACCACCAGATACTCGTCCTTCTGCAGCACGCGCACACTCTGGCGCAGGGTCAGCATGACCCGCTGGTCATGATATACCGGCACGTAATTCACGCTGCGCAGAATCGGCGGCATAATCGCCGCGGCGATGTAAGGCACCGTCACATTCCACAGCGGCGCGAAAAAGCTGCCCGGCTTCCACCAGTAGTCCTGCCGTACGTACGCCGGCACAGACTCCCTGTGCAGCATGCCGTCGTTGATCCAGGGGTGCACCTTCTCCCGCATGGGGAACTTGACGCACATATCCACCGGGCCGATGGCGCCCGCGTGATTGACCACGAACACGCAGGGGCCGTCCTCGAAGGGAACCTCCCACTCCGTTTTCATGGGCCTGGAAAACATCCGGATCATTACGGACGCAAACTTGTAGAACCTCTTTCCCATGGATTAAAATTCCTTACATTCTGGAATAATTCGGCGCTTCCTTCGTAATCGAAATATCATGCGGATGGCTTTCCGCCAGTCCCGCTCCGGTAATCCGGATAAACTCGCTGTTGGTCCGCAGATCGTCGATGGTCTTCGCGCCGCAGTATCCCATGCCGCTGCGCAGGCCGCCCACCATCTGGAACACAGTGTCCGCCAGCGTTCCCTTGTAGGGCACCCGGCCTTCCACGCCTTCGGGCACAAGTTTCTTGGCACCTTCCTGGAAGTACCGGTCCTTGGAGCCCTCCGCCATGGCGCTCAGGCTGCCCATGCCGCGGTACACCTTGAAGGAGCGGCCCTGATAAATCTCCATGGCGCCGGGGGATTCCTCGGTGCCCGCCAGCAGGGAGCCCAGCATGACGCAGCTGGCGCCCGCCGCCAGGGCTTTGGTGATATCGCCGGAATACTTGATTCCGCCGTCCGCGATCACGCGGATCCCGTGTTTGTCTGCTTCCTCCGCGCAGTCCGCCACCGCGGTGATCTGGGGCACGCCGATGCCCGCCACCACGCGGGTGGTGCAGATCGAGCCGGGGCCGATGCCCACCTTCACGCAGTCCACGCCCGCGGCGATCAGATCGTGGGTGGCGGCGGCGGTGGCCACGTTGCCGGCAAACAGCTGAATATCGGGATACCTGG
>CAMKJS010000107.1 GCA_946413245.1 uncultured Clostridia bacterium
TCTTGATTCCCTTGACTCCGGGAACCTTCATGCTGCGCTGCTGCGCCTGCTTCATCGCGCGGCGGAAACTGATACGCTTCTCCAGCTGCTGGGCGATATTCTCGGCCACCAGCTGCGCGTCGGCGTCAGGCTGCTTGATCTCCATCACGTTGATGTGGCAGGGCCGGCCCAGGAACTCGGTGATGTCCTTCTTCAGTTCCTCGATGCCTGCGCCGCCGCGGCCGATAATCATACCGGGCTTCGCGGTGAAGATGTTCACGGTCAGCGTCTGCGCCGTCCGCTCGATATCAATGTGGCTGATTCCGGTGGAGTAGTACTTTTCCTTCAGCATCTTGCGAAGCTTGTAGTCTTCCACCAGATTGTTCGCGAAATCCTTCTTCCCGGCATACCAGCGGGTGCTCCAGTCGTAGATCACGCCGACCCGGGCGCCATGGGGATTAACTTTCTGACCCATCGTTGTTCCTCCTTACTTCTGGTCCAGCACCACGCTGATGTGGCTGGTGCGCTTGAGCATCGGGGAAGCGCTGCCGCGGCTGCGGGCCACGTACCGCTTCAGCGTCGGACCCGGGTTGGCATATACTTCAGCGACGTAGAGGTTCTGACGGTTCAGCTCCTGATTGTTCACCGCGTTGGCGATGGCGCTTTCCAGCACCTTCATCACCACGGGGGAAGCGGCCTTCGGCGTGTACTGCAGAATAGCCAGGGCTTCGTCCACGTCCTTGCCGCGGATCAGATCGATCACAATCTTCACCTTGCGGGGAGAGATGCGAACAAATCTGGCGTGGGCCTGCGGACGGCGGTCAGCATTCGCCTTCCGGGCAGCCGCTTTTTCCTTTGAACGGGTAGCCATGTTGTTTCAACTCCTCTCCTATCTTACTTCCGTGCGCTGTTCTTGTCCCCGGCGTGGCCGCGGAACGTGCGCGTGGGGGCGAACTCGCCCAGCTTGTGACCGACCATATCCTCCGTCACGTATACCGGCACGTGCTTGCGGCCGTCATGCACGGCGATGGTGTGGCCGACGAATTCCGGAAAGATGGTGCTGCTCCGGCTCCAGGTCTTGACGACCGCCTTCTTGCCGGAGGTGTTCATATCGGTGATGCGCTTCATCAGCGCTCCCTCTACATAAGGGCCCTTTTTAATAGAACGACTCATTGATTGGAGTGCCTCCTTCCTGACAGCCTCGCGCTTACTTCTTGCCGGCGCGTTTGACGATCATCTTATTGGAATACTTCTTGTGCTTCCTGGTCTTCAGACCCAGGGCGGGCTTGCCCCAGGGGGTCACGGGAGCGGGCATACCGACGGGGCTCTTGCCCTCGCCGCCGCCGTGGGGGTGATCACAGGGGTTCATGACCACACCGCGGACGGTGGGGCGGATGCCCATGTGACGGACCCGGCCGGCCTTGCCGATCCGGACGTTCTCGTGATCCGTGTTGCCTACGGTGCCGATGGTGGCCTTAGCGTTCAGCGGCAGCTTCCGCATTTCGCCGCTGGGCAGACGCACCTGCGCGAACCCGTTTTCCTTCGCCATCAGCTGGGCGCTCATGCCGGCGCTGCGCACCAGCTGGCCGCCGCGGCCGGGCTTGATCTCCAGATTGTGGATCAGGGTACCGACGGGGATGTTGTTGATCGGCAGCGTGTTGCCGGGCTTGATGTCCGCGGTGTCGCTGGAGATCACGGTGTCGCCGACCTTCAGACCGAGGGGCGCCAGGATGTAGCGCTTCTCGCCGTCCGCGTAGAACAGCAGGGCGATGAAGGCACTGCGGTTCGGGTCGTACTCAATGGCCTTGACCGTGGCGGGGATGTCGATCTTGTCCCGCTTGAAGTCAATGATCCGATACTTGATCTTGTTTCCGCCGCCCTGATGGCGAACGGTGATCTTGCCCTGGTTGTTTCTCCCGGAATGCTTCTTCAGATTCTCGACCAGGCTCTTCTCCGGGGTCTTCTTGGTGATTTCCTCGTAGGTCAGAACCGACATAAAGCGCCGGGCGGGCGAAGTCGGCTTATAGACTCGAATAGCCATGTTTTCGTCTCCTCCCTGCTGTTACTGTGCCATGCCCTCGAAGAACTTGATGGGTTTCGAGTCCTTCTTCAGGGTGACATAGGCTTTCTTGGTTTCGGGGGTCCGGCCCTGGGTGCGGCCCTGACGCTTCATCTTGCCGATGGTGCGCAGCGTGTTGACCTTGGCCACCTTGACGCCGTCGTCCGCGAAGACCGCTTCCACGGCGCTCTTGATCTCAGCCTTGTTGGCCTTGATATCCACTTCGAAGACGTAGCGCTTGTCTTCGATTCCCTCGTACGCCTTTTCGGTGAGGATGGGGCGCTTGATGATGTCGTGAGGATCCTTCATTATGCGTACACCTCCTCAACTTTCTCCTTGGCCGCCTTGGTGAGAACCACCTTGCCGGCGTTCAGAATGTCGTACACGTTCAGGGTGTTGACGTAGCTGATCTTCGCTTCGGCCAGGTTCGCGGCGGCTCGCACCACGTTCTCTTCCGGCTCCGGCAGCACGACCAGGGCTTTCTTCTGGGCGTTCAGCTTCTTCAGCGCTTCGGCCATCAGCTTCGTCTTCGCTTCCTTCAGGTTCAGCGCGTCGACCACGATGATGTCGCCGTCGTTCAGGCGGCTGGTCATGGCGCTCCGGAAGGCCAGGCGGCGAACCTTCTTGTTCACGGCCAGGTAGTAATCACGGGGCTTCGGGGCGAACACCACGCCGCCGTGCTTGAACTGGGGAGCGCGGTTGCCATGGTGCCGGGCGTTGCCGGTGCCCTTCTGGCGGTAGATCTTCCGGCCGCCTCCGCGGACTTCGCCGCGGGTCAGGGCGCTCTGGGTTCCCTGGCGCTGCGCTGCCAGGTAGGAACGGACCATCAGGTGCATCGCTGCTTCGTTGATCGGGGCGGCGAAGATCTCGTCGCTCAGCTCAACCTCGCCGATGGCTTTTCCTTCCATATTATAAAGTGCGGTTTTTGCCATTGTCTTTTCCTCCTTGCTCAGCTTCAGGCCTTGCAGGTGTCACGGATGATCAGCAGACCTTCGTTGGGGCCGGGCACAGCGCCCTTGACCAGCAGCAGGTTGCGTTCCGCGTCCACCTGGACGACTTCCAGGTTCTGCACCGTGACCCGGTCCACACCGTAGTGGCCGGCCATGTGCTTGTTCTTGAACACGCGGCTGGGGTCGGAGTTCGCGCTCAGGGAGCCGACGCCGCGGTGATACTTGGAGCCGTGTGCCATCGGGCCGGTGTGCTGATTCCAGCGCTGAATGGCGCCGGTGTAGCCGTGGCCCTTGCTGATGCCGGTAATGTCGATCCGGTCGCCCTGGGCGAACTGGTCGCACTTGATCACGTCGCCGACCTTGTAGCCCGTGCAGTCATCAAACCGCAGCTCGCGCAGGGTGCGCTTGGCTTCAACGCCCGCCTTCTTGAAATGTCCCAGCTCCGGCTTGTTCAGCAGCTTCTTCGCCCGGTTCTCGGTCAGCTCGCCGAAACCTACCTGAACCGCTTCATAGCCGTCGCTTTCCTTGGTCTTGGTTTGCACTACGGTGCAGGGGCCCGCTTCAATCACGGTAACCGGCACAAGACGTCCGTCTTCGGTGAAGATCTGCGTCATACCGATCTTTTTGCCCACGATCGCTTTCTTCATCTTAATCGCTCCTCCTGCCTCACAGCTTCATTTCGATTTCGACACCAGCAGGAAGATCGAGCTTCATCATGGCGTCCACCGTCTTGGGATTCGGATTGTTGATGTCGATCAACCGCTTATGGGTGCGGCGTTCGAACTGTTCCCGGCTGTCCTTGTACTTATGTACAGCGCGGAGAATGGTGACGATCTCCCTTTCCGTCGGGAGCGGGATCGGACCGGACACACGAGCGCCCGTGCGCTTGGCGGTTTCCACGATCCGCTCGGCGCTCTGGTCGATCAGTTTGTGTTCGTAGCTCTTCAGCTTGATCCGGATTTTCTGGTTGGCCATACCTGTTTAACCTCCTCAATTCGTTCTCGTTTGCGCTCCCGGAATCCACTGCAGGTGCAGATTCTCTCGGCGCCTTCGAGTCCGTCGCCCGATTCGCGGGCTGGTCCGTGATAATTACCCGCCTGGCCGGACGGCAACTTACCACTTCATCCCTAAACAGACAACAGGTGGATTATACACGAACCAGCCGGCGAATGCAAGAGGGTTTTCGGCAGTTTCAGAAAAAAATTTCAGAAAAATTGATCCGCCTTCCTCTCCGGTACCCATGGTTTTTCGCCTGTTTCAGACATATGCTATATACACGTATTCAGGTGTGTCTATTATTTGACGGTTTCCCCGGAGAAAACGTCCATCCCGCTTCAGATTATCCTTTTTTTCTTTTCAGCATCCGCTGTTTTCCTGATATTATCCCTATCAGATATGAACACGCTGTCGTGTGTGTCTCTTGAAGGGATGAAAAAAACGGCCGTTTTCCTTCCCGGATCACGACCGCTCTTCTCACTCCACCACGTTCGCTCAATAGCCACCTAAAGCCCTTGTCCTTGGGGCGGGCTTCATGCTCCTTTTCGCGCCAACGAACTCAGGTCGCATCCCTCACTCGCTCTCCACTCTCAACTCTTCACTCTCAACTCTCCACTCTCAACTCTTCACTCTCAACTCTCCACTCTCAACTCTCAACTCTCAACTCTTCACTCTCAACTCTTCACTCTCAACTCTCCACTCTTCACTCTCAACTCTGTCTTCTCAGCTGCTCGTCGATCGCCTTGGCGGCGACCTTTCCGGCGCCCATGGCGGAGATCACCGTAGCCGCGCCGGTCACCGCGTCGCCGCCGGCGTACACGTTCGCCCGGGAGGTCAGGCCCTCTTCGGTCACGATAATACCGCCCCGGCGGTTCACTTCCAGGCCCTCTGTGGTGTTCTTGATCAGCGGATTCGGGCTGGTGCCGATGGCCATCACAACGGTGTCCACATGAAGCTCGAACTCGCTCCCGGGAATAACCACGGGGCGCCGCCGCCCGCTGGCGTCCGGCTCGCCCAGCTCCATCCGCACGCAGCGGATCCCCGTCACGAATCCGTTCCGTGGATCCCGCGGATTCTCCGGGTTTTCAAAACCGAGAATCTCCGTCGGGTTACACAGCAGATGGAACTCGATGCCTTCCTCCTCCGCGTGCTCCACTTCTTCCCGCCTGGCCGGAAGCTCCTCCATGCTCCTGCGGTAGATGATATACACTTTTTCAGCGCCCAGCCGCAGCGCGGTCCGGGCCGCGTCCATCGCCACGTTGCCGCCGCCCACGACCGCCACGTATCCGCCCTTCATGATGGGCGTCACGGGATCCTCCCGGTACGCCTTCATCAGGTTGCTGCGGGTCAGGAACTCGTTGGCGGAATACACGCCCTTCAGCGCTTCGCCGGGAATGTTCATGAAGTTCGGAAGTCCGGCGCCGGTCCCGATGAAGACCGCTTCGAAGCCCGCCTCGAACAGCTCGTCGATCGTCAGCGTCTTGCCGATGATGACGTTGGTCTCCACGTCCACCCCCAGCTCCTTCAGGGTGTCGACCTCCCGGGCCACGATCCGCTTGGGCAGACGGAATTCCGGGATGCCGTACACCAATACACCCCCGGCCGTGTGCAGCGCTTCGTAGACCGTAACCTTATACCCTTTTTTCGCCAGGTCGCCGGCGCAGGTCAGCCCGGAAGGGCCGGCGCCGACCACCGCCACCCGGTGGCCGTTGGGTTCCGGCTTCACGGCGCTGCCTTCCGCGTGGTCGTTATGCCAGTCCGCCGCGAAGCGCTCCAGCCGGCCGATGCCCACCGGGTCCATCTTCGCCCGGGTCAGCAGCGTGCAGTGAGATTCGCACTGCGTCTCCTGCGGGCACACCCGCCCGCAGACAGCCGGCAGCGAGGAGCTGCGGCTGATGATCTGGTAGGCGCCTTCCCAGTCCCCTTCCTTCATCCGGGCGATAAAATCCGGAATGCGGATGTTCACGGGGCAGCCTTCCACACAGGGGCTGTTTTTGCAGTTCAGGCAGCGCGCGGCTTCCTCCAGGGCGATTTCCGGACTGTAGCCCAGCGCGACCTCTTCAAAGTTATGCGCCCGCACCTCAGCTTTCTGGGCGGGCATTTCGTGTTTTTTCGGATTCACCGCCATTTTCCGCTCTCCTCCTTCCCGTTATGCGCCGCGAAACAGGTTACAGGCTGCCTCGTAGGCGCGGCGTTCGAAGTCAGCGTACATTCTTCCGCGGCTCATCGCCTCGTCGAAGTCGATCTCATATCCGTCGAAATCAGGCCCGTCCACGCAGGCAAACCGGGTCACCCGCTCGCCGTTCCGGTTCAGGGTCACGCGGCAGCCTCCGCACATGCCCGTACCGTCGATCATGATCGGATTCATGCTCACCGTCACCGGCACGCCGAAGGGCTTCGCCGTCAGGGTTACGAATTTCATCATGATCAGCGGCCCGATGGTGATGATCCGGTCGAATTTTTCCCCCGCTTCCAGCTTTTCCTTCAGCGGAACGGTCACGTTTCCGTGGCGGCCGTAGCTGCCGTCGTCCGTCATCACGATCAGCTCGTCCGAGCAGGCCCGGAATTCGTCTTCCAGAATCAGCAGATCCTTATTCCGGAACCCGATGATGCTCGTGACCTGCGCGCCCAGCCGGCGGAATTCCTGGGCCACGGGCATGGCGATCGCGCAGCCGACGCCTCCGCCGACGATGCAGACCTTCCGGATTCCCTCCGTCTCGGTCGCTGTTCCCAGCGGTCCGGCAAAATCCTGCAGGGCCTGGCCCGCTTCCAGATGGTTCAGCTTCTCGGTGGTGGCGCCGACCACCTGGAAAATCACCTTCACGGTGCCTTCCGCCGGATCGGTCCCCGCCACGGTCAGGGGTATCCGCTCTCCCTCTTCGTCCACCCGCAGAATGATGAACTGCCCCGGCCGGGCTTTCCGCGCCACCAGCGGCGCTTCGATCTCCATCTGGGTAACAGTCGGATTCAGAATCTTTTTCCGTATAATCGGATACATCAGTTCTTCTTCACTCCGTTCCTTATTTCCGCGCGATGATCCAGATCCGGTGAGCGCCGATTTCCAGCTCGCTGCGGGTATTGAAGGGCACCGCGACGCTTTCGCCGTTTGCCAGCGTCCGCAGCCCGTTAAAGCGGGATCCGTTCCGGGAGGAATCCGTGTAGATCAGCTCTCCGTTCTGCACGCTGAAGCGCCCGTGCCGGTGGGAAACGCTGACGTCCACAGGATTCGTCTGGATTTCGGCGTCGCCCGCGCGGCCCACGGCCGCCTGCTGCCCCTCCGCCAGGCGCACGGAGGTGTCCATATATTCGTCCCCATAGAACAGCCGCAGCTGAACCGTTACCGTCCGCAGAGTGCTGTCGACATCCACGGTCGCCACGCCCGTATTGAAGCCGGCGGCCGGTGTTTCCTCCGTGAGGTTCACGGTGGGCTCGTCATCCAGTGAGAGCATGTTACCGCCGCCGGGCAGTTCCTGATCCATGCTCAGCACCGCAGGGCTCAGAGGTTCCGAAGCGATGGCTGCCTCTCCCTTCTTCCGGTGCTTCTTTTTCCGGGTCAGCAGCAGCACCAGCACCAGTACCAGCAGCACCACGCCCGCCGCGGCCGCGATAATGATCCACAGCTGAAGGGTCAGGTTCAGCAGTGGCACTGTTACTTCCCCCCGCAGAGCGTCCTTCATTTTTTCCGTGAACGACGCGTCCTCCTTCGTCTCCGAGCCGGCTACGCTGTCCTGCTTCGCCTGTGGAGTTTCCGCTGAAGCGCCTGCGTCCGCCGCGGCCGGATCTTCCGCCGCCGGAGCCGCTCCGGGCGTTTCTTCCGCCTGCGGCGCTTCCAGGCCCGTCGGATCCCCCGCTCCCGGCGCCATGGTCATATCCACGACTTCCGCCACCTGCACCACCGGCGCCTGCGTCGCGCTGTCAGAAGCCTGCACAACCGGGACAACCGCCAGCAGGCTCAGAACCAGCACCAGGCATAGGCTCTTCCTGTATCCTTTCTTCAACGCGTGTCACCCTCCTCAGCGTTCCTTCGGCAGCCGGGCCACGGAGGCCGGGCCGGCCTTCGGCAGTCCGTCGCCGCTTACGTCCAGAATCATGCAGGTCGTATTGTCCTTTCCGCCCAGCTCCATGGCGCGCCACACCAGCAACGACGCGGCCGTTTTCGGGTCGGAATTGTCCACCAGGCGCCGCTGCATTTCGTCGTGAGTCAGCAGATCGCTGAGCCCGTCGGAGCAGAGCATGAAGCGGTCGCCCGCACACAGAAGCAGATTGAAATGATTCACGTAGGGGGAAGGCTTCTTGGATTCCTGCATCCCGATAAACGCGCCGATCACGTTTCCCTGCGGATGCTTCCGCATCTGCTCCCGGGTCAGCTCTCCCCGCTGCATCATGCGGAACACCGGGGACTGATCCGCGCTGACCTGATACAGTTTTCCCATGCGCAGCAGGTATACGCGGCTGTCTCCCACGTTGCCCACGAAGGCCTTGCCGTCCGCCATGTACAGCACCGCCAGCGTACTGCCTTCCCGGCCTTCCTCGCCGATGGTGATGCTGTCCTGATACACCTTTTTGCAGGCGTCCTCAGCATAGATTTCGATGGCGCGGCTCACGGTGCTGGCCGGCATGGAAAGGTTCAGCATCCCCATGGTATTCACGCAGATGGAAGACGCGCGTTCTCCGCCCTTCAGACCGCCCATTCCGTCGCATACCGCGAACAGATGGTAATCGCGGGTGATCCGCGCCTGAATCAGCGCGCCTTCATCCACCTGGTTATCCGGCATGAAATCCCCGTCGAAGTAAAAGTTGTCCTCGTTGTTCTCCCGCACGCAGCCCCGATGGCAGAGCACGCAGCCGTTCACGGTCAGGGTGCGGGCGGAAGCGGCAGCGGTTTTCTTTTCCGGCTGCTTCGCGTCGATTTCATGATTCGCGGTGATTACTTTATCCATCCTGTTCACCTCTGTGTTGTGATTCCGGCCGGCCCCGGCCATGCTTTCCGGTAAACACTGGCTTCACCCGAGCAATTCGCTTCCAACTCTCCTGGACGGAATTATGCTCCGTCAAGCTGTTTCATTTCCGGCGTCGGCGTATCCTTCGGCTTCGGCGTCGGCGTATCCTTCGGCTTCGGTGTCGGCGTATCCTTCGGCTTCGGTGTCGGCGTATCCTTCGGCTTCGGCGTCGGCGTATCCTTCGGCTTCGGCGTCGGCGTATCCTTCGG
>CAMKJS010000108.1 GCA_946413245.1 uncultured Clostridia bacterium
TTGGAGGTGGCGGTGATCTTCACCTTGCCGGCCTTGACGCCCTTTACCTTGCCGGTTGAGGTGACCGTCGCGATCTTCCTGTCGCTGCTCTTCCAGGTCACGCCCTGGTCCGCTTTATCCGGCTTGACCAAAGCTGACAGCTGAATGGTTTTGCCCACTGCCACGTATGCGGACCCGCTGACGGTAACGGCTTCCGGTGCGGAAGCCGCCTCTGCCGGAAGCGTCAGAGCCGGACAGAAGGAAAAGAGCATTATCAGGGACAGGAAGAGGGCAATGATTCGATTCCGGCGCATACTGTTAACCTCCGATATATCTGTACGTCTGAACTGTGTCTTATCTTATCCTGATCCGTCCCTTCCGTCAAGAGATGCGCACGGGTTGTCCGGGTGCGGCAAATCTGATATACTGACCCAAAGTCAGCTTTTCATCAATTGCGGCAGGAAACGGTTTCCTGATTGTGACAATATGACGGGGAGACGGGAGGAAACATGAGCATGAACCGGCCGAATATCCTGTTTATCCTTTCCGACGACCAGGGTGCCTGGGCAATGCACTGTGCCGGGGCCCGGGAACTGGAGACCCCGAACCTGGACCGCATCGCTGCCGGGGGAGTGCGCTTTACGAACTTCTTTTGCGCGTCCCCCGTATGCTCGCCGGCCCGGGCCTCGCTCCTGACCGGGACCATTCCGTCGAGGCACGGGGTTCATGACTGGCTGCGGAGCGGCAACGTGGACGCCCATCGGTACGGGGAGGCCGGGCGGGAGAATCCGTACGGCCATTATGCCGACGAGGACGAACCGATCCAGTATCTGGCAGGGCAGCCCACCTATACCGACCTGCTGCGGGAGAAGGGATACAGCCTCGCCCTGAGCGGGAAATGGCATTTGGGCGATTCCGTACACCCGCAGCACGGGTTTTCCCGCTGGTATACGATCGGCCTGGGCGGGTGTATGTATTACCATCCCGACATCGTGGAAAACGAAGAGATCACGGTGCGCCACGGGGAATACGTGACGGATCTGATCACCAACCGGGCGCTGGAATTTCTGGACGAGCTGGCGGCGGAACCGAATCCCTTCTACCTTTCCGTACATTATACGGCGCCGCATTCCCCCTGGGAAGCGGACCAGCATCCCGCACGGCTGATCGAAAAATACGACCGATGCAGCTTCGACGATATTCCCGATCTGCCGGACCATCCGGACAGCACCGTCAGCGACGCCGTCACGGATCCAATCCACGGGACGCCGCGCCGCCATAACAATCTGCGGGGATATTACGCGGCCATCACCGCTATGGACGAAGGAATCGGCCGGATCCTGGACCGGCTGGAAGAAAAGGGACTGGCGGAGAACACGCTGGTGATTTTCACCTCGGACAACGGGATGAGCATGGGGCACCACGGAATCTGGGGCAAGGGAAACGCGACTTTCCCGATGAATATGTACGATACCGCGGTGAAGGTTCCTTTCCTGATCCGCTGGCCCGGGCATACGCCGGAGGGAGCTGTGTGCGACGATATGGTCAGCGCTTACGACCTTTTTCCGACGATCGCGGAGATCGTCGGGAGCCGGTCAGAGATCTGCGGGAACCGCCCAGGCCGCAGTTTCCTGGCTTCCATCGAAGGGAGGCAGGACGGCGGCGCGGAGGAAATCGTCATCTATGACGAGTACGGGCCTGTACGCATGATCCGCACGAGGGAATGGAAATATGTTCACCGGTATCCTTACGGGCCGCATGAGCTGTACGACCTGGTCCGTGACCCGGAGGAGATGAACAATCTGGCGGACGCCCCGGAACAGGCGGAGCGCGTCATTTCCATGCGCGCACGGCTGCAGAAATGGTTCGCGCGGTACGCGGATCCGGCGAAGGACGGGCTTTTCGAAGACGTGACCGGGTCCGGTCAGCTGTGCAGCGCGGGGATCTTCAGCGAAAAGCGTGTGAAATACGCGCCGAATCCGAAAAAGGAGACCTGAGAATGAGTAAAAAGAAAAAAGCGCTGATCCTTGCGGGAATCCTCGTCGTGGCGCTGGCACTGCTGTGCGGCTGTCAGGCGCGGGAGGATGCACCGCACACCTATACGACACTCTCGGAGCTGGAAAACAAACGGATCGGAGCGACGACCGGAAGCGTACAGGCACAGCAGGCGGAAGAACGCTTTCCGAACGCGAAGATTTTCTTTTTTTCCACAAGTGTGGACATGCTCAACGCGCTGCGGGCCAACAGGATCGACGCTTACGCGGACGCTGAGATCATGGCCCGGTATATGATGGGAGAAAACCCGGATCTCACATACCTGGAGGAGAAACTGGCTGACGGGATGAAGGTGGCGGGAATTTTCCCGAAGACGGAAGAGGGAAGGAAACTTTGCGCCGAGTACAGCGCTTTTATTCGGGAGATCAAGGCCTCCGGAGAGTATGAGGAGATCGAGGCAATCTGGCTGGGAAGCGATGAGTCCAGAAGGACCGTTCCGGACCCGGACAGTCTGGAGGGACCAAACGGGACGCTTCGCCTTGCGGCAGACCTGACGATGATTCCCTTTGCCTATATGAAAGACGGAAAACCGGTCGGAATGGATATCGACACGGTCATTCGCTTCTGCAGTAAAAACGGGTATGCGCTGGAAGTGGTCTCCATGGATTTCGGGGCGATCCTTCCGGCCATCACGACCAGCAAGTGCGACCTGGCAGCGGGAGGAATCGCGTATACGGAAGAACGCGCTGAAAGCGTGCTGTTTTCCGAACCTACTTTTGAGGGCGGATCCGTGGTCGCGGTCCTGAAGGCGGACGGTCTTTCCGCCACAGGATTCTGGGAGTCTTTCCGCACCAGTTTTGAAAAGACGTTTATACGCGAAGGCCGGTGGAAGCTGTTTGTCCGGGGAATCGGGAACACGGTTCTGATTACGCTCCTTGCCTCTCTGTTCGGAACAGTGCTTGGCTTCCTTGCGTATCTTCTGTGCCGGAAGGGCAGTCCTGTGGCCAACAAACTGACCGGGGCCTGCATCTGGCTGGTGCAGGGAATGCCCACGGTCGTTCTGCTGATGGTTCTGTATTATGTGGTTTTCAAACGCCTGGATATCAGCGCGCTTGTTGTCGCGGTCATCGGGTTCACCCTGACTTTCGGCGCTGCCATGTACGGGATGCTGCGCAGCGGTGTGGAAGCCGTGGAGAGGGGGCAGACAGAAGCCGCCTACGCGCTGGGTTATACAGACCGCAGAACCTTCTTTCGGATCATCCTGCCGCAGGCGGCCTTTCATTTCCTGCCGGAATACAGAGGGCAGATCACAGCGCTCCTGAAGGCCACAGCCGTCGTGGGATATATCACGGTGCTGGATCTTACGAGGATGGGGGATATCGTGCGGAGCCGGACCTATGAGGCTTTTTTCCCGCTCCTGGCGGTGACGGTCTTCTATTTTGCCGTCGCCGCGGTGCTCACCTGGTTCATCAAACGCATCACTGTTTATGTCGATCCCCATAACCGCAAACCGGAGCAAATTCTGAAGGGGGTGCAGACACATGATTGAGATACGGCACCTGAAAAAGGCGTATGCGGAAGTTACGCCGCTGAAGGATGTAAACGCGGATATCCGTGACGGCGACGTGATCGCGGTGATCGGGCCCTCCGGCACCGGCAAGTCGACGCTGCTGCGGTGCATCAATCTGCTGGAGCAGCCCAGCGGAGGGAGCATCCGCATCGACGGCGAAGAAATCCTGGATCCTTCCTGCGATATCCACCGGATCCGGCAGAAGGTGGGGATGGTTTTTCAATCTTTCAATCTTTTTCAGCACCTGACAGCGATCGAGAATATCATGATGCCGCAGATGGACCTGCTCGGAGTCTCCAGGCAGGAGGCTTACGACCGGGGAATCGCGCTGCTTCGGAAAGTGGGACTGGTCAAACAGGCGCTCCGGTATCCGGACGAGATGTCTGGCGGACAGAAACAGCGCGTTGCCATTGCCAGAACCCTCGCCATGGATCCGGAGGTCATTCTGTTTGACGAGCCGACCAGCGCGCTGGATCCGGCGATGATCGGGGAGGTGGAGGCCGTCATCCGCACGCTTGCCGGCGAAGGGAAAACGATGCTCATCGTGACGCACGAGCTGCGTTTTGCCCGGTCGGTTTCCAACCGTGTATTCTATATGGATGAAGGCGGGATTTACGAAGACGGGCCGACCGAGAAAATCTTCACGGCACCTGAACGGGAACGCACGCGGCAGTTTATCCGGAACCTGAAAGTGCTGGAACTGGAGATCGATGACCCCAATTCCGATTTTCCGAGCCTTCTTACACAGTACTGCAGCAAGAATCTCCTCTCCGCCAGGATGGCGTCGCATCTGCAGATCGCGTTTGAAGAACTGGTACAGCAGATTCTCCTGCCTCAGTCCGGCAAAACCGGAATCCGGTTTACGGCGGAGTACTCGGAGCAGGAAGAGAGCACCCGTATCATCGTAAAATACAAAGGAAGTCCCGTGGATCTTGCTTCGGCCGCGTACGAGCTGCCGCTCACCCTGCTGAAAGGAATTTCCTCCGGGATGCGGCATGAGGCAGGAATAGAGGAAAATGTCATTTCACTTACGATTTAACCGGAGAAAACGGAAATGCCCGCAAAATCCGATTCTATTGTCGCTTAGGCTTTGGCTTAAATTTTTACAGTGAGATGTGTATAATTGGCATTAGCCGAAATCGATTTCAGCCAAATCAATTTCGGTGAATACGTGTTCAGCAAATTGGAGACTGACATGGAGAAAGTATTTCAGCAGGTTGATATATCCCATGCCCCTTTTATCTTCCTCATTGGCCCGGAAGGTTATCCCGTTGCCTGCACGGGTCATCATAGTGCATGAAGCATGAATTCGTCAATAACGATGCGTCTTGCGGATGCAATGACACAGATGCGGAAGTGCGGGAAATAGCTTGTTGCTGTAGCCTGGTTTTGGTATAATGACTGCGGAAGAAAGACGAAAATGGTGGAGGGGGACTGGATGAAACGGCAAATATCCACTGGCGCGCAAAACTTTGAGGAAATGCGGGTTCAGGGAGACTTTTATGTGGATAAAACCGACTTCATTCGGGAATGGTGGAATGGTCGGGATATTGTCACCCTGATTACCCGTCCGCGCAGGTTTGGAAAGACCCTGAATATGTCCACGCTGAACTGTTTTTTCTCCAACAAATACGCTGACCGGAGCGATCTTTTTGAAGGCCTGAAGGTCTGGGAAGACGAAAAGATGCGGGAACAGCAGGGCAAATGGCCGGTCATCTTCATGAGTTTCGCGGGAATCAAAGGAACGACATTTGAAGATACATTAATTCAGATCAAAAAAAATATCGTCAGCCTTTTTAACGGTTATCCGGAACTGTATCAGTACCCGGGATTCCTTCGGAATGAGCAGGAGGCACTGGAACATATCCGTGAAGGAATGTCTGACAATGACGCGGCATTGTCCATTCACTTGCTTGCTGATCTTCTGAAAAAAGTTTACGGCAAGAAAGTGCTCATTTTTCTGGATGAATATGATACTCCTCTGCAGGAAGCATACATACACGGTTTCTGGGATCAGCTTGTTGCCTTTACAAGAATCATGTTCAACAATGCTTTCAAAACGAATCCTTCCCTGGAGCGGGGAATCATGACCGGAATCACCCGGGTCAGCAAGGAATCCATATTCTCCGATCTGAATAATCTGGTAGTCGTTACGACCACCTCCGACCTATATGCCACTTCTTTCGGCTTTACGGAAAAAGAGGTTTTCGAGGCTATGGATGAACAGGGCTTCGAAGAGAAAGACAAAGCAAAAGTGAAAGTGTGGTATGACGGCTTTACATTCGGCAGTGTTACGGATATTTACAATCCCTGGTCTGTAACGAATTATCTGAATACCGGGAAACTGGACACCTGGTGGGCGAATTCCAGCGGCAACGGGCTGGTGGGGGCGCTGCTGCGGACCGGAAACGCGGACATCAAAATGCTGTTTGAAATCCTGCTGAAAGGCGGGGAAATCACGGTGCCGGTGGATGAGCAGATCGTTTTCAACCAGCTGGACACCAATCCTTCTGCGATCTGGAGCCTGTTGCTTGCGACCGGATACCTGAAGGTCGTATGGACCCAGTCGCTTCAGGAAGCGGCCGCATGGCTGAAAATGCCGGATTATACCCTGACGCTGACCAATCTGGAAGTGCAGCTGATGTTCGGGGACATGGTTCTGGGATGGTTCGCGTCATGCGGCGGACTGTCCGCGTTTGCGAAAACGATGCTGCGGGGCGATGTGAAGGGAATGACGCGGTATCTGAACGATATCATGCTGAGTTGCATGAGCACCTTTGACGGCGGAAAGACGCCATCGGCCAAATTGCCGGAAAACTTCTATCACGGGCTGGTGCTGGGCCTGCTGGCGGAGAACGCGCAGGACTATATAATCCGGCCCAACCGGGAAAGCGGTTACGGTCGGTATGACGTCGTCATGGAACCCAGGGATCCGCGGGGGACTGCCGCGATCCTGGAATTCAAGGTGTTTGATACGTTGGATGAGGAAGGAACCCTGGAAGATACGGCGCAGAACGCCCTGAAGCAGATAGAAGAAAAGAAGTATGACACGGAACTGCTGGCCCGGGGCTTCCCGGAGGAACGCATTCTGAAATACGGTCTGGCCTTCCGGGGCAAAGAATGCCTGATTCGGAAAGGATGAATGCCTTCATACTCTGTTCATCGGGAAGTGGAGGACAGCATGGCGGCGGGAATTGAGCCTGCAAAAAAACAAATGGCAAAAAGGAGCGATATGACGATGATGCAATTCTTCAGTTTGGTTTTGGCTTTTGTCATGGCTGTGACTGTTCTGATTCCTGTATCCTCCCGGGGGGAAGACAGCGCGGTCAGTCAGTTTATCAAAGAGATGCGCTCATTGGGAATAGAAACGGATGAAGATATACTAAAGGCAATCATCGGAGACGATACGTTCAGTTCGGAGGATGAGCTTGGTCTGTTCTTTGCGCTTGGGCTTGGGGATTATGATTACGACTCAGGCGAGTGGAAACCGTATTCCCATCAGATCTATGCATTTGATGCGGAAGTGTTCGATATTGCTCGCATGTATACACTGTTTTTATCGGGAGTTAACGCAATTGTACCCGATGTGGAGATCACGGATATACGGGAAGATTTGTCCGGGATGACCGAGGAAATGACGACCCCGAAGAATCTGTTTGAAAGAGCTACCGATGGGAAACGTTCCGTCAGTTTCCTGTGCAACGGTCATCCCTACGCTGTCGAACTCGTTAGCTACGGGGATTGGTTCAATGAAAAGATGTTCGAATTTATGGATGAGGTTTTGGAAAAGGAAGGCTGCCCCGGCAAGCTGTATGAGATTTCCTTCTTTATGCAGTATGTGCTGCTCGTGTATGGTGAAGAAGAAAGGACGGAAAGAATCTGGCAATGGTTTAATGTGCATGCCGCCGCAGGCGGCTTTTAGTAAAATCCGTCTATTTTGTCGCTTGTGTGGTCCTGCATTTTGCAGTGAAGATTGATTTGCTGCGGGCAGGCAGAATTCCTGCTGATTCGCATTTGGATTTATCGCCGTAATGCCCGCGCTTCCGCCGCGGCGATGCGGGCGATTCTTTCCTCCGCATAGGCGAAAAACGTCTGAAACGCCGGGCAGAAGAAATTTTCTGTCCGGTTTTCCTGTTCCGTCCAGTCCCGCGGGCATCCGCCCCGGCAGAGCCGGTAATACCGGCAGGCGGAGCACTTCGCGGGCTTCCGGGCGCTCCGCTGCACAAACCGGCGCATTTTCTCGCCGGCTATCAGAACTTTCAGGTTTTCATCCACGCTGCCCAGCTTCCATTCGTCCAGGGCGTAAAAATCGCAGGGATAGAGGCTGCCGTCCGCTTCCGCAATCAGGTATCCTCCGCACTGCCCGGCGGAGGCGCAGGTTCCCGGCGGCAGTCCCATGGCCATATGCACCCAGTCGTCAAACTGGCGGACGCTGACATAATTCCCGCTTTGCCAGTCCCTGTACCATTCGTCGAACACGCCGCACAGGAACCGGCCCCAGGCATCGGGCGTCAGGGACCAGGGCATGGAGCCCCTCGGGACTTCCAGCGGATCCAGGCAGGGAATAAACTGCAGATAACCGGTCCCGAATTCCTTCAGGGACCGGTATACCTTTTTCGGGCTCCGGGCTGTTTCCCTGTTCACGACGCACAGGAGATTCGTGTCCACCTGCCGCTCTTTCAGCAGCCGGACCGCCCCCGCTACCCGCTCCCAGGTGCCGCGGCCCGCGGTGTCCTGCCGGAAACGGTCGTGAAGGCTCCGGGTGCCGTCTGCGGATATGCCGGCGAGAAAGCGGTTTTCACGCAGGAAATCCGCCCATTCGGCATCCAGATTGAGCCCGTTGGTCTGAATTGCCCAGTGAACCGGCAGGCGGTCATGATTTCTCTCGCGGGTCATTTCTGTAAATTTCCTGAAAAAGGCCAGCCCGGCTATGGTGGGTTCGCCGCCCTGGAAGCTGAAGCTGACCGCTCCCCGCTTTCCGGCGGCGGCAAATACGGCGTCGATCAGCCGCCGGGACGTTTCCTGTGTCATGACGCCCATACTTTTCTGCTCCCGATGCTCCGACTCGTCCGCATAGAAGCAGTATGCGCAGCGCATATTGCACAGGCTTGAGGCCGGTTTGACCAGTACGCTGATGAATCCCATCGTCATTCTTCCTTCCGGTCCGCTATGATGAAGGAAAGGCAGATCAACGATCTGCCTTTCCGTATCTGCAGAATTGCTTTCGGAAGTGACGACTTATCTGAAGTACCTCTCCGGCAGACCCTTC
>CAMKJS010000109.1 GCA_946413245.1 uncultured Clostridia bacterium
TTCAGGCCGTTCTTTTTGCCGGTGATGATCGTATAGCCCATGCCGTGGCGGCAGGAATACTCGTCCAGCTCCGTCTTCACGGGCTTCCAGCCGGGGTTCCAGACCGTGCCGCCGTCGTTGATGTAGAAATATCTGCCGCCGTTGTCCACCGGCATATTGTTGTAGCGGTAACGGGTGATGCGGCGCAGGCGCGCGTCCCGGTAGAAGCAGTAGCCGCCCGCCGTATTGCTGATGATGCCGAAAAACCGTTCACATCCGAGGTAGTTGATCCAGGGATAGGGAGTGCGCGGAGTATCGATGACGTATTCTCTTGCTTTGTCGTCAAAATGGCCGAATTTCATGAACCGGTTCCTCCTGTAATCGTTCTGATTCCCGCCCCCGCGGGATACTTTTCAGAGTATACCATACCTGCGGGATTCCCGCAAACGTTTCGCGCGGATTCCGGGCCGGAATCCGCGCATTTTTTTATTTTGTTTTCTCCAGGAACTCCTCGTAGGTGCACAGATAATCCTTGATGGTTCCGTCCGCCTGGATCTCGATGATCCGGTCCGCGACGGTGGAGATAAACTGGTGGTCCTGGCTGGTGAAAATCACGTTGCCCGGAAAGTTGATCAGGCCGTTGTTCACCGCCGTGATGGATTCCAGATCCAGGTGGTTCGTCGGCTGGTCCAGCATCAGGAAATTGGCGCCGGACAGCATCATGCGGCTCAGCATGCAGCGCACCTTCTCGCCGCCGGACAGCACGTTCACCGGCTTGTATACGTCGTCGCCGCTGAACAGCATCCGGCCCAGGAACCCGCGCATGTAGGTTTCCAGCTGCTCCGGGGAATACTGGGCAAACCACTGCATCATCGTCAGATTGCATCCGTCGAAGAAGGCGCTGTTGTCCTTGGGGAAATAGCTGGTGGAAATGGTCACGCCCCATTTCACCGTTCCGCTGTCAGGCTTGATTTCCTCAGCCAGGATCCGGAACAGGGCCGTCGCCGCCTGCTCGTTGCCCACCAGGGCGATCTTCTGCCCCTTGGTAACCAGGAAGGAAACCTCCTTCAGCAGCGTCACCCCGTCCTGGGTGTAGTTCAGGCCGCTGACCTGCAGGATGTCCTTGCCGGCTTCCCGGTCGGGCGTAAAGCTGACCCAGGGATAGCGGCGGCTGGAGGCTGGCATCTCCTCGATGGTCAGCTGGTCCAGCAGCTTCCGCCGGCTGGTGGCCTGCTTGGCCTTGCTCTTGTTGCTGGAGAAACGCTGAATAAAGGCCTGCAGCTCCCGGATCTTGTCCTCCCGCCGCTTCTTCTGGTCGTTCATCAGGGCCTGCATCATTTTGCTGGATTCGTACCAGAAGTCGTAGTTGCCGACGTACAGCTTCACCTGGTTGTAGTCGATATCCACGATATGTGTGCAGATATTGTTCAGGAACCACCGGTCGTGGCTGACCACGATCAGGGTGCCTGGGAAATCCATCAGGAAATCCTCCAGCCAGGCCACGGAGCGGTTGTCCAGGTTGTTGGTAGGCTCGTCCAGCAGCAGGATGTCCGGATTTCCGAACAGCGCCTGGGCCAGCAGCACCTTGAACTTGTCCCCCGCCTGCAGATCCGCCATCTGCATGGTGTGCATCTCCGCGGGAATACCCAGCCCCGTCAGCAGGGTAGCCGCGTCGCTTTCCGCGTTCCAGCCGTCCATCTCAGCGAACTCGCCCTCCAGCTCGGCGGCCTTTTCGCCGTCCTCCTCGCTGAAGTCCGGTTTCGCGTACAGGGCGTCCTTCTCCTTCATGATGTCGTACAGGCGCTGGTTTCCCATGATCACCGTATCCAGCACCGGATACGCGTCGTACATGAACTGGTCCTGCTTCAGGGTGCTCATCCGCTCGTTGGGCGGAATCGTGACCGAACCGGTCGTAGGCTCCAGTTCCCCGCTGAGAATTTTCAGGAAAGTGGATTTTCCCGCTCCGTTGGCGCCGATAATGCCGTAGCAGTTTCCGGGCAGGAACTTCAGATCCGCGCCGGAAAAAAGCTTCTGCCCGCCGAAAGTCAGGGATACGTTGCTGACTGTAATCATGCGTGTTTTCCTTTCACGCGCGCCGCCTGCGCGCGGTTCTCCTTTTTTATTCCCCCGCCAGCCGGATCAGGCCGTTGGCGAAAATCTTCGCTGCCAGCAGCATCCGGTCGATCCGGATGTTTTCGTCCGCCTGGTGGGCCAGGTCCTGCTCATCCGGGAACTGCATTCCGAATGCCACGCCCTGCTTCAGCACCTTGGCATAGGTTCCGCCGCCGGTGGACATGGGCTTCCCTTCCCAGCCGGTCTCCTCTTCGTAAGCCGCCAGCAGAGCGGTCACCAGCTCGCTGTCCGCGGGCACGTGATGCGGCTCTTTCCGCCCCAGATCCTGCACCTCGAATCCGGGCAGGTGGGCGATCACTGCGTCCGTAAGCTGATTCAGGTCCGCCGTAATCGGGCAGCGCAAATCCAGCGTTCCCTCCCAGACGCCGTCCTTCAGGCGCAGGATCCCCATGTTGCAGGTCAGGGGGCCGGAAACCTCGTCCCGCACGGCGCAGCCCAGATGGGCTCCGTCATGCTCCATGCCCACGGCGTCCGCCAGGGTTTTCAGCGGGCCTTCCGCGCCCAGGGCCCGGAACAGGCGGAGCATCATGCCGATGGCGTTCCGCCGGCCTTCCGGATAGGCGCTGTGGCCGGGAATGCCCACCGCCGTAACCCATACGCCTTCCTCCGCGGTCCGGGCGGTGATCTTCAGCCCACTCTCCTCCGCAAAGGCGCGGACCCTGTCCGCCAGTTCCTCTCCGCCCTCCAGCAGCGCCGTGCTTTCCCCGGGGATCACATTCATCCGGTCCCCGGTTTCCATCCGGAGCACCTTCAGCACGCCGGCTTCGTCCCTGCCGCGGAACAGGAAGTGCAGCATGCCCTTTTCCGTGTTGATCAGCGGGAAGCTGGCGTCCGGGCTGAAGCCGGTTTCCGGCATGCGGGCGTGCTCCTGATAATACCGCATGCATTCCCAGCCGCTTTCCTCGTCGCAGCCCAGAATCATCCGGATGGTTTTCTTCAGCGGAACGCCCGAATCCCGGATCGCCTTCATGGCAAACAGCGCCGCCAGAGAGGGACCTTTGTCGTCGCTGGTGCCGCGGCCGTACATCCGTCCGTCCCGCACAATTCCCTCAAAGGGAGGCACCGTCCATCCGTCGCCCACCGGCACCACGTCCAGATGCCCCAGCACGGCGATCTCCTCTTCCGCCTCTCCCAGCGTGAAATCGCAGGCGTATCCGTCGTAGTTCCGGCCCGGAAAGCCCATTTTCTCCGCGGTCTCCATGGCCGTGTCCAGAGCCCGGCGCACTTCCCTTCCGAAAGGCGCGCCTTCCTCCGGCTCTCCCTTGACCGAGGGCACCCGGATCCACTGCCGCAGCGTGCTGACCATCTCTTCCCGATAGCTGTCAATCCGTTCGCTGATTTCCTTTTTCATATTCTTTATCCTCCCCCGTCGTTTTTCCCCGGCGCCGCCTCACTGGTTTCTCGGATCCCGGCTCTTTTTTGAGCCCGCGTCCGGATCGATCAGTTCTATCTCCATCCGCTCGAAGGGAACCGCCTCAAAATACGCGTCCGGAAGGAAGCGGGTCATCCCGAACTCCTCCCACTCCCGCTGGTTTTTGTCCAGCCAGAGGGGCTCCGGCAGATCCAGCGCGTGGCAGGCCTCCAGCAGCGCCTCCCGCGGATCCCCGCGGCCGCAGGGCACCGTAACCTGCCGGTCTGTCCGGTGATGCCGGATAGTGCGCACCCAGAGTGATGTCGCCATGGAATTCCCTCCTTCGCCCGTTTCTGCTATTATGGCATGAATCGGCATCCCGCGCAAGCCTTATCCCGGGTGAGCCCAGGCGTATACCGCCCGCGCGGCGCCCTCCGTCATCCCCGGCACCTTCCGCAGGTCCTCCTCCGCCGCCTCCCGGATCGCCTTCAGGCTGCCGAAGGCCTTGATCAGCGCCTTGCTGCGGCCGGGACCGATGCCCGGGATCTCCTCCAGGCGGGAATGGATCGCCGCCTTCTCCCGCAGGGTCCGGTGATGAATGATGCCGAAGCGATGCGCCTCGTTCCGGATGCGCTGAACCAGCTGCAGCTCCGGCCGGTGGTGATCCAGCACGATCGGTTCCTCCCGGTCCGGCAGCCAGATCTCCTCCAGCCGTTCCGCCAGGCCGAACATCGTCGGCGGGGTCACCCCCAGGTCCAGCAGGGCCTGCCTGGCGAAGCGCAGCTGCTGCGGGCCGCCGTCGATCAGGATCAGATCCGGCAGCTCCCCGAAGCGGGAGTCCGGGTTCCCCTCTTCCGCGTCCCGGATAGCGTGGGCATACCGCCGGTACAGCGTCTCATAGTGGGAGGCCACGTCGTTGGCGCCTTCCACCGTTTTGATCCGGAAATGCCGATATTCCTTCTTCGCCGGTTCCCCGTCGATAAACACCACCATGGAGGATACGCTCTGGGCGCCCTGGGTGTTGGAGATGTCGTATCCCTCGATCCGGCGGGGATATCGGTCCATGCCCAGAATCTTTCCCAGGCTCTCCGCTGCGCCGACCGTGCGCTCCTCGTGCACGGTGCGGCGGGCGTTCCGCTTCTTCAGGGCGTCGTCCGCGTTTTTCTCCGCCAGCAGCACCAGCTCGTGCTTCTCCCCCCTCCGGGGTACGGTCAGCGTCACCGCGCTGCCCTTCTGCCGCCGAAGCCAGGGCTCCAGCTGCCCGGCCGCTCCCTCCGGCAGCGTCTGGCACAGCACGTTCCGGGGAATCAGGCTCCCGTTCTCGTAATACTGCGTCAGGAAACCCGCCAGCACCTCGCCCGGGTCCTCCGCGCCTTCGCCCGCCAGCAGGAAATGGTCTCCGCCCTGCATTCTTCCGCCGCGGACATAGAGCACCTGAACCATGGCGTCCAGGCCGTCCTGGCTCAGGGCGATCAGATCCTGCTCGCTGTTGTCTGTCCGCAGGGCGATCTGCCGCTCCATCAGGCCCTGCACGTCCCGGATCTTGTCCCGGATTTTGGCTGCCCGCTCGTAACGCATGGCAGCCGCCGCCTCGTTCATCTCTCCCGTCAGCTTTTCCAGCACCGCCCCGTAGTTCCCGCCGAGAAAATGGAGCACCCCGTCCATCATCTCCCGGTATTCCGCCTCCCCGCATTTCTCCGCGCAGGGAGCCATGCACCGGCCGATATCGTAATTGACGCAGGGGCGCTTCGGGCGGGCGGCCGGGAGCTTCTGCCGGCAGGTGCGCAGCGGAAACACGCCTCGCACAGCCTCGATCACCTGGCGCACGGCGCCGGCCCCGATATAGGGGCCGAAATACCGGGCGCCGTCCTTCTCCATTCTCCGGCACAGCTCCAGCCGGGGAAACGGCTGGCTCATATCCACTTTGATATAGGGATAATGCTTGTCATCCTTCAGCAGGATGTTGTAATACGGTCTGTGCAGCTTAATCAGGTTGCATTCCAGAATCAGCGCTTCCAGATTGGTTTCGCAGAGAAGCACGTCGAAATCGTCGATATGCGCGATCATGGCCGCCACCTTCGGGGTGTGTTCCGTATCCCGGAAGTAGCTGCGCACCCTGTTCTTCAGGTTCACAGCCTTTCCCACATAAATAATGGTGCCTTCCGCGTCCTTCATCAGGTAGCAGCCGGGCGAGTCCGGCAGCATAGCGATTTTCTCTTCCAGTTTTTCTCCCCAGCGCTTCATGTTTACTCCAGGCTGTTGATCTGCTCCTGCAGGGCTGTCAGCTCGTTCTGCAGGTTCGTCTGGTATTCTCCCGTGTCCATCCCCCGGGTCAGGTAGGATATATATCTGTCCACGCTTTCCTGGACAGCCAGAATCTGTTCGTCCTGAAGCAGCTGCGCGTTCCCGAAGGCGGAATTCAGGGAATTCGCCAGCCGGATCGCGTACACGCTGCTGCGGATCTTCGCCAGGATCGCCGTGGAATCGGCGCCGGCGTTCCGGCTCAGCGCCGTGGTCTGCCGGACCGCTTCGTCGCAGTCCCCCTGCATGCGCTGAATCAGCAGCGCGCGTTCCTCCTTCTGGCGCTGCACGGCGGGGATGCCCAGCACGCACGCGGCGGCCAGCGCCGCCAGCAGCAGCAGGATGACGACGTTCTTAAGCCGGCTCCGGTTCGTCTGCGTCCGGGAAACCGGCGTTTCATTCCCCTGCGAGTACCGTCTGTACATAGCGCGCCCTCCTTTTTTCATGCAGCTCATTGTATCATATTTGTTTTTCTCCGTAAAGACAGGCCGGAAAACGCAAAGCGCCGCAGGAATCCTTTCCTGCGGCATGCTTTGTTTTTTCGGGTCTCAGCCCTGCTTCTGCTTATGCTTGGGATTCTCGCAGATGACCATTACGCGGCCCTTCCGCTTGATAATCTTGCACTTTTCACAGATCGGCTTCACAGACGGACGAACTTTCATTTTCCACGACCTCCTTTGCCAGGATTAGTTCTTGCTGCGCCAGGTGATCCGTCCCCGGGACAGATCATAGGGCGATAATTCAATCGTTACCTTGTCGCCGGGATAGATCCGGATAAAGTTCATCCGCATTTTTCCCGAGATATGGGCCAGAATCTGGTGACCGTTCTGCAGTTCCACCTGAAACATGGCGTTGGGCAAAGCTTCCACAACCTTGCCTTCCATTTCGATGACGTCGCTCTTGGACAAAAGATCAATCCTCCTTGCACAGCGGGCAATCCGGCGCAAACCCGTTTTCTTCCAGCGCTCTTCTCAGATCGCTGTCCTGCAGCGGTCCCCCCTCTTTCCGGAGGGTTTCCAGGTCCAGCTGCACCGGTTTCGCGCGAACATGTATCGTCTTTTTCTTCTTGGGCTTCTCCAGCCTGCGGCTCCGCCCGTCGGCGAGGCGCACATGGCCGTTTCCCTCGTTTTCCAGGATAATGAAGGCTCTGCCTTTATCCCGTCCCTGTGTGGAGATCACCACACGGCCTCTTTCCAGAGGAAAAGGGTCTTTCATTTCTCACGCCTCCCAGGTGTGGCCCGGCAGGGTCAGAATTTCCGGAAGCCCGTCTTCATTTACCGCGACCGTATGCTCATAATGGGCGCACAGGCCGTGATCCACTGTTCTGGCGCACCAGCCGTCGTCGTCGATGGTCAGGTGCCAGTCCCTCTGGCAGATCATAGGCTCCACCGCGAGGGTCATTCCCCTCCGCAGGCGGATGCCCCGGCCGGGTTCCCCGAAGTTGTACACCGCGGGGTCCTCATGCATTTCCCTGCCGATTCCGTGGCCCGTAAACTCACGGATCGGAGAGAATCCGTTTTGCTGCGCATGCTGCTGGATCGCGTGTCCCACGTCTCCAAGCCGGTTTCCGACCACACACTGCCGGACGCCCAGGAAGAAGCATTCCTCCGTGACCCGGATCAGCTTTTCAGCTTCCGGGGAGATGGTTCCGACCCCCGCCGTAAAGGCGCTGTCGCTCTGCCATCCGTCCAGCAGCAGGGTACAGTCGATGGAAACGATGTCGCCTTCCTTCAGGATCCTGCGCTCGCTGGGAATCCCGTGCACCACCTCGTCGTTGATGCTGGCGCAGATGGAGCAGGGATAGCCTTCGTAATGCAGGGAGGAGGGAATCGCGTGGTTTCTGCGGATCAGCTTTTCGGCCATCACATCCAGCTCCGCGGTACTGACGCCCGGCCGGATCGCTTCCCGCAGGGTTTGCTCAACCTCGTACAGGATCTTTCCGGCGTCCCGCATCTTCCCGATCTGGATGGGATTTTTGAGACTGATCATGCCTTCGCTCCCAGGATATCCATGATGGCGGCGAACGTGTTGTCGATTCCCTGGTCGCCCTTCACCGCGTGCAGCAGGCCCTTTTCGGTGTAGTATCCGATCAGCGGGGCGGTCTGGGCATGGTATACCTGCAGCCGGCTCAGAACCGTTTCCGCGTTGTCGTCGTTCCGCTGGATCAGGCTCTCGCCGCATTTTTCGCATACGGTTTTCCCGTTCAGCGTGCTGATGTGATAGGTCGCTCCGCAGTTGACGCACACCCTGCGCCCGCTGAGCCGGTCCACCAGCACCTGATCCTCCACCGCCAGCTCAATCACGCTGTCGATGTCCGCGAACGCGCTCAGGGCTTCCGCCTGCGGCACGGTGCGGGGGAATCCGTCCAGAATGTAGCCGTTTTTGCAGTCGTCCTGGGCCAGCCGTTCCTTCACGAGATCGATAATCACCTCGTCAGGCACCAGCTGTCCGGCGTCGATGTAGCTTTTCGCCTTCAGGCCCGTTTCCGTCCCTTCCTTCATCGCGCGGCGAAGCATATCGCCGGTGGAAATCTGGGGGATGTTCAGCGCGTCGCAGATCCGCTGCGCCTGGGTGCCTTTTCCGGCTCCGGGAGGTCCGAGAAAAATGATATTCATCGGCCGTATCCTTTCCTGTCGTATCCTTGCCTTAAGGGAAAACCGCCCCGGCGCCCGCCGTTTCCGCCCGGCGCCGGCGCGATTCTGCCGGCATTACATAAATCCGACGTTTTCCATATCCATGTCGATGCCGCGGATGCTCATCTCGCCCTGAATCGTGCGGATCGTTTCCAGAGAAACGCTCACGGCGATCAGGATGGAGCTGGCGGCGAAGGGCACCTGGACGTTCGCCAGGCGCAGGAGCAGGGTGGGCACCGCGGCCAGCACAGCCAGGAACAGCGCCGCGAACAGGTTCAGTCTGTTCACGATGTTGGCCAGGTACTGACGGATGTTCTTGCCCCGCTGTCCGGGGATCACCGCGCCCTGCTGCTGCAGCTGCTCAGCCTGCTGTTTGGGATCGAAGCTGATGCTGGAGT
>CAMKJS010000110.1 GCA_946413245.1 uncultured Clostridia bacterium
TTTCCAACCCGAAGAGCCTGCTGCTGGGCGCTGCCGCGCAGTTCGGCGTGTTCTTTGCCTTCTTCGGCGCGAACCTGCTGGGCTTTGACGCGCAACAGTCCGCCTCGATCGGAATTATCGGCGGCGCGGACGGCCCCACAGCCATCCTGACCACCACAAAGCTGGCTCCGGAACTGCTTGGACCCATCGCCGTGGCGGCATACAGCTACATGGCGCTGATCCCCATGATTCAGCCGCCGATTATGCGGGCGCTGACCACGGAGAAAGAGCGTTCCGTCAAGATGGAGCAGCTGCGTGAAGTAAGCAAGACCGAAAAGATCATTTTCCCGATCGTGGTGACGATCTTTGTCGTCCTGCTTCTGCCCTCCACCGCTCCGCTGATCGGCTGCCTGATGTTCGGCAACCTGCTCAAGGAGACCGGCGTGACGGAACGGCTGAGCGATGTGGCGCAGAACGCGCTGATGAACATCGTGACCCTGTTCCTTGGCATCAGCGTAGGCGCGACGATGGTCGGCTCCCGCTTCCTGACGCTGGATACGATCAAGATCGTCGTTCTGGGTCTGATCGCCTTCTCGTTCAGCACCATCGGCGGCCTGCTGGTCGGCAAGCTGATGTACAGGCTGAGCGGCGGCAAGATCAATCCGCTGATCGGCTCCGCCGGCGTGTCCGCGGTTCCGATGGCCGCCCGTGTATCCCAGAAGGAAGGCCAGAAGGCGAATCCTTCCAACTTCCTGCTGATGCATGCTATGGGCCCCAACGTGGCGGGCGTGATCGGTTCCGCCATCGCAGCGGGATTCCTGATCAGCATGTTCGGCGGCTAATGCGCACACAAAAAGGCTGTGAAAACCTCACAGCCTTTTTTGTGTACCCTCTTTTACAGGGTGGCCGCCATCACGGCCTTGATGGTATGCATCCGGTTTTCCGCCTCGTCAAACACGATGGACGCGGAAGATTCGAACACTTCGTCCGTCACTTCCATGCAGTCGATTCCGAATTTCTCGAAGATGCTCTTTCCGATCGTGGTGTTCAGATCGTGGAAGGAGGGCAGGCAGTGCATGAAAACGCACTGGGGCCCCGCTTTACGCATGACTTCCGCCGTGACCCGATAGGGAAGAAGGTCGTGAATCCGCTTCTCCCATACCTGATCGGGCTCGCCCATGGATACCCAGACGTCGGTATAGATGACGTGCGCGCCGGGAACCGCGGCAGAAATATCCTGCTCAAACTCGAGAACCGCGCCGGTCTGTGCGGCAATTTCCCGGCAGGTGCGGATCAGCGCAGGATCCGGCTGATAGGATGCGGGTGTACAGGCAACAAAATGCATGCCGAGCTTGGCGCAGCCGACCATCAGGGAATTCCCCATATTGTAGCGCGCGTCGCCCATATACACCAGCTTGATTCCCTTCAGCGTTCCGAAATGTTCCCGGATCGTCAGGAAATCGGCCAGAACCTGGGTGGGATGAAACTCGTTCGTCAGCCCGTTCCATACCGGCACCCCGGAATATCTGGAGAGATCTTCCACGATCTCCTGCCCGTATCCGCGGTACTCGATTCCGTCGTACATTCTGCCCAGCACCCGGGCGGTGTCGGCGATGCTTTCCTTTTTCCCAATCTGGCTTCCGGACGGATCCAGATACGTACAGTTCATTCCCAGATCATACGCGGCGACCTCGAAGGCGCAGCGCGTACGGGTACTGGTTTTCTCGAAAATAAGGGCGATGTTTTTATTCTCACAGATTTTGTGGGGAATTCCGTTTTTCTTCTTTGCCTTCAGCTCGGCGGCAAGATCCAGCAGCCCGATAATCTCCTCCGGCTCAAGATCCAGCAATTTCAGCAGTTTTTTATCTTTCAGCGTAAACAATCTGAATCCTCCAAACGTATATGATGATGGCCCCCGGCAGGGGCTCAGGCAGGGTAACGAATCACCGGAACAGCCGCGGCAGGAAGGAACGGAGGCAGCGGCGCCAGACAGTCCAGTCGTGCCCGCCGGGGAAACACTCCCGGATAATGTTCAGCGGCTTGCCCGAAAGGAATTCATCATCCTTCGCGAAGCTGTCCCAGAACTGATCCTCCGTGCCCATGGCCCGGTAGAACACCTTATAGGAGGCGTTGAACCGCTCCGAGTCTCCGAGGATGGCAAGATGGGGCTGATCGCCCGCCTGCGGGAACGGAGAGCGGATGAACCCGCTGAAAATGCCGGCGTATCCGAAGAGCTCGGGATGGCTCAGCGTCGTGATGCTGGTATGGAAGCTTCCCATGCTGAGGCCGGCCATCGCCCGGTGCCACTTGTCCGGGTTCACGGAATACCTGCTTTCGATGAACGGAATCAGATCCGTGACCACGATGCGCGGCAGAAGAGCGCGGTCCGGGGTGCCGTCCGCGGACACGGCCATGCCGTTCGCCATCACGATGATCATTTCCTCCATCTTGTTTTCGGAAATCAGCACGTCGGCGATCCGCCCCGCGTGCCCCTGATAGATCCATCCGGTTTCGTTTTCCCCGTATCCGTGCTGCAGATACAAAACCGGGTATTTCTTTTCGGGCGTATAGCGCGGCGGCGTATAGACCAGGCAGATTTCCTGCTTTCCGGTTACAGAGGAGGGATAATAATGCCGTGAAACAGCGCCATGCTCAATCCCGTCCAGATCGTCCCATCCCTGCATATCCGGGACCGGAACGTCGACGAAATTCATAGGCCGGCAGCATCCGTACCCGATCGGCAGATACGGACTGAGCACGTCCGCCCCGTCGATTTTCAGGAAGAAATACAGAAAGCCTTTTCCCAGGTCGAACGTGCCTTCCCACGCGCCGTCCCCGACAGGGGAAAGCGGGGATATATGGCCGAACTGATCAATCACGACCTCTTTGGCGTTCGGCGCAATCACGCGGAAGTGAACCTGCCCATCCGGCAGGACCTCGACGCCCTGAACGCCGTCCCGGTTCGGCTCGCCAACGTAGGGATCAAAGGAAACAGAAACATCCAGCGGCCATGCTTTTTCCAAATTCAACACCTCCTGCAGAGCAATCACAATATTATCATCCTAACTTTACCGATTTAAATTGTCAATGCTAATCCACGCAAAAAACAAACGGTGAGGCGTTATAATCAGGCTTTCTTATGGAACTGATGGCCGCAGCGGACACAGGTGATATCCTTTTCACCGCTTCCGCGCTTCAGCCGGAGCAGCAGTTTGCATTTGGGGCACCGGAAATACTTGTAATCCTTTTTGTTTTTCTGGCGCTTGACAAACTGGGTCCATCTGGTTTTCCACTGGGAAGTCAGCTGGATATACTTCTGGTTCTCCTTGATCCGGGCTTCGTTGTTTCTGGAAAACATCCGGAAAATGGTGATAATATACAGGGCGAAACCGAGCAAAGACAGGAGCCCGATCCCGAAGATGCTTCCGAGAAGAGAAAGGGCCAGGCCGGTAAACAGGGTAAACATCCCCAGATTGTCAGAACCGTGTCTTCCCGCCATGAAGGTCATCAGTCCGCTCTTTATTTTCTGCCAGAAACTCATTTCAATCATCCTTCCGTAACAGTATTCAGGTCTGGTGGTATATTTCCGGTCAGCAGAACATTCCGTACCGCCCGCATCCACCGAGACAGCAGTTCAGGAGAATATTCGCGGCGCAGCAGGTGAGGAATGGATTCGCGCAGATGACGGACTGGAAATCGCTTCGGCTGCTCTGGGTCTGCCGGTATTCCTCCCGGCGGGATTCGATCACAGACAGGAGCTGCCGGTACTCCTGATCCTGGGGAGACATCTGAACGGCGCTGCGGGCGTGATCCAGCGCGGATACACGGTTTCCGAGGGCGTAGTCCGCCCGGGCGTAGAGAGCGTGCCAGTCCGCGTTGTGCACCGATACGCGGTTCAGCAGCTGGATGGCGTCCGTAAAGCGCTTTGCCAGGATATACTCCGCGGCGGACTGCAGATCCGGATGCGCGTAGGCCCGCTGTTTGAAGGTGGTTTGCTGCTGCCCGAATCCGAAAGCCGAAAAAGGATCGAAACCGAAGCCGAAGGATTCGAACGGGTTGGCCGAACGATACTGCCGGTTTTCTCCGTACCCGCTGTCGTTCTGATACTGCCCGTAGGACTGGCCGGAAGAAGATCGGTTGTAATAGCCGTCAAACGGATTCCCGCCGTAATAGCCGTAAGAGCTGCGGCCGTAGGAGCTGTCTCCGGATCCGGGGGAATCAAAGGAGCCGGTTTTCTTGTATTGCAGCGCTTTGGTATAGGCTTCATTGATCTGACGCATTTTTTCTTCAGCCGACTTATCACCCGGATTCAGATCCGGATGATACTTTTTCGCCAGTTTTCTGTATGCGCTCTTGATTTCTTCCTCAGTCGAGGAAGAGGGAATTCCCAATACGGAAAACGGATCATTCACCGCGCGCATCCTCCTTTCTCTTGCGTTTGTTTTCAATCAGCATATACCGCTGCCACGCTCCGCTGTACAGGATATTCCGAAGAATATCGGTATCCTGAATCAGCGGAAGCGTTTCAAAATGCGCCACAGCCTCCGAAATAAAGACCTCCAGCGTATCATGGCAGAAATCATGATAGTCCGGACGGTCGTGATAAACCGACAAGGGATTGAAGCGGTGACGCTTCTGATCCTCGTCATAATCCTCGTAGGCGTCCATCCAGTAGATAAACCGCCCCAGGCTTTCCCCCACGGCATACAGCCCGGAAGCCCAGAAATCCTCCGGCCTCGGAACGAAAACGGAGGCCAGCATCGTTCCGGACAGATTGCAGATGAGATCGACCTGCCCGCTGAAATGCTGCTCTGTGTCCCACAATTCGTTCAGCGTTTTTTCAACCGTTTCACTCTGCAGCGGATACCGCTTCCTGATGCCGTCCACAGGCTTCCGAAGCGCCGACAGGGCCGTCTTCGCCGGCAGGCTGTTTTCGTCCTTCTTCGAATCCAGGCACTTGTAATAAAACAGAAGAAGGTTCATGTCGGCAGCGTAGTCGATCATGGAAGAAGTTTCCCAGGCTCCGGGGCGGAAAGGATGCAGAGCGCATCTTCCCGATTTGTCGAAACAGGCCGGATCATACAGGGAAGAAAGAAGAATGGCCAGGAACGTCATATCGTGGCTCAGGGTCATCCTGCCTTTCTGCCCGTACCGCTCCAGCGAACGGCAGAGCCCGCAGTAAAACAGGCGGTACCGGTTTTTCTGCTCGTCGGTCAGCACATTCAACGCCGGGGTAAGATATCCGAACATCCTTCTGTCCCGCCTTTACGCGTCATAGGATCCGTCCTCGTTTTTCCCTTCCGCCGGATGCACGTACGCGCCGCAGTTCTGCAGACACTTTTCAAGCTCTTCCATGGCGCTCCGGATGCGGTATTCCACTTTGGAGGAAACAGCGGATTCCAGGGACCCGACAGCCTGATCCAGCAGGGACTGATCCTCGCTCTTCAGCTTTTTTCTTGCCTTGCGCGCCTGATTCAGCAAGCCTTCAGCAGAATCGAGCAGCTTTGTCTCGGCTTTCTTTTTCCGGTCCTGTTCCGCGTAAATCTCCGCTTCCCGGACCGCGCGATCGATTTCCTGACGGCTCATGTTTCCGGAACCCGTAATGGTAATGTCCTGCATATGATTCGTTCCGAGATCCTTGGCGCTGACGTGGACGATCCCGTTGGTGTCGATCGTAAACGTGACCTCAATCTGCGGGATTCCGCGAAGGGCTCTCCGGATGCCGGTCAGCCGGAATTTGCCGAGGGATTTGTTGGCGGAAGCCTGTTCCCGTTCTCCCTGCAGCACGTTGATCTCGACGCTCGTCTGGAAATTGGCCGCTGTGGTGAAAACCTGGGAATGCTGGCAGGGAAGAGGCGTGTTCCGGTTGATGATTTTCGCGAACACGTCTCCCAGAGTCTCGATGCCGAGGGAAAGGGGCGTTACGTCGATCAGGACGAGGGAGTGCAGTGTGCCGGTGAGGACGCCTCCCTGCAGGCAGGCGCCCATGGCCACGCATTCGTCCGGGTTGATCTCCCGGGAAGGCTCCTTGCCGGTCAGCTTCCGGACCATGCTCTGCACGGCAGGGATCCTCGTGCTGCCGCCGACCAGAAGCACCCGGCTGAGGTTTTCGGGCCGGACACCCGCGTCCTGCATGGCCTGCAGGACAGGTCCTTTCGTGGCCTCGACCAGATGGGAAGTCAGCTCGTCAAAACGGCTTCTGGAGAGGGTAGTCTCCAGGTGCAGGGGCCCTCCCGCGTTCTGGGCGATAAACGGAAGATTGACTGTCGCGGAAACAGAGGCGGAAAGCTCTATTTTTGCTTTTTCGGCCGCTTCCTTCAGCCGCTGCATGGCGACAGGATCCCTGGACAGATCCATGTGATTTGTTTCCCGGAACCGGTCCAGCAGATATCCGACGATGCACTGGTCAAAATCGTCCCCGCCGAGATGGTTGTTTCCGGCGGTGGCCAGCACCTCGATGGTGTCGCTGCTCAGATCCAGAATGCTGACGTCGAAGGTTCCGCCGCCCAGGTCATAGACCATGATTTTCCGGGGCTCTCCCTTCTGAAAGCCATACGCCAGCGCGGCGGAAGTGGGCTCGTTGATAATGCGGAGCACGTTCAGCCCGGCGATCAGACCCGCGTCCTTTGTGGCCTGGCGCTGCGCGTCGGAAAAATACGCGGGAACCGTAATGACCGCATCAGTAACGGCTTCTCCGATATAGTTTTCGGCATCGGCCTTCAGCTTCTGCAGGATCATGGCGGAGATTTCCTGCGGCGTATAGGTTTTTCCGTCAATCTGATACCGGGTATCAGACCCCATGGCTCGTTTGACGGAGGTAAAGGTTCTCGAAGCGTTCGTGACAGCCTGCCTTTTCGCAGCCGCGCCGACCAGCCTCTCTCCGCTTTTGGTGAACGCGACGACCGACGGAGTCGTACGTCCGCCCTCCGCGTTCGGTATAACAACCGCGTGACCGTTTTCCATAAAGGCCACGCAGGAATTGGTGGTTCCCAGATCGATTCCGATCAGCCTGGACATCCGGCTGTACCTCCTTCAGAAAATATCTGATGTCACACTGTGATGGTACTCAAACACTTTCAAGAGTAAAAGACGATTCTGTGAAGGAAGCGTGAAAAAACGTTGTTTTTCAATATTGAACATGGTATGATAAAACAAAAAACGGGAGGAAGTACGCCGATATGGAAAGACCGAACGCGTGGAAATTCTATTCAGAAGAGGAACTGGCCGAGGTGGAGAAAACATCCGCGGAATATAAAACGTTTCTGAACCGGGGAAAAACGGAACGGGAATGTGTCCGGGAAGCCGTCCGCATGGCGGAAGAAAATGGCTGCCTGCCGCTGGAATCTTTGATGTCCGGGAACAAAGCGCTGTGTCCCGGGGACCGGGTTTACGTGAATCAGATGGGGAAAGCGATCCTGCTGTTCATCATCGGAAAGCAGCCGCTGGAAGCCGGGATCAACATCGTCGGCGCCCATATCGATTCTCCGCGGATTGACCTGAAGCAGAATCCTTTTTATGAGGACAGCGATTTCGTGTACGGTGACACGCATTATTACGGCGGAATCAAAAAATACCAGTGGGTCGCCAGAGAACTCGCCCTGCACGGCGTGGTCGCCCTGAAGGACGGCACCGTGAAGGATTTTGTTGTGGGTGAAGAGGAAAGCGATCCGGTTGTCGGCATCAGCGATCTGCTGATTCATCTTTCCCAGGAACAGATGGAGAAAAAGCTGAAGGATTCCATCACGGGAGAGGACCTGGATATCATTCTGGGCGGAAAACCCCTGCAGGGGGAGGAGAAGGAGCCGGTGAAAGCGGCCCTGCTGCAAATCCTGAAGGAGCGGTACGAGCTCGAAGAGGAGGACATGATTTCCGCCGAAATCGAAGCCGTTCCAGCGGGAAAAGCGAGGGATTTCGGCCTGGACAGAAGCATGATTATCGGCTACGGGCATGACGACCGCGTATGTTCCTTCGCGGAGCTGAAGGCGCTGTTCAGCCTGGAGGGCGTGCCGGAGAAAACCTGCTGCTGCATGCTGGTCGACAAAGAGGAAATCGGCAGCGTAGGCGCGACCGGAATGCGGTCGAACTTCCTGGAGAACGCGGTCGCGGAAATCCTGAACCTGCAGGGCTGCTATTCCGAACTGCTGGTCCGCAGAGCGCTCCGGAACAGCCGGATGCTTTCCTGCGACGTCAGCGCCGGATTCGATCCGCTGTTCGCCTCCGCCTTCGAAAAAAAGAACGCCGCGTTCCTCGGCCGGGGCGTATGCTTCAATAAGTTTACCGGCAGCCGCGGCAAGAGCGGATCGAATGACGCAAACGCCGAATTCATGGGTGAACTGCGGAAAATTATGGACGACGCTGAAGTTCGCTGGCAGACCGCCGAGCTCGGCAGGGTGGACCTTGGCGGGGGAGGAACCATCGCCTATATCTGCGCGCTGTACGGCATGAACGTGATTGACAGCGGCGTCGCCGTTCTCAGCATGCACGCTCCCATGGAAATCATCTCCAAGGCCGACCTGTATGAATCTGTGAAAGCATACCGAGCCTTTATGGCGAGCACGTGCTGAGACCGATCGGGAAATTGCCGAAGAACCCGGAGAAGCTCTTCCCGGGTTTTTCTTTTTTGAAGAATCAATGATTTACAACTCGTTTACATCGTTTGCATACAAATCGTCAGGCAATGATAGTGCCTGTTTTTTGATCGATACACAGAATCATGATAGAATGAAAAAAAATATATATAGTAAACGACATTAATCTTTTTACTTAAAGCTGCAGAGCGTCCTCAGTTGAT
>CAMKJS010000111.1 GCA_946413245.1 uncultured Clostridia bacterium
GGCCTGCCCGACCGGCGCCCTGTATGAGAAGGATTCCACCAAGGCTGTGTGGGATCTGCTGGCCGACACCACCAAGCACGTGGTTGTGCAGCCCGCTCCCGCCGTGCGCGCCGCGCTGGGCGAGGAATTCGGCATCCCGATGGGCACCTCCGTGACCGGCAAGCTGGCCGCCGCGCTGCGCCGCCTGGGCTTCGAGAAGGTGTTCGACACCGACTGGGGCGCTGACCTGACCATCATGGAAGAAGGCACCGAGTTCATCGGCCGCCTGACCAACGGCGGCGTGCTGCCGATGATCACCAGCTGCTCTCCCGGATGGATCAAGTTCTGCGAAACCTATTATCCGGACTTCATCCCGAACCTGTCCACCTGCAAGAGCCCCCACGAGATGGAAGGCGCCATGATCAAGAGCTACTGGGCGGAGAAGGAAGGCATCGATCCCAAGACCGTCCGCGTCGTCTCCGTGATGCCCTGCACCGCGAAGAAGTTCGAAGCCATCCGTCCCGAGCTGAGCCATGACGGCATGCAGGACGTGGACGAGGTCATCACTACCCGCGAGCTGGCCCGCATGATCAAGGAAGCCGGTATCGACTTCGTGAATTTGCCGGACGAGGACTTCGATCCTGTGCTGGGCGAGAGCACTGGCGCGGCTGTCATCTTCGGCGCCACCGGCGGCGTGATGGAAGCAGCCCTGCGTACCGTGTACGAAAAGGTGACCGGCCAGAAGCTGGACAGCGTGGACTTCCACGGCGTCCGCGGCATCGAAGGCATCAAGGAAGCCACCGTGAAGGTGGGCGACCTGGATGTGAACGTGGCGGTGGCCAACGGCACCGCCAACGCGGCGAAGCTGCTGGACAGCGTCCGCAGCGGTGAGAAGAAGTATCACTTCATCGAGATCATGGCCTGTCCCGGCGGCTGCGTAACCGGCGGCGGACAGCCCATCGTCTCCGCGCAGAAGCGGATGGAATGCAATCCCAAGGCCCTGCGCGCCGCGGCCCTGTACAACGAGGACGCGAACAAGCCCGAGCGGAAGAGCCACGACAACCTGTCCGTGCAGGCGCTGTATGATAATTATCTGGGCGAGCCCAACAGCCACAAGGCGCATGAGCTGCTGCACACGCATTATCAGGAGAGGCCGAAGTATACGAAGTAAGCACCCTATCCCCCTTACCCCCTTCCCCTCGAGGGGAAGGGGGAATTCTTTTGTTCTTCAGGGGGCTTCGCCCCCTGAAGACTAACGCCTTTCGGCCCGGGCCCCTTATCGCCAAATGGAGTAAAAGAAACTGTATATCTGTTCCATGTTCACCCTATCCCCCTTACCCCCTTCCCCTCGAGGGGAAGGGGGAATTCTTTTATTCTTCAGGGGGCTTCGCCCCCTGAAGAATTACGCCTTTCGGCCCGGCCCCTTTTTCACGAAATGGGGCAAAAGGAATTGTGCATCTGTTCCATGTTCACTCCATCCCCCTGTCCCCCTTCCCCTTAAGGGAAAGGGGGAATAATACTGTGCCGCTTATTCGAAAAAGGCTGTGCTACTTATTCGAAAAAGGCTGTGCTACTTATTCGAAAAAGGCTGTGCCGCTTTTTCGAATAAGGTTGTGCTGTTTTTTCGAAAAAGGGGTTGACTTTAGCACGGTAATGTGATATCACAATAAAGAATCTTTGACGGTTCAATCCCGAACGGAGGAAACGCGATGTTTATTCAGGACGAGATCATGGACGCGGAGGAGCGGATCAGCTTCCTGCTGCGGGAGCTGTACGCCAAAGCCGGATACAGCCGGTACCGCATGAGCAAATTCGAGGAGTACGACCTGTACAGCCGGAACAAGGATTTTTTATTTTCTGAAGGCGTAATCACCTTCACGGACACCAACGGAAGGCTGATGGCGCTGAAGCCGGACGTGACGCTCTCCATCGTGAAGAACGTGAAGGACGTTTATCCGCAGACCCGGAAGCTGTATTACCACGAAAATGTGTACCGGGTTTCCGCGGCGGCCAACGGCTTCCGGGAGCAGACCCAGGTGGGCCTGGAATGCATGGGGAACGTGGACACCGCCTGTGTGGGAGAAGTGCTGAAGCTGGCGGAGCAGAGCCTGCAGCTGTGCTCCCCCCGGTACGTGCTGGAGATCAGCCATCTGGACATCCTGGCCGCCCTGGTGGACGCCATCGCACCCGGCGGGGAGGCCCGGGAAAAGATCCTGGAATGCGCGGGGGAGAAAAACCTGCACGGCATCTCCCGGGTCTGCCGGGAGTACGGGGTGCGTGAAGGCGCGGAGGACGGGCTCCTGCAGCTGCTTTCCCTGTACGGGCCGCCGAAGGCGGTGCTGGCCCGGATCCGGGCCCTGGCTAAGGAATACGGCGCGGAGGAATACGCCTCCGAGCTGGCGCAGGCGGCGGCGGTCTTCGCCGGCAGCGACGCGGAGAGCCGCGTGCTGATCGATTTCTCCGCCACAGGGGATACGCGGTACTACAACGGGATCGCCTTCAAAGGCTTCATCGACGGGGTTCCCGGCAGCGTCCTCTCCGGAGGGCAGTACGACAACCTGATGCGCCGGATGGGCAGGAAGGACAAGGCGGTCGGGTTCGCGGTTTTCCTGGATATGCTTCAGAGAATCACGGAGGGGTAACAGAAGATGCTGAATATTGCGCTTCCCAAGGGCAGGCTGGGAGAAAAGGTATACGCCATGTTTGAGAAGGCCGGCTTCGAATGTCCGGAGCTGATGGAGCCCGGCCGGAAACTGATCTTTGACAATCCGGACCGGGATGTGAGATACTTCTGGGTAAAGCCGTCCGACGTGGCCATCTACGTGGAGCGGGGGGCGGCGGACATCGGCGTGGCCGGGAAGGACATCCTGATGGAATACCGGCCCGAGGTGTACGAGCTGCTGGATCTGGACGTGGGCAAATGCCGGATGGCCGTAGCCGGGCCGGCGGGCTTCCGGGACCGGGAGGACCGGACCCTGCGGGTGGCTACCAAGTTCGTGCGGATCACCCGGGACTACTACGCCTCCCGGGGGCGGGAAATCGAGCTGATCCATCTGAACGGATCCATTGAGATCGCACCGATCCTGGGCCTTTCGGACGTCATCGTGGACATCGTGGAGACAGGAACGACGCTACGGGAAAACCATCTGGAGGTGCTGGAGACTATCGTGCCGATTTCCGCCCGGCTGATCGCCAACAAGGCGGGATTCAAATTCAAAACGGAGCCGATTCAGCGGCTGATGAAGGAACTGCAGAAGGAAGTGGAAGCAAAATGATTCAGATCATGCGGACCGGAGAAGTGCCCAATTCGGAGATCTTTGCCCGGAACATGCCCACGGTGAACGTGACGGACACGGTGGCGGAGATCCTGCGCAGCGTGCGGGAGCGGGGAGACGAAGCCCTGCTGGAATATACGGAGAAGTTCGATCACGCGCGCCTGGACAGCCTGCTCGTGACGGAGGAGGAGACCGAAGAAGCGCTCCGGCAGGTGGAACCGGAATTCCTGGCCATCCTGGAGCGGGCGGCGGCCAATATCCGGAAATTCCACAGCCGGCAGGTGCGGAATTCCTTCATCATCAACGACGAGGACGGCATCGTGATGGGGCAGAAGGTGATCCCTGTGGACCGGGCGGGCGTGTACGTGCCCGGCGGCACGGCAGCCTATCCCTCCACGGTGCTGATGGACCTGATTCCCGCGAAGCTGGCGGGGGTGAAGGAAGTGATCATGACGACGCCCCCCGGAAAGGACGGGAAGATCAACCCGGCTATCCTGGCGGCGGCCCGGATCGGCGGGGCGGACCGCATCGTGAAGGCCGGCGGCGCCCAGGCCATCGCGGCCCTGGCCTTCGGAACCGAAAGCGTGCCGAAGGCAGACAAGATCGTTGGCCCCGGAAACGCGTTCGTGGCGGAAGCCAAGCGGCAGGTATACGGCATGGTATCCATCGATATGATCGCCGGCCCCAGCGAGATTCTGATCGTGGCGGACGGGGGCTCCAATCCGGCGCACCTGGCGGCGGACCTGCTGAGCCAGGCCGAGCACGACCGGGTAGCCAGCGCGGTGCTGGTGACGGATTCCGCGGCGCTGGCGGAAAAGGTGGCAGAGGAGCTGGAGAAGCAGCTGCCGAAGCTGGAGCGGGAAGCGATTGCCCGGGATTCCATCGACCGGAACGGGAAGATCATCGTGGCGGACACGCTGGAGCAGGCCATCGATATCGCCAACGAGATCGCGCCGGAGCACCTGGAGCTGTGCGTGGACAACCCTTTCGATTATCTGGACCGGATCCGGCACGCGGGCTCGGTGTTCCTGGGCCGCAACTGCCCGGAAGCGCTGGGGGACTATATGGCCGGACCGAACCACACGCTGCCGACCCAGGGAACCGCCCGCTTCTCGAGCCCCCTGTCGGTGGATGACTTTGTGAAGAAAACGCAGTATACTTATTACACGCGGGAAGCGCTGAAGCGCACCGCGAAGGACGTGGCGGCCTTTGCCCGGAAGGAAGGGCTCACGGGCCACGCCAGGAGCGCGCTGATCCGGACAGAGGAAACAGAAGACTGAGACGCAGGAGGGACGGAGATGAGCCGCTATTTTTCCGCGAGGTTCGCGGAGCTGGAGCCGTATGTGCCCGGGGAGCAGCCGCAGGATCAGCAGTATATCAAGCTGAATACCAACGAGAATCCATATCCGCCGCTGCCGGAGGTGGCCGCGGCTGCGGCGGCGGAAACCCGGAAGCTGCAGCTGTATTCCGACACGGAGTGCACCGGGCTGCGCCGGATACTGGCAGGCCGGCTGGGCGTCGCGCCGGAAGAGCTGCTGATGACCAACGGTTCGGACGAGATCCTGTATTTCGCTTTCATGGCCTTCTGCGACGAGGAGCATCCCGCCGTGTACCCGGATATCACCTACGGCTTTTATCCGGTGTACGCCCGGATCAACCGGGTGCCCTCCCGGGAAATTCCCCTGCGGGAAGACTGGAGCATGGATCTGGACCGGATGAGCGCGGAGCCGGGAACGCTGTTCATCGCCAACCCCAACGCGCCGACGGGCGTCGCGGTTTCCCGGGACGAGATCGAAGCGGTGCTGCGGGCCAACCCGGACCGGGTGGTGGTGGTGGACGAGGCCTATGTGGATTTCGGCGCGGAGAGCTGCGTGCCCCTGATCCGGAAGTACGACCGGCTGCTGGTGACCCAGACGTTCTCCAAATCCCGCTCCATGGCGGGAGGCCGGCTGGGCTTCGGCATCGGCGATCCGGAACTGATCCGGGATCTGAGCACGATCAAATTTTCCACGAACCCGTACAACGTGAACCGGCTGACCCAGGCGGCGGGCGTCGCCTGCCTGGAAAAGGACGAATACAACGCGGAGAACTGCCGGAAGATCACCGAAACCCGCGCGGAGACCGCGGAACGGCTGCGGCAGCTGGGCTTCGAGATGACGGATTCCCGCGCCAATTTCCTTTTCGCCCGGCATCCGCGCATCGGCGGAGAGGAGCTGTACCGGGAGCTGAAAGCCCGGGGCATCCTGATCCGCCATTTCAGCGTGGAGCGGATCCGGGATTACAACCGCATTACTGTCGGAACGCCGGAGCAGATGGATACCCTGGTCCGGACGATCCGAACAATTCTGGAGGAAAAAGCATGAGAACAGCGACGATCAGCCGGAGCACCGGCGAAACGAAAATCCTGATTTCCCTGGATCTGGACGGCACGGGAAAGGGAACCATCGCGACGGGCGTGGGTTTCCTGGATCATATGCTGACCCTGTTCGCGCGGCACGGGCGCTTCGATCTGGACGTATCCTGCAAGGGGGATACCCAGGTGGACGACCACCACTCCGTGGAGGATATCGGGATCGCGCTGGGAACCGCTTTCGAGAAGGCCCTGGGGGAAAAGCGGGGAATCACCCGTTACGGCAGCACGATCCTGCCCATGGACGAGAGCCTGATTCTCACCGCCGTGGACCTGTCCGGCCGGGGGCTGCTGGTATACGATCTCGACATCCCGACGGAAAAGGTGGGAACCTTCGACACGGAGCTGACGGAGGAGTTTTTCCGTGCTTTTGCCCATAACGCCCGGTGCACGCTGCACATCCGCCAGCTGAGCGGCAGCAACAGCCATCACATTATCGAAGGCGCGTTCAAGAGCGCTGCCCGGAGCCTGCGGGCCGCGGTGCGCATGGATCCGGACGCCGGGGAGGAAATCCCCTCCACGAAAGGAGTGCTCTGATGGTCGCGATTGTTGACTACGGCGTGGGGAACCTGTTTTCCCTGCGGAGCTCCTTCGGCGCCATCGGCGAGGAGGCGGTCGTGACCGCGGATCCGGAGACGATCCGCGGGGCGGACCGGATCATTCTGCCGGGCGTCGGCGCTTTTGCCGACGCTGCGGCCAAGCTGCGGGACAGCGGCCTGGACCGGGTGGTGACCGAAGAAGCCCGGAACGGGAAGCCGTTGCTGGGAATCTGCCTGGGCATGCAGATGCTGTTCGAAAAAAGCTTTGAATACGGGGTGCATCAGGGCCTCGGCCTGCTGAAGGGCGAAATCCGGCCCATCGGCGAGGTGATCCCCGAAGACCTGAAAATTCCCCAGATGGGCTGGAACGCGCTGATCGTGAAACGGCCGTCGAAATTGCTGGAAAGCGTCCGGGAAGGGGACTGCGTCTATTTCGTGCACTCCTACAGCGCCCGGAACTGCGAGGATTCCCTGCTGGCGGTGACGGAATACGGGGCGGAGCTGACCGCCTGCGTGGGGAAGGGCAACGTGATGGGATGCCAGTTTCATCCCGAAAAAAGCGGAAAGGTCGGGCTGGGCATCCTGAAGTCCTTCTGCGCCTGCCCGGGAGGAGTATAAGATGATTCTGTTTCCGGCAATCGATTTGTTTGAAGGAAAGGCAGTGCGGCTGCTGCGGGGAGACTATGACCGGATGACGGTGTACAGCCATCATCCGGAGGAGATCGGCGAGGATTTCGCCCGCTGCGGCGTGAAACACGCCCATCTGGTGGATCTGGAAGGCGCCCGGAGCGGGGAAACCCCGAATCTGGAGACGGCGGTCCGCATCCGGGAACAGAGCGGCCTCTTCTGCGAGATCGGCGGCGGCATCCGCAGAATGGAAACCGTGGACCGGTACCTGTCCGCCGGGCTGGACCGGGTGATCCTGGGGACGGCCGCCGTGGAGGACGAAGCCTTCCTGATCCGGGCCGTGGAGAAATACGGCGAACGGATCGCGGTGGGCGTGGACATCCGGGACGGGTATGTGGCGGTCAAGGGATGGACGGAGCGGTCCGCCCTGGAATTCCGGAGCTTCTGCCGCCGTATGGAGGAGCAGGGCGTGCGGACCCTGATCTGCACCGATATCTCCCGGGACGGGGCTATGCAGGGCACCAACCGGGAGCTGTACCGGGAACTCTCCGAAACCCTGAAGGTGCAGATCACGGCCTCCGGCGGCGTTTCCTCCCTGGAGGACGTGACGGAGCTGCGCCGGATGAACCTGTACGGCGCGATCATCGGCAAGGCGTACTATACCGGCGATATCGACCTGAAGAAAGCGACAGAGGTGGCGCGGTGATTACCAAACGGATTATTCCCTGCCTGGACGTCCGGGACGGCCGGGTAGTGAAGGGAGTCAATTTTGAAAAGCTGGGGGACGTGGCTTCCCCGGTGGAGCTGGCGAAGTATTACAGCGACCACGGCGCGGACGAGCTGGTGTTTTACGACATCACCGCCTCCGCGGAGGGAAGGGCGCTGTTTACCGACATCCTGACGGAGACGGCCCGGACCGTGTTCATTCCCCTCACGGTGGGCGGCGGCATCAACACCACGGCGGATTTCGACCGGGTGCTGAAATGCGGGGCCGACAAGGTATCCGTGAACAGCGGCGCGATCCGCAACCCGAAGCTGGTGGGCGAGGCGGCCCGGCTGTACGGCGATCAGTGCGTGGTGCTGAGCGTGGACGTGAAGCGCGTGGACGGCGTTTTCCGGGTGTTCGCGAAGGGCGGAAGGGAAAACACCGGCAAGGAGGCCATCGAATGGATCCGCCGCTGTGTAGGTGACGGGGCCGGGGAAGTGGTGGTGAACTCCATCGACACCGACGGCGTGAAACAGGGCTTCGATCTGGAAATGCTGGAGAAGGTCTGCGAGGCGGTGAAGGTGCCGGTGATCGCCTCCGGCGGCGCCGGCGGGATCGATGATTTTATTACGCTGTTTGAAACGCTGCCCGGAGTGGACGCGGGGCTGGCGGCCTCGATCTTCCATTTCGGGGAGGTACGTATCACGGATCTGAAACAGGCCATGGCCGCCCGGGGCATCCCGGCCCGGCTGTGAGCGCGGAACGGAGGAAAGACCATGCTGAACATCGACGAGCTGAAGTTTGACGAAAAAGGACTCATTCCCGCGGTGGTGGCGGACGCGGTGACGAAGCAGGTGCTGACCCTGGCCTACATGAACCGGGAAAGCCTGTGCATCTCCATGGAGAAGGGGCTGACCTGCTTCTGGAGCCGGAGCCGGCAGGAGCTGTGGC
>CAMKJS010000112.1 GCA_946413245.1 uncultured Clostridia bacterium
AGTTCATTCTTATACGGAGCGAGGATACTCTCCTGGCCGAAAACAGTCTCCGTCTTCAGTCCGGGAACTGAAGCCAGCAGTTGTTCCGCATCCCGGACCGTGGTCATATATGAAAAGGTAAACGCGTCAAATGCCAGGCTTTCATCTTTCGCGGCAACTTCAAAATACTGCTGTTCTCTCGGCATCAGGATTGTTTCTTCCAGTTCCCGCAAGCCGTAAATCACGCCGCCGAACATAAGAATAAAACTGCTGAACAGATATCCGCCTGCTTTCAGCACTCGCTTTGCCTCCTGAATCGCTCGAATTCTGCTCTCCTCATTCATCAGGTGGTACAGCGGGCCCATCAGGAAAACAGTGTCAAACGATTCATCGGGGAATCGGGAAAGGTCCAGCGCGTTACCCTGCAGGGCGGTGATCTTCACACCGTACTGGCTGGCTTTCTTCTTCGCGAAACGCACGTTCTCATCGCTCAGGTCCAGCAGCGTTACCGGATGCCCCTGTTTCGCGTAATGGATGGAGTAATGGCCCGGCCCGCCGCCGATATCCAGGATGCTGCAGCCCGGCTGAATGTACCGGTCCATGACATGGACCGTGATATATTTCTCATACGGGTGCTTTTTCATCAGGCGGTCCCATTCTTTCCGGGGATTGGCATTGTAGTAAGTACGGATCGTTTCGGTTTCTTCGCGCATGGCTGGGTTCACTCCCTTCTGAAATGATATCAAAAAACCGCTTATCTGTCAGAGATAAGCGGCTGGTTGACCGATATGGATACTACAGCCGCCTTTGATCGGTTTTCCGTTTCTGCTATATTTAAATTCAAAGACGCATTTCCTGTTCTATTGTCAATGCTGCTTCATAAAGCCTGTATTCATCCTGTCCATACAATATCACTGCCCGGTTTACACCCGCGTCTGTTTTTACCGGTGAGGCCGCAGTGACCGAAGGCAGCCCGCAGAAATGCATGATATAAGTCGGCCCTGTCATGAGGACGGCGTCGTATGCTCCGATCTCCGCCGTAACGCGGGCAATGGTTTCTTCGCGTATCTTCAGGGCCTTCAGGTAAGGCTCTCCCTGAAGTCCGCCCGGCGCTTCATCCAGCGCGGCCCGTAAATAGGAATCCCCGTACTTCATCATGGTATCCGGATGGCTCTCATAGTATTCCACGATCTCCGCCAGGGTTTTCCGCGACGCGGAAGAATGCGCCAGGTAGTCTTCCAGCATCGGTCTGAATTCCCAGCGCATGATCGTTATCAGTTCCGGCGGGGGCATCTGAATGACGTTTTCGATGGCCGTGCCTGCTTTTTTCAGCCGCTCCAGGAGCACCCGGATGAATCGCTCCTGATCAGCAGGAAGGAAAGACTGATTGGCCCGGTTCACGGCGATCCGAAGCTGATTGGTTTCCTTCTGCTTCAGTTCCGGCAGAGGCTCGTCCCGCATCGCTGAATACAGCTTCAGCGTATCCGAAAGGTTCCGGGCCATCGGGCCCGCGCTGTCCAGCGTTCTGGCGATGGGGATGATCCCTTCCGCGCTCAGCGTCCCGGCCGGTGGCTTCAGCCCGCAGATCCCGTTAAACATCGCACAGGCAGTAATGGAATGGGATGTATCTGTCCCGACAGCCATCGAAACGATTCCGGCGGCAACGGCTACAGCTGAACCGGAAGAAGACCCGGAAACGTCCAGTTCCGGATTCACCGCATGGATAACCTGGCCTCCGCGGGAACTGTATCCGCCCGGCATGTCCTGTGTAACATAATTGGCAAATTCCGTCATGTTGGTCTTGCCGAGAATCACCGCGCCGTTCCGCCGGAGGTTGCGGATAACCGGCGCGTCAGACAGGGCGATGTTATCTTCCAGCGCCAGGCTTCCTGCTGTGGTATGCAGACCTTTGACGTCGATGTTGTCTTTGACCAGAACCGGAACGCCCCGAAGCGGCAGATCGCAGCGGTTGTTTTCATCCACCGCTTTCGCCTGGGCAATTGCTGTCGGATCAAGCTCCGCAATACAGTTCAACCCGCTCTTCCCGCCGATCTCTTCAGCCATGGCCAATGCTTTTTCAGTCTGATTCATGTAAAATGCCTTCCTTGTTTTTCAGCAAATCGATTATCCGGTCCTCCTGCGTTTTCGTCAGTTTTCTTCCAGAATCCGTAATCCTTCCATGTAATCCTGCCCAAGAATTTCCTGGCTCCTGGCGAAATCGTATTTCTCATGAAGCCTGTCGTGCACCTTGAGGAATTCCTTCTTTCCGTGCTTCCGGATATACAGTGCCTGCGCCTTCGCTGCGTTTGCTCCGTCGTTCGACGGAATATAGAAGCCCTTGCTGCAGGATTCGATCTTGCTGTGATAGCCGTCCGCGCCGGCAAAAGGCATCTGCCAGAATGCTTCCTCCGGATAACTCATTACAATCCGCCTGATCTGCTCAAACATATCCGCCCGGAAGGCAGTCAGCTTCTCAATCGCCTGGTTCAAAGTCGCTTCCTTTGACAGCAGCACCCGGATCTCTTTGTTCATTTCGGACCAGTTCTTATCCATGGCAATCCTCCTTCAGTTGACCAAAGTACGGCTTGTACAGTCTCCGGCCCTGCTCGCCTTCATCGAATCAATTCCCTCCCCAAACGTTTACGGTTTTCTTGCCAGCTGCATATCGATCGTATCAAAAATCCGGATGATTCCGCCATGTCGGTTGATCGTGTCTTCGATCGTGTCGAAAAAGCGCTCCCGGATGCTTCTCTCGATGGTGATATGATCGGAGTATGTGCCGATCAGCGCTCGGTATTCGGCTGCTGAAAGAGTCCGTACTCTGTGAAACAGCACATACTGCGTATCCGCAAACCCGTATTTGTCTGCAATTGCCGCCCTTGCCGCAGCCTGTTCCTCTGTGTATTCACTAAGCTTTCCCTGCCGCTTTTTGTAATACGGATAATAGTATTCGGCATAGGCTCTCTGTATTTCTTCAAAAAGCGCCGGATTGTCCTTTGCCTGATAGGGATGATTGGCAAACCGGGCAAAGGCCCCTCCTGACTTCAGGATACGGAATACCTTCGGATAGCCGATCTCTTCCGGAATCCAGTGAAAAGCGGATGCCGAGTAGACCAGATCAAAAGAATCTTCCGGCAGCCCGGCATCCTCGAATTTGCCCGTGACTACGGAAAAGCGGGGATGCTCGCCGAACTTCTTCCGGCACAGTTGAGCAAGCTGATCGCCATACTCCACAGCAGTCAGCGAACAGCCTGTTTCCAGTACAGGCGGTGTCGCCTGGCCCGCGCCGATACCGATTTCCAGAGCACAGCGGAAAGTGTCCAGCGGAGCATAAGAGAACAGTGCCTGATACAGTTCGTCCGGATAACCCGGACGGATCTTTTCATAGAGATCCGCCACGGTATTGAATGTCCATCCCTTCCCCTGATTGATCGGCATCTGACGAAACACCTCCTGTCTACTGCCCGGTCATCATCTCTCAAAGCGAAATCCAGTACTTTTCCAGCTCAATCTTTTCATCCGGCTCATATACCGTGGATTCATACATGCCGCCGTTGTTCAGGATCGTCCTTTTGCTGCCCTCGTTTCCTTTACTGCAGGTAATCAGCACTTTGCCGATGCCAAGTTCCCTGCATATCGGAAGCGCTGTTTTCAGCATCTGCGTCGCATATCCCTTGCGGCGTTCGCTTGGAGCTACAGAATAACCGATGTGGCCGCCGAACTTCCGGAGGTATTCATTCAGGTAATGCCTGATATCGATCATTCCGACGATCTTTTGATCCTCATCCCTCACAAAGATAAACTGTGTGGATGGAACCCGTCCTTCTGGCACTGTTTTCGGGTCCTTGTGTATGCCCAGGAAATCGATCCAGTCCTGTGGATCGTCAAAATTTCTGAGTCCGCCAGTACCGTCCATCGAGTCTCCGCTGTCCATGAACTCCTGCCGATATGTCCGGATCTGTTCGCTGTATTCCATCGTTGGCCCGATCAGTTTCAAGGATTCATCACGCTTTGCTTCTCTGATCATCCCTGAATTCCTCCGTTTTCAACCCTGTGGAACAGCCTCAGCCGCTGTGCCTCATTCGCGCTGAAGCCAAACTTCTCGTAGAACGGAATCTTGTCCGGCATGGCACAGAGCTCTACAAAGATATCGGTTCCCTCCACACCGTGATCATTAATGAATTGAAGAATCTCATTGATCAGCAGGCGACCAATCCCTTTTCCCTGGTATTCCGGCTTAACGATCACATCTTTGATGTAATAATCCAGGCCCATATCGCCGATCACTCTGGCCATGGCAACGATCTGATCGTCATCAAAAACAGACACCCTGAACAAAGTGTTCTTCATCGCGAGCCGTGTTTGCTCCAATGAGGGTCCCGCTCCCCAATGCACCGCTTCCCACAGGAGGATAAACTCCTCCGCGGTCAGCTTGTTATGCTTAATTATCAGCTTGTTCATGCCCGGTTGCCTCCTTACAATTCCAGCCGCATGAGCACATTCTCCTGCCAGCCGTTCACAAAACCGCAGCGCGTAGTCATACCATCTTCAAGCCGTACCTCAGGGCTATCTTCCTGGCGAAGCACATGTTCTCTTCGCTCAGATCCGACAGCGTCATCGGATGCCCCTGCTTTGTGTAGCGGATGGAGTAGTGACCCGGCCCGCCGCCGATATCGGGGATACCACAGCCCTGCTGAATATACCGGTCCATGACATGGACCGTGATATATTTCTCATGCGGGCGCTTTTTCATCAGACAGTCCCATTCCTTCCGGGGACCGGCATTGCAGTAAGTGCGGAATGTTTCGGTTCCTTTGCGTATGACTGGGTTCACTCCCTTCTGAGATGAAATTAAAAACCGCTTATCTGTCAGAGATAAGCGTCTGGTTGATCGATATGGAAATACCAACTACTCTTCTCTGATCTTCCGGCAATCGGATACGACGATAGTGCGGACATGTTCAACAGTGTTCGCAGGCAGAACAGCAACAAATCCGAACCGATTCATAAGAAGAGCCCCTTTCCGAAAAAGATTGCGCTCACTATACTACGGAAAGCAAGTAAAGTCAAGCGTTTCAGCCTGGAAGAATGGTGCTTCTCTGATCAGCGGAACAAAGATTGAAGCATAGGCATGTAAAAATCCATATACGGATTGACAAGTGACCTTTCGTTCACTATAATAGGTGATCGAGGGGTCACCTGTTATGCTTTGGAGGTTTGTATGGCAAAGGACACGAAGGAAAGGATCCTGACTGCGGCGCTGGAGATGTTCTCACAAAAGGGCTATGAAGGAACCAACATCCGGGAGCTGAGCGCTTCCCTCGGGCTGGTCAAGTCCGGCATCTACAAGCATTTTGAGAGCAAGGAAGAGATCTGGAACGCACTGCTTGACAGAATGATCGCTTATTACGGGGAGCGCTTCGGCTCTCCGGAGCATCTGCCGCCCGTGCCGGATTCTCCGGAGAAATTCATCGACATGACCATGCGGATGGCGGATCTCACGATTCACGACGAGCAGATTGTGAAGACGAGAAAGGTGCTCACGCTCGAGCAGTTTCGGGACGACCGGGCGCGGAAGCTTGCGACGAAGCACTTCCTGACCGGGCTGACGGAAATGTTCACGCACATCTTTGCCGGGATGATGAACAAGGGGCTGCTCCGACGGGACGATCCCGCCATGCTGGCCTTCGCATATTCCACGCCGATCTCCGCGCTGATCCATCTGTGCGACCGGGAGCCTGAAAAAACAGAGGATGCGATCCGGAGGATCGAAGCGTTCAGCCGGCACTTTATTGCGGCCTATGGGGTGAAGTAACGATGTTCAATCTGGACAAATATCTGGCTGATCTGATCCTGAACTGCCAATCGGCCTTCGGGGAGCGATTGCTGTACATTGGCCTGCAGGGAAGCTGGCTGCGTGGCGAGGCCCGTGAAGACAGCGATATCGACGTCATGGTGATTCTGGACCTGTTTTCCGTTCAGGATCTGGATACATACCGCGGGATCCTGAAAGGGATCGGTTTCTATGAGAGATCCTGTGGGTTTATCTGCGGAAAAGAGGAGATGAAACGCTGGAATCCGCTGGAAGTGTGCCAGCTGCGCCATACGACGAAAGACCTGTTCGGTGTTTTGACAGATTATCTCCCGCCCGCGACACGGGAAGATGAGATCAACTATGTCAAGCTGAGCCTGGGGAATCTGTATCACGAGCTCTGCCACCGCTATATTCATGCAGACAGGGACAAGAACGCCGCAAGTTTTCGCGGCACTTGCAAGGATGCGTTTTACCTGATCCAGAATCTGCATTATCTGGAAAGCGGGTGTTTTATCCTCCGGAAAACCGAACTGAAGGAAGCGGCGGCGGAGGAGGACCGGATCATATTGGAACTGGCAGCGTTGCCGGACGGCTATGATTTTGATCAGGCATTCTCTTCACTGTTTACCTGGTGTCAAAAAGCTTTTGCACGCATCGAAGACCTTGGAGGAACATGTTATACTTCGAATGCTGATCAGAAACCTTGAAGGAGGAGAGCAGATCTGTGCCGGAACTGTACAGGGAAAGCCCTTTGAGAACATGGTCGGCAGCGGCATCGAATACACATTCGGCGATTGGAGCGTGCTGTGCTGCGGCAAGACCAACATTCCAACATGAGGAGACAATACGATGGAAAACTATCGCGTCATTGACAAAGACACCTATTATCGCAAAGGCGTCTTCCGCCATTTTTCGGAGGACTGCAAGTGCTCCACTTCCATGACAGCCCGGGTGGATGTGACGGAGCTGGCGGCCTGGTCGAAAAAGACCGGAACGAAGTTCTATATCAATTTTCTCTATCTTCTGGCAAAGGTCCTCAATTCTCGGGACGACTACCGGATGGGTTATCTCTGGCAGACCGGTGAACTGATCTGCTATGACCGGATCCACCCGACCCAGTATGTTTTCCATGAGGATACGGAAACCTGTACGCCTGTATACACGACATACACAGAGGACTATCCCCTGTTTTATCGGAACGCCATTGAGGATGTTGATCGGGCAAAGCAGACGCGTGAATATGGACTGGATATGGCCGGCCATCCGAACTGGTTTGATGCATCCTTCATCTCATGGCTGTCCTATGATTCCCTGAATATAGAGCTTCCTGACGGGCATCTGTTTTTTGCCCCGATCGTCAACTGGGGCAAATACAGGGAGGAAAACGGCCGGCTGATGATGCCTGTCAGTGTCCGGCTGAATCATGCGATCGCGGACGGATATCTGGTAGCCAAAGTATTCCTGTTACTGGAAAAAGAGATCTCCTCTTTCTGTACGCGATGACGTGAAGGTGTTCGGGTATGAGCCAGCGTGAATTCCGAAGACGCACGGACACTCCTGGACGAACTGAACACCGTCCTGACAGGAATTCTCGGACATAACGGCATATCCTTGCCGTAAAGGGGGAAAAAATGAAAACTGAAGATATAACCGCTTTTGTCAGAGATAATGAGCCGAATATCTGCCAGATAACTTCATTGAAGATGAGACGAACGGAAGGAGGAAGCTGTTGTGATCGAAAGTATGGAAGATTATGCAGGCAAGAAACTAAAGGAATCAGCGGTGCGGTGGAAACAGCCATGTTCGGGTGGTGGTTTCTATATTGTTACCAGGCCGGATTTTTACAGTGATTCTACGCATATCAACAGGAGCACTTTTTGAATTAGGAATCCAGGCAGCATTGATTCGTGCGGGGCCATGTGCGCTGCAGCCATATTCGGAGATAAAGGAGGCCTTTTCCATGATGTACCTGATCCTGATCGCGGTGCTCTTTACGGCAATCCTCCGGCTGAAGGCAGATGCCGTGAAGCCGGCTGCGAGGACTAACATCCTGCTCCTGCTGGTTTTTTGCGCCGCAGCGGTTCCGGCGGGCGGGCCAGCCTTGGCCGAGCAGGCGGAGTTTGAGATCCCTGCCCCGGAGTTTTCCCGGGTTTCCGGGTTCTATGACGCTCCCTTTGAACTGACGATCCTTTCGGAGGAAGGGCTTTCGGTGTATTACACCCGCGACGGGAGTATCCCGGATGAGACGGATACGCTGTACACCGGGCCGCTGGAAGTGAACGACCGGACATATGAGAAGAACGTCCTGAGTGACCGGACGGACATTATTGCCCCGAACAAATGGGGAGATGCCATGGCCCCGCTGACGAAGGTGGACAAGGCCGACGTGATCCGGGCTGTAGCGATGGACGGGCAGGGCAACCGCAGCGCCGTATCGACCGCGGTTTACTTTATCGGCTA
>CAMKJS010000113.1 GCA_946413245.1 uncultured Clostridia bacterium
TGTTCCAATGGATATTTATCTGTTTATGGTTCGCCTACCCCGTGAACAGTAACCCGGTCCGCGGTCTGGAACACATTCGAATACAGACGGCTATGAACCGGCGTTATTCCGCAGTTATCGAAAAGCTGCCCGCAGGTCAGGAACCGGAAACCGCGGCGCTTCAGCTCAGGAATGATTTCCCGGAGTGCCTCTATGGTGTTCACGTTGCCGGGCATGTCATGCAGCAGAACGATTTCCCCGTCCTTTGCGTTGGCAAGAACCCGATCCGCCCGCTGACGGGCTGTCACCTCCGGAACCCAGTCCTCACAGCCGGAACCGCAGATGAAGGTAAGATCCACCGTATCAAACAGCAACTGATTGACGGCAATGAACGGCGGCCGGAAGAAACGGGGAGGCGTTCCGGTGATTTCGGCGATCTTCTCCGAACAGACCGAAATCTCCCGGCAGATTTCTTCCACCGTCATCTGGTTCATGAAGCCGTGGGTAACGGAATGGTTATTGATTTCACAGCCCATACGGAGAGCCCGGCGGACCACTTCCGCTGATTCCGGCGTGATATTCTGCGCGATCAGAAAGAAGGAGGCGACGATTCCGTGCTCCTCAAGAAGATCCAGCACCTGTGGGGTGATTTCGGTGTTGGGCCCGTCGTCAAAGGTTAAGGCAATCCGCATATCAGTCCTCCAGGATTTCTTCTTCCATCACGTCTTCCGCGAGATCCGCCCGGAGAATATATCCCGTCAGATCGTCCGCGCCGTCATATACTTTGGCCCAGTCGTTATTCTGAGCGATCACGGTCAGGCGGGCACCGGAGGTATATTCCTTCAGCACGGAGGCGAGAAGGGAGGCGGTTTTATAGAGCTTGACGGTCTCGTCCTCCAGCTCTGTGATGACGGAAACGTCATACTCCGGGATGGATTTGATGGTACTGCGGTCCAGCTTGTTCTGGGCGGCGCGAAGTTCCTTTTCCAGCGCTTTTTTCGCCGCTTTTTCCTCTTTGGCCGTTTCCTTCTTCGCCTGGTCTTCCTCAAAAGAGGCGGGCGGGCCGATTCTCAGATATTTCCGCACGACGTACCCGGAATCCCCCATATACTCGATCCGGGCCCATGTGGCGTCCCAGTCGGCGACATACACCTTTCCTCCGTAAGGGATTTCCCGGATGATGTTCTTATCGTCAGCGGTGCTTTTGGAGGAGCGAAGATGAAGGGTTTTGCCGTTGGGCGTGTAGACATACATGCTGCCTTCCTGCATCTCGTTGGCCAGAGCAGGGAGGAGAACGGACAGGAAAAGAATGAGGGCCAGAAACAGCCAACCATAACGCCTGCGCATCGCGGGACTCCTTTCAGAAACAAACCCTGTTTCGGGAGAAATATGTCCGGGGGAAACGTTCTCTTTGCTGAAATTCTAACAGGGAAAAACAGCAAAGTCAATGGAATTCCGAAACGGGAGAAAATGTATACATAACGAAATCAGTCCGGAGGCTGAGGACAGGGCGGCGAGGGCTTGAAAGGAACCGTGTTTCCGGGTATAATCAGTCGTCGGATGAACAGAGACCGACCGGATGGAGGAAAGACCGGTGCACAGAATGATCCGGGAAATAACAGAAGAACTGAACAGCGTTTCGACAGAGAAAACGCTGGGCTGCGCGCACAGTTGCCCGCCGCCGGACCGGAAAGCGGTGGTTCGGGTGATCAAAAACCTGCAGGCCCTGCTGTTTCCGCTTTGCTTCTCCCGGGTAAAACCCGGTATGCCGGATGAGGAACTGCTTGAGATAACCGTGAAAGAGCTGGCAGATCAGGTCCGGACAGCGCTGTGCTTCGACGGATGGGACATGGAGCGGGGAACCGGGGCGGAGAAACGCGCGGAGGAACTGACGGAGCGCTTCTGCCGCCGGCTGCCGGAGGTGAAAAGCCTGCTGCTGAAGGACGTGGAAGCGCTGTACGAAGGGGATCCTGCCGCGAAGCGCCGGGAAGAAATCATGATCTGCTACCCCGGGTTTTACGCGATTTCCATTTTCCGCCTTGCGCACGAGCTGCATCTGCTTCAGGTTCCGCTGATTCCCCGGGTGATGACGGAATACGCCCACGAAAAAACAGGGATCGATATTCACCCCGGCGCCACCATCGGTGAATATTTTTTCATTGACCACGGAACCGGCATCGTGGTGGGCGAGACCACGACGATCGGCGACCACGTGAAGCTGTATCAGGGCGTGACCCTTGGCGCGAAGAGCTTTGAGCTGGACGCGGACGGGAATCCCGTGAAGGGCATCAAGCGGCATCCGGACATCGGTAACTATGTGGTGATTTACGCCAACGCCACAATCCTGGGCGGAAATACGGTGATCGGCGACCACTGCGTGATCGGCGGCAATACCTGGCTGACCCGGTCTGTGGCCGCGGGCAGCGTGATCGCCTACAAGGAGGGAAAGGAAGCATGAGAACGCTGAAAAGAGCAGCTGCCCTGCTGCTGTGCCTGTGTCTGCTTCTGCCGCTGGCGGCAGCGGCGGGGGAAGAGGACGGAACCGCGGTGCTGCTGGAAAAGTTTACGCTGCGGCACGGCGACCGGAACAGCAAAAAAGTCGCCATCACGGTGGACGACTGCTACAAAAACCGGCGGGAATTTATCCTGCAGGACGTGGAACTGTGCAAACAGTATAATGTTCAGTTTACATTCTTCCCGATTGTCTATACGGGCTGCCTGGAGGAACAGTACGGCGACATCTGGCGGGCGGTGGTGGACAGCGGCTGTGAAATCGGCTCCCATACCTACTCCCATCTGCACCTGGGCAACCGGGACACCTGGGGCATCATCGGCGCGCTGGGAAAGTGGCAGGAAAGCCTGGACAAGACCCTGGGATACCACTATGAAACCCGATGGCTCCGGCCGCCCTACGGGAGCACAGAGGACCGGAAGGGAACGGGAGACCGGCGGGTGGTCAGCGCAATCCGGACATACGGATATGACCACGCGGTATGCTGGGATATCAGCGAAACCGATCCGGACAAGGCAATGGCCAAGGTGGAAGGCGGAAGCATTCTGCTTTTCCACGCCAACAACAAAGATACCCGCTGTCTGGAAAAGCTGGTACCGGCGCTTCTGGAGCAGGGGTACGAGCTGGTGACCATCAGCGGGATGTTCGGGTTTGATCCGCCGGAAACCGGCGGGGAGCTCTATGTGTATGACCGGGAGAAGTATCGGGGGAAATGAGTATATTTCGCGTCTGAGGACGCGACCAGGGCTTTCCGATCGATCCGCAACCTTGATAGTCGCAACTCCCCGCAGGGGAGCTTGCTCCTTCTCGGTTGAACTCAGCTCTGATAAAACTCCCGACACAGTCGGTTATCAGAGCTTCGTCCTGGACCTTCGGTTATGATTAAAGAAAAAGTATCGTGGTAAATGAGTCAGCACCAGCAGCCGTCGAAGGTGACGATTTCACCGTTAAAATATTCCGGCATCTGCAGGAGGCGGAGGATCGCTTCCGCGGCTTCCTCCGGAGAAGCGATATAGCCCGCGGGGATCTGGGAACGGATTTCCGCGGTTTCCGTTTCCGAGAGATGGCTGTTCATCCGGGTATCCACGATACCCAGAGCAATCGCGTTGACCCGGATATGGCTGGGTGCCAGCTCCCGGGCCAACGCCTTTGTAAAGGCGTTCATCCCGCCCTTGGAGGCACTGTAGGCCACCTCGCAGGAAGCGCCGGAGTTCCCCCAGACGGAGGAAACGTTCAGAATGCAGCCGGCGGAAGCGCTCACCATGTCCGGAACATAGGTGTGGCAGGTGTTGTAGACGGAAGTCAGATTGGTACGGATCACCAGATCCCACTCTTCCGGCGGCATATCGGTCAGCAGGCCGACGCGGGAAACGGCGGCGTTGTTCACCAGGGTATCCACCGGGCCGAAGTCCCGGCGCAGCTTTTCCACGAAAGACAGATCGCCGACGTCGCCCACGGCGGTCATACACAAAATGTCCCCGGCCCGCGAAGCGAGCCGGGCAGTTTCCGCCAGGGACTCAGCGTCCTCCCGGCAGACGAGGATCAGTTTTCTGAAAAGCCCGGAACGGGCGCAGGAAAGGGCCAGGGCCCGGCCGACGCCCCGGGAGGCGCCGGTGATCAGAATCGTACGCATCATCAGTCGTATTCAAACACCGTAATGATTCCGCCCATGTTATCCAGGGATGTGGAGTAGGACGGAGCGTTGCGGGTCAGCTGCACGTCGAAGGTATCGCTTTCGCCGACCATCTGGCGATAGATTTCATACTTGAGGAACCCGTTCTCAAAGAGCGCGATATGGGGATGCTCCTCCAGATATTCGATGTACTCCTCCATGCAGAAATCCATGTAGTGCATGACGGCGGCGTTGCCCTTGCCGACATACCGGTACAGGTTCAGTTTGGAGGAAACCCCGGTTTTGAAGCTCTTGTCCTGAGAGGAATCCAGCGGCCATCCGCCCAGCGGGAACCGGAAGACCAGGCCGTATTTCCAGCAGTTTTCATTCATCCATCTTCCCTGGGTGGAGGCGGAATATTTGGTGCTGCCGACCTCCGGATCGTTCTTGTCATACAGCCGCAGGGTGAAAGACAGGCCGGAGTTGAACTCGCTGGTGCCGGGATAGTTGACTTCTTTCTTGGCTGCCTCGATCAGGGCGTCGCCCTGGTACTTGGAGGACAGTTTGTTTACTTTATTCTGGAAATAGGTGTTCTGCGTATCCCAGGAACGGTAACCTTCGCTGACCATATAATGGATCAGGTCCTCCGCCTTGGCCGCGTCCAGGGCGGCCTTCAGCGCGTCCGCCGCCACAGGGAAGAGGCTGATGGTATAGTCAGCCACCTGCACCTTGTCATTTCCGCCGTAGTATTTTCCGAGGCTTACAAGGGCCGCTTCACTGAAATCCTCGGGACGGGAATGCCACTGATTGACCAGCAGCATACCGGTGGCCATCACTTCCGCCCGGGTCTTCGTTTCGGCAGTCTGATTCTCCAGCGGATAGCTGCTCAGATCCAGAAGATCCCAGCCCTTGCTCTTGTGGTCCGGCCAGCTCTCACTGGCGGTGACGGAGGTCTGGCTTTCCAGCTCAGCCAGGCGGGCGTCATATTCCGCCTGAATCTTGCGGTTTTCCTCCCGCACGGCTTCCTGGCGCTGCTCCAGGTCCTCCCGCGCCGCCTTGCGCTGCGTCTCCACAAAATGCCCCGCGTAGAAGCACGCCACGCAAAGAGCAATCATCAGCACGGTGAGAACGATGACCACCGGGACGGCCTTGCTCTTCTTTTTTCTGCGACTCATGAATGCACACCTGCCTTTACATAGACGATGTCGATGGCAATTCTGTCAAAAAACAGAATATTTCCTTAATAATTTCTTCACACATAATCATAATTCCTTCTTTTTTCTATTATAGAAGGAATTTTTATCAAAATTTTTTACATCCGCTCCGGCGCTTCGACGCCGATCAGCCACAGTCCGGTGCGAATCACCTGCCGGGCCGCGTCGGTCAGAGCCACCCGCGCGGCGGCGCCGGCCGGCTCCCCATCCAGAATCCGGTGCTCGTAGTAGTATTTATTGTAGGCCTGGGCGATATCGGTGACCGCCCGGGTGATCATGCTGGGCTCGAACTTTTCCGCGGCTTCCCGGACTACGTCGGGGAAGCGGGAGATGAGCCGCAGCAGGGTCTGGGCCTCGTCGTCCGTCAGGGCGGACCAGTCCGGAGCGACGCCGGAGAAATCCGGAGCCTTGCGCATCACGCTGCAGCAGCGGGCGTGGGTATACTGGACGTAGGGTCCGCTTTCGCCGTCAAAGTTCAGGGCGCGATCCCAGCGGAAGTCGATGTCCTTGATCCGGTTGTTGGAAAGGTCGGTATAAATTACCGCGCCGATGCCCACCTGGCGGGCAACGGTTTCCTTGTCCTCCAGATCCGGGGATTTCTCCTGAATGATGCCCAGCGCCTTTTCCACTGCCTGGCTCAGCAGGTCGTCCAGATAGACGACGTTCCCCTTCCGGGTGGACAGTGCCTCGCCCTCGAAGCTTACCATGCCGAAGGAAACATGAACGCAGTCCTTTGCCCAGGGGTAGCCCATTTTCTCCAGTACGCGGAAGACCTGACGGAAATGCAGATCCTGCTGATAGGCGACCACGTACAGGCATTTGTCGAAATGATAGGTTTCCTGCCGGTAGATGGCAGCGGCCAGATCCCGGGTGGCGTAAATGGTGGCGCCATCCTTTTTCAGAATCAGGCAGGGAGGCATGTTGTCCTCGCTCAGATCCACCACCCAGGCGCCTTCGCTCCGGGTCAGCAGGCCCTTGTCCCTCAGCTCCTGCACCACGCGGTCCGTCTTATCCACATAAAAACTTTCGCCGGCATAGCTGTCAAAGGTAACGCCCAGCAGATCATAAACCCGGGCGGCGTCCCGCAGAGTCATATCCTTGAACCAGGTGAAGATGGACAGGGCTTCCTCATCCCCCTCCTCGATCTTTTTGAACCAGGCGCGGCCCTGGTCCTCCAGGGATGGATCCTTCTCCGCTTCCTCGTGGAAACGGACGTAGAGAGCTGTGAGGGCGTCCACGCCGCCCTGCTCCACGGCTTCCTTTGAGCCCCAGAGCTTGTAGGCGCAGATCATCTTACCGAACTGAGTTCCCCAGTCACCCAGATGGTTGATGCCCACCGTGGTGTAGCCCAGGAAGTCATAGATCCGCTTCAGGCTGTGGCCGATCATCGTGGTGGACAGGTGGCCGATGTGGAACCGCTTGGCGATATTGATAGAGGAATAGTCGAGGCAGACAGTTTTGCCGCAGCCGATGTCGGAAGAGCCGAAGCGATCCTTCTCCCGTTCGAGGGTTTCCATAATTTCGGCGGCGAAGTTCGCCCGGTTCAGGAAGAAATTCATATATCCGTTGACCGGCTCCACGGACGCCACGTCTGTCCTCGTCCATCCGGCGCACAGCGCCTGCGCAATCTTCGGCGGCGCGGTGCGCAGCGGCTTGGCCATGCGGAAGCAGGGGAACGCGTAATCCCCCAGCGTCGGATCCGGCGGCACCGCCAGCAGGCCGCGGAGCTCCGCGGCGTCAGGCAGACCTTCCTGATCGGGCCAGATCGAGCGAATACATTCCGCCGTCAGCGCGGCGATGCGGGTCATGGTGTCCATATCGAGATCCTTCCTTTTTTTCGGTTAATTTTTCCCCGGCGCTGTTCTGCGCGGAAAGGCTTTTCCTGCCGCGGATTCAGAACGCGGATATGATAGCACAGAACAGCAAAAAAAGGCAAGATTCCCGGCGCATGTGATTGACATCTCCCGGGGAAGCGCCTATAATAAATGTACAGAATTTTCTGTGCTTTTTGGCGTGTGCTTTTCGGGCGGCTGCCCATATGCCGGGCGGAAGCACAGGACTCCTCACGGGGGCCGGATGGCTCCGCAAAATCAAATCAGGAGGTACATGCATGTCCATCAAACTGACCATTGACGGTAACACCGCCGTCAGCCATGTCGCGTACGCATTCAGCGATGTGGCGGCAATCTACCCCATCACACCCTCTTCCCCCATGGCGGAAGTCGCGGACGAGTGGGCCGCTCATGACCGGAAGAACCTGTTCGGCCAGACGGTCCGCATCGCCGAGATGCAGTCCGAAGCCGGTGCCGCCGGCGCCGTGCACGGCTCCCTTTCCGCCGGCGCGCTGACCACGACGTTTACCGCCTCCCAGGGCCTGCTGCTGATGATCCCCAATATGTACAAGATCTCCGGCGAAGTAACGCCCACGGTCTTCCATGTCAGCGCCCGTGCCCTGGCGTACCACGCCCTGAACATCTTCGGTGACCACAGCGACGTGATGGCCTGCCGGCAGACCGGGTTTGCCATGCTGGCCAGCAACTCCGTTCAGGAAGCCCACGACATGGCTCTGGTAGCGCACCTGGCTACGCTGAAGAGCTCCGTGCCTTTCCTGCACTTCTTCGACGGTTTCCGTACCAGTCACGAAATCCAGAAGATCGACGCGATTGACACCAAGAACTGCTACGAAGAGATCAAATCCCTGGTTCCCTGGGACAAGGTGAAGGAATTCCGTGATCGCGCGCTGAATCCCGAACATCCGCACCAGGCCGGTACCGCCCAGAACAGCGATATCTACTTCCAGGGCCGTGAAGCCGCCA
>CAMKJS010000114.1 GCA_946413245.1 uncultured Clostridia bacterium
AGTATACGGGTAAATCCACGTTGCTGCAAATGCCGGGGTCACTTCATATTATCTATTACGAATTTCTCATAAACCTCTTAACTGATTTACTCTACTTCGATCAATACCTTTTCCCCTTTGTTATTATGTTGAAACCATTTGTTGTCTTCACTCAATGTTTGAGTAACGCAATATTACTCAATTATTGAGTATTTGTCAATAGGCTATCATGGAATCACTTACCATATCTATGAGGTGGTATAAGTATGAATTACCGGGATAGGATGCGGGCGTTAAGGGAAGATCATGACCTGTCCCAGGCCGAAGTTGGAAAGTTGTTGAACAAAAGTCAGCAGGGTTACAGTCACATCGAAAACGGAAATGCTGAACTGAAGATAGACGATCTGATGAGGCTATGTGAATTTTATGATGTAACCGCGGATTACCTGATTGGGATGGATGACCGTTCCCGGTCAGATCATAAAAATTGCTCAAAGAAAAAAGCAGGAGGCTGATCGCAGATCGCTTCCTGCTTTTTGATTTCTCTTTCATTTTGGTCCCGGCCCGAGGAGATTTAGCCAGTTCAAAAAAGTTTCGTGGAGGAGGGCTTTCTTTCCATAAATTCCAAAAAATACCAGTTAGGGAAATTTTCCTCTTGATTCAGTATCGTGTCACTGTCTCCACTTGGGCATCTGATCCCGGACCGTTTTGCCTGCCATGAATTATTCAGAACAACCCGGTGATTTTACCGTTCTCGTCCACGTCGATACGCTCCGCCGCGGGGGATTTGGGCAGGCCGGGCATGGTCATGATATCCCCGGTCAGGGCGACCAGGAAACCCGCTCCGGCGGAAACCTTCAAATTACGCACATTCACGGTAAAGTCATCCGGGGCCCCCAGCAGGCTGGGATCGTCCGAGAAGCTGTACTGGGTTTTGGCCACGCACACCGGGAGCTTGTCAAAGCCAAGCGCTGTAAGGCGTTCCGCCTGTTTCTTCGCAGCCGGTGCCAGCTGGACACCCGCGCCGCCGTAGATCTTCGTGGCGATGGTATTCAGCTTTCCTTCAATCGTGTCGTTCACGTCATAGCTGAAGGTAAAGTTTCCCTTCTCTTCCTCACACAGGCGGACCACTTCCTGGGCCAGGGCTTCCCCGCCCCTGCCGCCTTCCGCCCAGACCGTGCTGAGCACGGTGTTCACGCCCAGCTCCCGGCATTTGGCGATGATGAATTCGATTTCCGCGTCCGTATCCGTGGGGAAGCGGTTGATCGCCACCACGCACGGGAGGTGATAGACGTTGCGGATATTGCTGACATGACGCAGCAGGTTCGGAATGCCCTTCTCCAGGGCTTCCAGGTTTTCTTCCGCCAGCTGCTTCTTATCGAGGCCGCCGTGCATTTTCAGGGCACGAACCGTGCCCACAATCACCACGGCGTCCGGAACCAGGCCTGCCATGCGGCACTTGATATCCAGGAACTTTTCCGCGCCGAGATCCGCGCCGAAGCCGGCTTCCGTCACGGTGTAATCTCCCAGCCGCATCGCCATGCGGGTAGCCATCACGGAGTTACAGCCGTGAGCAATGTTCGCGAAGGGACCGCCGTGCACGAAGGCGGGCGTGCCCTCCAGCGTCTGCACCAGGTTCGGCTTCAGAGCGTCCCGAAGAAGGGCCGCCATGGCGCCGGTGGCTTTCAGATCCCCGGCGGTCACGGGCTGATCGTCATAGGTATAGGCTACGATGATCCGGCTGAGGCGTTCCTTCAGATCCTTCATGGAGGAAGCCAGGCAGAAGACCGCCATGACTTCGCTGGCCACGGTGATGTCGAACCCGTCTTCCCGGGGTGTTCCGTTGGGTTTGCCGCCGAGACCGTCCACCACGAAGCGGAGCTGCCGGTCATTCATGTCGACGCAGCGTTTCCAGGTGATTTTTCGCGGGTCGATGCCCAACGCGTTGCCCTGCTGAATATGATTGTCCAGCATGGCCGCCAGCAGATTGTTCGCGGCGCCGATGGCATGGAAATCGCCGGTGAAATGCAGGTTGATATCCTCCATGGGAACTACCTGGGCGTAGCCGCCTCCGGCGGCCCCGCCCTTGATGCCGAACACCGGACCCAGGCTGGGCTCCCGCAAGGCAACGGTCACGTCCTTGCCGATGCGGCTCAGGCCGTCCGCCAGGCCGATGGTGGTGGTGGTTTTCCCTTCCCCTGCCGGGGTGGGGGTGATGGCTGTAACCAGGACCAGTTTGCCGGGCTGACGGTCGGTTTCCTCCAGGAGGGAGGGGGAGATTTTGGCCTTGTAGCGGCCATACTGCTCGATATATTTATCGGAAATACCCGCTTTCGCGGCGATCTCGGTGATGGGTCTCATTGCACAGGATTGGGCGATTTCGATATCGGATAAATGTGCCATGGTATTTTTCCTTTCATTCTCCCCTCTCTACCCCCAACCCCTTCTCCCCCCTATGGGGGGAAGGGGAGAAATAAAGGTTTTGGGGCGCTTCGCACCCCAAGCCCCGATATGCAGGCATAGAATCAGGGGATATCTTGGCTTTGGGAATCCGAACAGTTACCGGAAATATTCCACTGCGGAAGCGAACATGCCGATGTTGTAGTTGCCCGGCACATTCCGGTACAGGCCGGCACCGACGCGCTCGCTGTGGCCCATCTTGCCGAAGACGCGGCCGTCGGGGCTGGTGATGCCTTCCACGGCACAGAGGCTGCCGTTGGGGTTGAAGTGAACGTCCATGGTTGCCTGGCCGTCCAGATCCACATACTGGGTGGCAATCTGCCCCCGGTCGGCCAGCTGCCGGATCAGCCCTTCCTCCGCCAGGAAACGGCCTTCGCCGTGGCTGATGGGCACGCTGTAGATTTCGCCCACGTGGGTATGGCGCAGCCAGGGGCTCAGGGTACTGGCGATCCGGGTGCGCACGATGCGGCTCTGGTGCCGGCCGATGGTGTTGAAAGTCAGCGTCGGGCAGTGCTCATCCGTCTCCAGGATTTTTCCGAAGGGGACGAGACCCAGCTTGATCAGTGCCTGGAAGCCGTTGCAGATGCCGCAGATCAGTCCGTCCCGCTTCTCCAGCAGTTCTGTTACGCCTTCCCGCACCGCTTCGGCGCGGAAGAAGGCCGTGATGAACTTCGCGCTGCCATCCGGCTCATCCCCGCCGCTGAAACCGCCGGGAATAAAGATCATCTGCGCGTCCTTCAGGGCATCGGCAAAGGCTTCCACACTCCGGGCGATGCCTTCCGCTGTCCGGTTGTTGATCACCAGGATCCGGGCGTCTCCGCCCGCGTCCCGGATAGCCCTGGCGCTGTCGTATTCACAGTTGGTTCCCGGGAATGCCGGGATCAGGGTCACGGGCCGCGCGGTTTTCACCGTCGGCGCCGGCCAGCTCTTCGCCTCAAAAGAGAAGTTCGTGACTTTTTCGTTTCCGGTGGGAATATTGCAGGGATAAACGGCTTCCAGCCGGTCCTCCCAAAAGCTCTGCAGTTCTTCGAGAGAGACCTGTTCCCCGCCCCGTGCCAAGGTCTGCTCCTCCGTGACCCGGCCGATCACCCGGAGCCCTGCCGCGGCTTCCGCTTCCTCCGCCGGAATCTCCAGCAGGAAATCCCCATAGCGGAGCTTCGTCAGTTCCTCCACGGTCAGATTCTCCTCAAACCGGACACCCAGGCCGTTGCCGAAGGCCATCTTCATCGCCGCTTCCGCAATGCCTCCGGGACCCGGCGTATAGCAGCTGACCGCTTTTCCGCTCCGGAGCAGTGCCGTCACCTTCCGGAAGTTCTCCTTCAGGGCCGCCGCGTCCGGCAGGCCGTTTTCGTTTTCCGGGGTTTCCGCCAGCGCCAGCAGGCTGCCGGCCCGCTTGAACTCCGGCGAAACGATCTCCCCGGTTTTCCCCATGGTCACCGCGAAGGAAACGAGGGTTGGGGGCACATCCAGCTTCTCAAAGGAGCCGGACATGGAATCCTTGCCGCCGATGGCGCCGATGCCCAGATCCATCTGGGCTTCAAAGGCGCCCAGCAACGCCGCAAGGGGTTTGCCCCAGCGCCGCCCGTCCCGGCCGGGCTTCTCAAAATATTCCTGGAAGGTCAGATAAACATCCTCAAAGGACGCGCCGGAAGCAATCAGCTTGGAGACAGATTCCACCACCGCCAGATAGGCGCCGTGGTACGGGCTTTTCTCCGCCACATACGGGTTATAACCCCAGGCCATCAGAGAGCAGTCGTCCGTGTGCTTCGTTTCCATGGACACGGTCTGCGCCATCGCCTGAATGGGCGTCAGCTGGTTTTTGCCGCCGAAGGGCATCAGAACGGTGCCCGCGCCGATGGTGGAGTCAAACCGCTCGCTGAGGCCTCTCCGGGAACAGATATTCAGATCCGCGGCCAGCCGCCGCAGGTTCTCCGCAAAGCCGCCCTCCGCCTTTTCCCGCCAGGGAGCCGGCACCGCGGGCGTCACGTCGATATGTTTCGGGGCGCCGTTGGAATTCAGGAATTCCCGGCTGATATCCACGATGGTCTTCCCGTTCCAGTGCATCACCAGGCGGGGATCCGCCTGCACCACCGCCACCGGGCAGGCCTGCAGGTTTTCGCTCTCCGCCAGGGCCAGGAAGGCGTTTACGTCCTCCGCCGCCACCACGACAGCCATCCGCTCCTGACTCTCGGAAATCGCCAGCTCGGTTCCGTCCAGCCCCTCATATTTCCGGGGAACAGCGTTCAGGTCGATCACCAGGCCGTCCGCCAGCTCTCCGATGGCAACAGAGACGCCGCCGGCTCCGAAGTCGTTGCAGCGTTTGATCATCCGGCAGGCATCGCCGTTCCGGAACAGGCGCTGAAGCTTGCGTTCCTCCGGCGCGTTGCCCTTCTGCACCTCCGCGCCGCAGGTCTCCACTGAATGGGCGTTATGGGCCTTGGAGGAGCCGGTAGCGCCGCCGATGCCGTCCCGGCCTGTGCTGCCGCCCAGCAGAATCACCACATCCCCGGGGGCAGGCCGCTCCCGGCGCACGTTCTCCGCCGGCGCGGCTGCAATCACCGCGCCGATTTCCATGCGCTTGGCAGCGTAGCCGGGATGGTACAGTTCGTCCACAATGCCGGTCGCCAGGCCAATCTGGTTTCCGTAGGAGGAATACCCCGCCGCCGCCGTAGTCACCAGCTTGCGCTGAGGCAGCTTGCCGGGAATGGTTTCGGATACAGGCACCGTCGGGTCCGCCGCGCCGGTCACCCGCATGGCGCCGTACACATAGGCCCGGCCGCTGAGGGGATCCCGGATCGCGCCGCCGATACAGGTGGCCGCGCCGCCGAAGGGTTCAATTTCCGTTGGATGGTTATGGGTTTCGTTCTTAAACAGCAGCAGCCAGGGTTCCTTTTTCCCGTCTGCCTCCACCTCGATCTTCACGGTGCAGGCGTTGATCTCCTCGCTCTCGTCCAGCTTCGCCAGCAGGCCCTTTGCCTTCAGGCTCCGCACGGCGATGGTGGCCAGATCCATCAGGCAGACAGGCCTGGTGCGGCCAAGCTCCTTCCGGACATTCTGATAATCCTGCCAGGCTTTCTCCAGCAGCGGATCCTCGATGCGGACGCTGTCGATCTCCGTCAGGAAGGTGGTATGGCGGCAGTGGTCGCTCCAGTAAGTATCCAGCATCCGGATTTCCGTCAGGGTGGGGTCCCGGCCTTCGTCCCGGAAATACTTCTGGCAGAATGCCAGATCTTCCGCATCCATCGCCAGGCCGTAGGAGGCCAGGAAGGTTTCCAGCCCCTGCCGGTCCAGCTCCCGGAAGCCCTCCAGAACAGGAACTTCCGTGGGCACGGTATACTCCATCCGCAGGGTTTCAGGCTTTTCCAGCGCGGCCTCTCGGGCTTCCACCGGGTTGATCACGTATTTCTTGATTTCCGCGATCTCCGCCTCGCTCAACTCCCCGTACAGGGCATACAGCTTTGCGCTGCGGATCAGGGGACGCTCGCCCCGGGACAGAATCTGAATGCACTGAGCCGCGGAGTCCGCCCGCTGGTCGAACTGACCGGGCAGGTATTCCACCGCGAAAACCACCGCGCCGGCGGTGTCCGCCTCCGGCGTCGCCAGATCCAGCTGAGGCTCTGAGAATACCGTGCGCACGGCGGAAGCGAACAGCTCTTCCGAGATATTCTCCGCGTCGTAGCGGTTCAGAATCCGGACTTGCCGGAGGGATTCGATGCCCAGCAGGGTTCGGGCATCGTTCAGGAGAGACCGGGCCTCGTTATCGAGGCCGGGTTTTTTCTCAACATAAATTCTGTAAACCATCTTTTTTCACCCTATCCCCTGTCCCCTTCCCCTCAAGGGGAAGGGGTAAAAATTTAGAATTTTCGGGGGCTTCGCCCCCGGAAAATTCTGTGATACACCAAATGCATCCGTTATTTACAAGCCGCCAGGGCTTTTGCCCCGATGTCCTTCCGGTAAAAACGGTTGGCGAAAGTAATTCGATCCGCCAGGGCGTAAGCTTCCCGGACTGCGTCAGGCAGGGTACCCGCCGTGGCTGTCACGCCCAGCACCCGTCCGCCGGAGGTCACCAGTTTTCCGTCCTTCAGCGCCGCGCCGGCCACAAACACGTGAGGCAGAACATCCGCCGGAATGTCGATCTCAAACCCTTTTTCATAATGGGCGGGATAGCCTTCGGAAGCCAGCACCACGCAGCAGGCGCTGCCCTTCCGGAAGCGTACGTCGGCATCCTTCAAACAGCCTTCCGTCACAGCCCGCATGATTTCCAGCAGGTCGCTCTCCAGCAGAGGCAGCACCACCTGGGTTTCCGGATCCCCGAAGCGGCAGTTATACTCGATCACCTTCGGTCCGTCCGCGGTGATCATCAGGCCGAAGTACAGGCAGCCCCGGAATTCCCGGCCCTCCGCCTTCATCGCCCGGATCGTGGGCAGGAAGATCCGCTCCATGCATTCCTGCGCCACTTCTTCGGTATAGAAGGGGTTCGGAGCGACCGTGCCCATGCCGCCGGTATTCAGGCCCGTATCTCCGTCCCCGGCCCGCTTGTGGTCCATGCTGGATACCATGGGGATCAGCGTGGTGCCGTCCGTAAAGCTCAGCACAGACACTTCCGGCCCTTCCAGGTATTCCTCAATCACGATCCGGTCACCGCTGGCGCCGAATTTCTTTTCTTCCATGATCTCCCGGACCGCATTCTTCGCTTCCTCCCGGGTCATGGCCACCGTCACGCCCTTTCCCAGGGCCAGGCCATCCGCCTTAACCACCGTGGGAATCGGCGCAGTTTCCAGGTACGCCAGCGCTTCCTCCGGGGAGGTAAACACCTCGAAAGCCGCGGTGGGGATTCCGTATTTCTTCATCAGATTCTTGGCGAACACCTTGCTGCCTTCGATCTCCGCGGCGTTCTTCCGGGGACCGAAACAGGGAATGCCCGCCTCTTCCAGCAAATCAACGCAGCCCAGGGCCAGGGGATCGTCCGGCGCGACCACGGCGTAGTCGATCTCCTTTTCCCGGGCAAAGCGGAGAATGCCCTCCAGATCCTTCGCGCCGATGTTTACGCATTCCGCGTCAGCGGCGATGCCGCCGTTGCCGGGGAGGGCGTAGATGGTTTCCGCCGCTGGGTTTTCACGCAGCTTGCGAATGATGGCGTGTTCGCGGCCGCCCCCGCCGATAACTAAAATCTTCACGGTTATTTACCGGAGGGCTTTCCGATCGCCCTCCGAACCTCCTTCGGAATCATTCAAAATAATAACGCATCCATATTGGGGGGCTTTCCGATCGCCCCCCAAACTCCCTTCGGATTCTCGGACAAGGCTTTCCGGTCACCCTCAATTCCGTTCGCTCAATCATCGTACAGACGTCTTGGGGCGGCGTCTGTACTCGTTTCGCGCTAACAAACTCAGGTCGCTTGCCTTCGGCACTCCCCACCGGGGAGACGTTTCCTTCGTTTGCCCCCTTCGGATTCTCGGACAAGGCTTTCCGGTCGCTTAGTGGTGGAACAGGCGCATATGGGTGAAGCACATGGTC
>CAMKJS010000115.1 GCA_946413245.1 uncultured Clostridia bacterium
CTCGGGTGTAAACCCCAACCCTGGTATGTTTGGTTCATTTCCTCCATGGTTGTTACTCAACACCATTGTCTGGAACGGGGCTCAAGTGATCACCAATGGCGCGGGTAAACAACATTATTTTAGGAGGTTTTCCCAAATGTACGAGGACAAGACCCTGACCTGCCGTGACTGCGGCAACGAATTCGTTTTCTCTGCCAGCGAGCAGGAATTCTTTGCTCAGAAGGGTTTCCAGAATGAGCCCAGCCGCTGCCCGGCTTGCCGTGCCGCCCGCCGTGCCCAGAACGGAAACGGAGGAGCTCCCCGCCAGATGTATACCGTGATCTGCGACGGCTGCGGATGCGAGACTCAGGTTCCCTTCCAGCCCCGTGGAGATCGCCCCGTGTACTGCCGCGAGTGCTTCGAAGCGCAGCGCCAGAACGCCCGGTTCTGATTTCAGAAACACAAGGCCGCCGATTCGTCGGCGGCCTATTTATCCCATCCGTCCCTTCGGGCTACCTCCCCTTGCAACAAGGGGAGGCATTTTAAATGAACCTTGAGGAGAGCACTTATGAAACTGCTGTCGGTAACGGTACCGTGCTACAATTCAAAGGAATACATGGAGAAAGCGATCGAATCCCTGCTGCCCGGCGGCCCGGAGATCGAGATCCTGATCGTGGACGACGGCTCGAAGGACGGGACGGCGGAGATCGCCGACCGGTATATGCAGCAGTACCCGGAAATCATCCGGGCGATCCATCAGCCCAACGGGGGACATGGGGACGCGGTGATGACCGGCCTGAAAAACGCGACGGGGCTGTACTATAAAGTGGTCGACTCGGACGACTGGGTGGACACGGAGGTGCTGGTCAGGATTCTGAATTTGCTGCGGGAGCTGAAAGACCAGGCGGTGGATATGCTGATCAGCAATTACATCTACGACAAAGTCGGCGTAAAGCACAAGCATACCGTATCCTACGGTCATGTGCTACCGCAGAACCGGGTGTTCGGCTGGGAGGAGATCGGACGGTTCAAGAAAGGCCAGTACCTGCTGATGCATTCGGTGATTTACCGGACGGAACTGCTGCGGGAGTCCGGACTGACGCTGCCGAAGCACACGTTCTATGTGGACGAGCTGTACGTGTACAACCCGCTGCCGTGGGTGAAGAAAATCTGGTACCTGGACGCGGATCTGTACCACTATTATATTGGCCGGGAAGATCAGTCCGTTCAGGAAGAGATCCTGCTGAAGCGGATCGATCAGTATCTGACGGTGAACAGGCTGCTGGTTTCCGGGGTCGATCCGTATACCGTGGCGAGCAAAAAGCTGCGGCGATACATGCTGAATTTCCTGGAAATCATTACGGTCGCTTCCTCCGCCCTGCTCACGATACCCGGAACGGAAGAAAGCGACCGCAAAAAGACCGAACTGTGGGACTATATTCAGAAAACCAATCCGAAGGTTTATCAGGAACTCAGGCACCGCCTTTTAGGACGCATCATCCATCTGCCGGGTAAATTCGGCCGTTGGGCCGTGATCGGCGGATACAGGCTCAGCCAGCGGATCTTCGGATTCAACTGATCTGAACGATCACTGACAGAGGGACCGGATGAGGGTTTCCAGCTCGTCCAGCGCGGCTTCCGCGGCCGGCTGATCCGCGCCCCGGGCAAAGCAGTAAGCTTTCAGCTTCGGCTCGGTGCCGGAGGGACGGACGACGAACTTGCGGCCGTCAGCGAGGCGGAACTCCAGCACGTCGCTGGCGGGAAGCCCTGTGGCATCCAGCAGGTAATCCGTTCTGGCGGCGGTGCGCAGCAGCGGGGAGGAGAACTCCTCCGCGGGCTGCCGGAAGGCCTTCATGATTTCAGCCATTCTGGCCGCGCCGCTTTCCCCGTCATATTCAAACGATAACAGCCTCTGGGCGAAATATCCATGCTCCTGCCGAAGCTCCGCGAGCCGGTCCAGGAGCGTTTTTCCTTCCGCCTTCAGACTGGCGGCCATTTCGCAGAGGAGCAGAGCTGCGTTGACGGCGTCCTTGTCCCGCACGTCCGTGCCGGACAGGTATCCGTAGCTTTCCTCAAAGCCGAACAGGAAGCGGTCCGCCTGCCCGTCTTTCTCCAGGAGGCCGATCTGCTCCCCGATAAACTTGAACCCGGTGAGCACGTTCCGGAGTTCCACGTGATACTTCGCGCAGACCGCGGCGGCCATTTCCGTGGTCACGATGGTCTTGACCGCGACGGGAGGGAGCGCTGAGGAGGAAGAACGATGCTGACAGAGGTAATCCAGCATCAAGATGCCCATATCGTTGCCGCTGATCAGCTCCACCTGATCGCCGACCCGGACGCCGGCGCCCATCCGGTCACAGTCCGGATCGGTGGCAAAGCAGAGATCCGCCTTCTCACGGATCGTCTGCGCGATGGCCAGGGACATGGCTTCCCGGACCTCGGGATTCGGATAGGGGCAGGTGGGGAAAAAGCCGTCGGGCATCTCCTGCTCCGGAACCACGGACACCCGAATATTGCCGAGCCGGCGAAGGACCTCCCGGACCGGAACGTTTCCCGTGCCGTTCAGGGGAGAGTAAACGACATGCAGCGGCGTATCGGAAGGATGAACCTGCAGCTTCAGGATATCCCGGTAATACGCTTCAATGGTTTCGTCCGGGATATAGCTGACGCTGCCTTCCGACAGAGCCTTCCGGAAATCGGGGAAGGAATCAGCGAGATCCGGCGTAGCGGAAATGAACCCCTGGATTCGCCTGGCGGCGTCCAGCGTGATCTGGCAGCCGTCCGGGCCGTACACCTTATACCCGTTAAACCGGGCAGGGTTATGGGATGCCGTGATCATGACCCCGGCGCTGGCGTGCAGATGCCGGACGGCATAGCTCAGCATGGGCGTGGGCTCCAGACTGGCGTACAGATAAACCCGAATGCCGAGGGAAGCCAGCGCGGCGGCGGTCAGCCGGGCAAAATCGCGGCTGTGAATCCGGCTGTCATAGCTGACGGCGCAGGAAGGGGAGGCGAACTCCTCCTTCAGATAACGGCCAAGCCCGAGCGTCGCTTTGAGTACGGTGGGAATATTCATCCGGTTCGTTCCGGCGCCGAGCACCCCGCGAAGACCGCCGGTGCCGAAGGCGAGATCCCGGTAAAAGGAATCGTTAACCGCTTCCGGCGTCATGGATTTCAGCTCTGAAAGCAGTTCTTCCGGCATGGCGGAACAGGCCAGCCAGGATGCGTATTTTTCCCGAACAGACATAGGGAACCTCCTGTTTGATGAAGTGAATGAAAAAGAGTTAAATCGCACCCTGACGGGCGGAATAGACAATCTGGTTCTTCCGGAAGGGCTGAATCCTGCTCTGGTCCCAGGTGAACCCGTCCAGCGAAAGGCGGATTCCGTTTTCGGCGAACAGGTTCGCGACGTCCTCAAACAACACGTACAGATGGCGCGCGAAGAATCCGTCCTCCGAGCCGGTGGGCTCGCAGAGGAGCTGATTCATATTCCAGACGCGGACAGGATCGTATCCGTCAAACGCGAAGGAGGAGGCGTAGGGAGAAACGTCCGAGCCTCTCAGATCGCACGGGGTGGAGCCGAGCCAGCTGCCGGCGTTGCGGAGAAGGCTGTAAAAACACTGCAGCACGCGGCCCGGGAGGGAAAAGCAAAGCTCATCCAGGAAAGCGCCGTTCGCGTCGTACGTGCTGAAGGAAAGAATACGATTTTCATACAAAATAACACAAAAACCGCCGTCCGGCGCGCGGTTCCCGTGCAGAAGGGGGCGGAATTTGTACTGAAAGACCGGTTTGCAACCATATCCGGCAATCATATACGTTTCCCCCTTCCAACGAACATATCTTTACACATGATAACTAAATATGCCGTTTCCGTCAAGAGCGAACCCCCATATGTTGTGTATTTATATTATGAACTTTTTGCTACAAAGATTAAGGAAATATTAAGATATATAAAATGAGCAGCCCCGGCGGGCTGCTCAGCTTGCTGCGGTGTCCTGTTACTTCCACTCCAGCGGATACTCGGTGACAGCGTATTCGAGACGCTTGCCGTTTTCGCGCAGGGTATTCATGATGGCGTCCATCGTGGTTTCCTTGGTGATCGGGGTCGGCGTGAAATCGTTCCGATCAGTCCGGGAGGAAATGCGGATCGGAATGATCCGGAATCCTTTGGTGGTGACCTCGCCGTCCAGGCAGCTGAACCGGATCTGGAACAGGTAGGAATTCATGTCGCTGGGCTTGCTGTTCCCGGAGAAGCAGAAATTGCCGAGGGAATAGCAGATATAGACGCCGTTGTAGTACTCAATGGGATTCATCCGGTGAGAATGATGGCCGACGACCAGGTCTGCGCCGCTGTCCGCGGCCAGGCGGCCCATTCTGATCTGGTTCTGGGTGGGGGAATAATCCTTTTCGTTGCCCCAGTGGAAGGAGACGATCACGATCGGATACTTCGCCTTCGCGGCCTGAATATCCGCGGGTACTTTGTCCCACAGGGATTCGTAGCGGTCGATGCAGAGGTAGGAAAGCATGGCGATCTGGATTCCCTTGGCTTCATAGATGCCGATTTCCGTGGAGTTGGAATAGACGATGCCGGCTTCCGTCAGCACCTGCTTCGTTTCCTCGTACACTTCCTCGCCGTGATCCATGATATGGTTGTTCTCCAGGGAGACAGCCTCGATCCCGTTGTCCGAGAGCATGGTGACGTAGGATGGCGGTGCGCTGAAGAGGAACTGGTTTTTTTTCTTCTTCTCCGGGACGTATTTGGATTCCGTCAGGGTACCCTCGAAATTGACCAGGGTCATATCGTCCTGCATCAGGACGTCCCGGATATTCCGCATGGTGAAATTGATATCCCCGCCGCGGGCACTCAGCTCCTCCTCAAAGATGTTCTTCGCCTTTCTGCTGTCCCCGCCGATGGTGAAATCGCCGGTGCAGGTGATGGTGAGGAGGACGGAACCGTCCGACTCGTAAATACTGGGGGTAGCTTCGGGATCGACGGATTCGATAATCTCTTCGATCAGCAGGTCTTCATCCCCCCATTCTGCCGTGGCAAAGGAGAAGGGGAGAAGGAAAACCAGCAGCAATGCAATCAGTCTGCGCATATACGGCTCCTTTCTGATACGGTTCCTTTCCGGGAGAATCGTCATTTCAGCGTAAGGATATATTCTCCGATCCGGTCCAGCGCCGTTTTCAGCTTGTCCATGGCGGTGGCGTAGGAACAGCGCATATGCCCCTCACCGCTGGGACCGAAGGCCGTGCCGGGAACGGCGGCGACGTGCTTTTCCCGCAGCAGGCCGGCACAGAACTCCTCGCTGGAAAGCCCGGTGGAACGGATGGAGGGGAAGACGTAGAAGGCTCCGTAGGGCTCAAAGCATTCCAGCCCCATCTGCCGGAAGGAGGAAACCATCAGACGCCTGCGGCGGTCATAGCTCTCCCGCATTCGGACGACTTCCTCGTAGCCGTTTTCCCGGCCGAGGCGAAGAGCCTCCATCGCGGCGATCTGGCCCTGGCGGGGAGCGCACATGATGGTGTACTGATGAATTTTGTTCATGACGTCCAGCAGCTCCGGAGCCCCGCAGATATAGCCGACGCGCCAGCCTGTCATGGCGAAGGATTTGCTGAAACCGTTGATGGTCAGCGTCCGGGGATACATATCCGGAAGGGTGGCGAAGGAAACATGCTCCTTCCCGTCATAGATCAGCTCCGAGTAAATCTCGTCTGAGATCACCAACAGGTCATGCCGGAGAATGACGGGAAGCAGGGCCTCCAGATTCTTCCGCTCCATGATCGCGCCGGTGGGATTGTTCGGATAGGGCAGGATCAGAGCTTTGGTACGCGGGGTGATCGCGGCCTCCAGATCCTCCGGAAGAAGGCGGAACTCGTCTTCCTGCCGGGTAACGACGGGGAGAGGCGTGCCTCCGGCGAAGACGACGCCGGGAGCGTAGGAAACGTAGCTCGGTTCCGGAACCAGAACCTCGTCCCCCGGGGAGAGGACGGCGCGAAGGGCGATATCGATCGCCTCGGAGGCACCGATGGTGACGATGATCTGCCGGGCAGGATCATATTCCAGACCGTAGCGGCCCATCAGATAGAAGGCGATTTCCTGCCGCAGCTCCGGAAGGCCGCGGTTTGCCGTATACTGCGTCTCCCCGTCAATCAGGGAGTTGATCGCGGCATCCCGGATTGGATAGGGCGTTTTGAAATCCGGCTCGCCCACGCCGAGGGAAATCGTATCCTTCATGGAGGCGGCCAGATCGAAAAAGCGCCGGATCCCGCTGGGGGGAACCGCAACGATGGAGGGATTCAGGAAGCGCTCGTAATTCACGGGGAGATCACCAGCCGATGATCCGACTCTTCTCCCTCGAAAATAACGCCCTCTTCCTTATACCGCTTGAGTACAAAACTGGTAGCCGTTCCCGTGACCATTTCCAGCGGAGACAGCTTTGCCGCGACGAACATGGCCAGCTCCTTCAGGGTGCGGGCCTGCACGAGAACCAGCAGATCGTAGGAGCCGGACATCAGATACACGCTCTTGACTTCTTCAAAGCGGTAGATGCGCCGGGCCACGGCGTCAAAGCCCATATCCCGCTGCGGGGTGACCTTCACCTCGATCATGGCCTCCACGCGGTCCTGATCCGTCAGATCCCAGTTGATAACCGGAGAGTAACGAAGAATGATCCGGCGCTTCTCCAGCTGATCCACAGCCTCGGCAACTTCCTCCAGGGTGGATCCGGTCATGACGGCCATATCCTCCAGGGATGTTCTGCAGTCCTCCTTGAGCAGGTTCAGCAGTGCGTTTTCCAGACGGGTCATTCCGTACACTTCCTTCCTGAAAAATAAAGTCAAACAGGTAATGAGTATACATCGAAAGCCGCAGAATGGCAAGATACTGGACAATCCACGGAGAATACGATAAAATATCTTGTTCGGATTCATGGAATCCGGGCTGATTTCAGAGACGGACAGGGAAGGAGAGAAGGCTGGATGCGGCAGGGAAAAAACTGGCTGAGCTTGCTGGTCGTCGTCGCGTCCATCGTCATGGTTCTCCTGATCGCGTTCAGCAACGAGGAACTGGGAAACGCGTGGGAAGCCTTCGCCCGCATGGATATCCGGTGGGTGGCCGGCATTTTCCTCTGCTGGTGCGTCTATACCTTTTTTGACGCGGTCAATTACTGGGCTTATCTCCGGATGCAGGGGTTCAAAATCAGCATCTGGAGGGCTCTGAACGTCGCCCTGATCGGGTTCTATTACAGCAATATCACCCCCAGCGCCGCAGGAGGACAGCCCATGCAGGTGAACTCCATGCGGAAGGCGGGGATTCCCGTCGGTTACGGCACGATGGCCGTGACCATCCGCTTCATTACCAACCAGTTTATGCTTTCCGCCATGAGCCTGACGCTGTTCCTGCTGAACCGGGACTTCGTCTATCAGCAGCTGCAGGGTGCCATGTGGTTTGTGCGGTTCGGATGGCTGGTGAACTGCGGGGCTGTTCCGCTGGTGCTGCTGGCCGCTTTCAAGCGGAACTGGATTCAGGCGGTCGCCAATTGGGTGATTCGGGTGCTGACAAAAATGCGCCTGGTGAAAACGCCGGAGCTGACCATCGCGAAGGTGACGGAGATTCTGGATACCTATCACACGGCGCTGCACGATCTGCTGCGGCACCCGGGGCAGATCGTGATGCAGTTCAGCTTCAGCATGATCAGCCTGCTGGGCCTGATGTTCACCGTGGTGTTTGTTTACCATGCCTTCGGCATGTCCGGTACGCCATGGTATCATCTGCTGACCATCAGCTTTCTGCTGTACATCAGCGCCAGCGCCACGCCGCTGCCGGGCGCCAGCGGAGCCCAGGAGGGCGGCTTCCTGCTGTACTACAAGGGGATCTTTAAGGACGGCACCATCGGGCTCGCCCTGCTGGTGTGGCGTTTCTTCAATTTCTATCTCTATCTGATCGTAGGCGTTTTCACGGT
>CAMKJS010000116.1 GCA_946413245.1 uncultured Clostridia bacterium
CCACGGTGCCTTCCACGGTCGCCGTCAGCTGCGGGTCGTCCTCTCCGTATACCTTCTCCTTTGTCTCCGCGGTGATCGTGGCGTCCTTTTTCGTTACCTTCAGCGTGCCCGCCACGGGCGTGATCACATAATTCGCGGTCACGTCCTCCTTACCGTGCGTCACTTTGTATCCGTCCGCCACCGGGTTGTTTCCATCCGCGGTATCCTTCACGTCCGTGACGCTGCCGGTCGCTTCCGCGGTCAGCTCGTCCCCGGGGAACAGGTCTCCGCCGGTCACGGTGACAGTGCTGTTCGTATGCGCTGCGCCGTCATACGGCCATTCTTCGCTGGCCGCGGTGATCGTGATCTTTTCCGCAGCATTCTTCATCGTGAGGGTGCCGTCCACGGTGCCCACTGTGTAGTTGCTGGCCGTTCCCTTCGTGAATTCATAGCTGTCCACTTTATTGGCGACAGAGCCTTCACTCGGGAACGTGATGCTTCCGGTAACCACCGCGCTGATCTTATCATCACCGATCAGGCCTGTCACGTCGTACCCGCTGTTGCTATGCGCTGTTCCGTCATAGGTGAATTCTTCGCTCTCAGCCGTAATCGTAACGGTTACCGGCGTAATAGTCAGCGTACCGGCCACGGGCGTGATCACGTAGTTTGCGGTCACGTCCTCCTTACCGTGCGTCACCTTGTATCCGTCCGCCACCGGGTTGTTTCCGTCCGCGGTGTCCTTTACATCCGTGACGCTGCCGGTCGCTTGTGCCGTCAGCTCGTCCCCGGGAAACAGGTCTCCGCCGGTCAGCGTGACAGTGCTGTTCGTATGCGCTGCGACGTCATATTCCCATTCTTCGCTGGCCGCGGTGATCGTGATCTTCTTCGCGGCATTTTTCATCGTCAATGCGCCGTCCACGGTGCTCACACTGTAGTTGTCGGACTTTCCCTTCGTGAATTCATAGCTGTTTACTTTGTTGGCGACAGAGCTCTCACTCGGGAACGTGATGCTGCCGGTAACCTCCGCGCTGATCTTGTCGTCACCGACCAGGCCTGTCACGTCGTAGCCGCTGTTGCTATGCGCCGTTCCGTCATAGGTAAATTCTTCGCTCTTGGCGGTAATGGTCACGCTTTTTGCCCCTATCGTGACTTTCGCGGAACCGGTCGCGTCGCCGTACCCGTCCGCTGTGACCTTGTAATATACCGTTTGCTCGCCAACATTTGTGATCGTGTAGCTCTCGTTCTGGTCATAGTTGCCCTCGGATTGCCCGTACATCACGGTGTATCCATTATCGGGGACCGTGACATTCACGGTGATACCATGAGCCTTTCCGTCATAGGTTACCGATACGTCTTCAGCGGAAGCAGGGATGATTTTTCTCCCGAGGTAATAGGTTGTGTTGATGGTTGGGGTTCCTGTAAACTTTCCGCCGGTTCTCTCAAACATATAGTAAAGGGCACTTGTTGCGTCTGTCCCATTTCCACCGGAAGGAACGCTATAAGGTGTTCCATAAGTTATACCGTCAAAAGTCCCTTCTTCATCCGAAATGTAGATCCCCGTACAATCACTAAACATCCCGCAGTAGCAAAGATCTTTCAGCGTCGTCGCCGGCAGCTCGGGCAGACTGGTCAGGCTCGTACAGCCCCTAAACATATCCTGATAGCATTTGCTCGCCAGTTCCGTCGCCGGCAGCGCAGGCGCGCTTATCAGGCTCGTGCAACCCGTAAACATTTGACGACAGCAGTCCTCAGCCAGTGTCTTTGCCGGAAGATCAGGCACGTTCGTTAGATTTTCGCACCCATAAAACATACTCTCATAGCAGCTCTCAGGCAGTGCCTCCGCCCGTAGCCTCGGTACGCTCGTCAACTCCGTGCAGCAACTAAACATCCAATAATAGCATCTTGGGGCCAACGTATCCGCCGGCAGATCAGGCGCCTCGGTCAATTGGCAAGCAGCAAACAGATATGCAAAAGCACTTTCTGTGGATATCGTTTTACTCGGATTTTCATAATCCAGCAGCGTCATGATATTTCCGGAACAGCCAACAGGCTCGTTTATACGGATGCCTGCGCCATCATTGTCAGAACCTCTGACATGGTTGTTTTTACCGCGCAGATAAAGTACAGCGGGGGAAGAATCTGAAGATGAAATTGAACCACCATGTGGGCAAGCCGTCCAATTCACTGAATCCGTGGAGTATTCCAATGTTCCGTCCCATTCTACATGTTCTAGGGAAAGTGTAAATTCATGATCTGCCCTAAACGTGAGATAATTGCCGTCCGCCTGCGCTGCCAGGCTGAAGCCCAGCGTCAGTACCAGCGCCAGGATAAACAGTATCGTAAGCCATTTCGTTCCGGTCTTCATCGTTTTATCCTCGCTTCCTGTCGGGTTGAAGGGGTCAGGCTGACCCGTGGACATTCTTCTTGATTTTTCACCGGGGATTTCATTGTAATTATAGCAGAAAAGAGAGCCGTAAACAATAGGAGACCTGCTCCTTCCTTGACAGGGAGAAAACCCGATTCTATAATGTTTTCAAGTCATCCGGCATTTCCGCTGAAGGAGCGTGGAAGATCTTGGCTGTCCCGGCTTCCAGATATGTGGTTTATCCGATCCCCTGGTACAGTTTTCTGATCGTCTGCGGCGCAGCGCTGGCCATCTGGCTGGCCGCGCGGGAGGAAAAGCGCGTCGGCCTGCCGAAGGACACGATCGTGGATCTGGCCCTGTGGGTGCTGCCGCTGGGGATTCTCGGTGCCCGGCTGTACTATGTGATTTTCTCCTGGTCCGAATACCGGGATCACCCTCTCTCCGCCGTGTACGTCTGGGAGGGCGGCCTGGCCATTTACGGCGGCCTGCTGGCCGGGCTGCTGGCCATCGCGCTGTTCTGCCGTCGAAAACGGGTGTCCATGCTGCAGATCTGCGATATCCTGGCTCCGGGCGTCGTACTGGCGCAGGCCATGGGCCGTTGGGGAAACTATTTCAACATGGAGGCGTACGGCGTCCCGCTGCGCGATCCCGCCCTCTGCTTTTTCCCGCTGGCGGTGCAGATTCCGGCGGAGGGAGAAGCCGTGTGGCATCTGGCGACGTTCTTCCTGGAATCCGCCTGGGATTTCGCTGTGTTTCTCTGCCTGATGCTGTGCCGCCGGCGCCTGTTCCGCCGCCGGGGGGACGTGTTCCGGTTCTATGTGCTGCTGTACGCCGCCGGCCGCCTGGTGATCGAGGAATTCCGCATGGATTCCCTTTATTCCTCCGGCGTCCGGGTCAGCCAGCTGCTGAGCCTGCTGGCTGCGGTTTTCGTGCTGGTGTACTTCATGCATCGGGAGTATGCCCGGCCGCATCCCTCTCGGGCTTTGGGGCTTCTTCTGGCCGGGGTCGCGCTGCTGCTGGCGGTTCCGGTCCTGCTGCATACGCTGCACGTGCCCTTCATGGAAAGCTCCCTGCCTGTCCTGTCCGCCCGGGCGCTGCTGCTGGCCGGTTTCAGCTGGACTTCGGTCTGTTCTCTCTTCCTCCTCTACGGAGGCACCGCTCCCTCGGAGGTGCTGTATGCCCACCACTAAGACGAAAAACTGGCTTTACCGGGCTGCCCTGCCTCTGCTGGCTCCCGGCCCCGGAAAGCATCCGCCCCTGGAGGTGCAGGGCCATCCGCTGGAAACGGAGAAAGCGTTTCTGCGGCTGATCCGCCGGCACCACGTGCTGGGCTCCGCCACGCTGCTGTCGGACGGTTCCCGGCAATCCTTAGTGCTGACAGGGTCGGACCGCCCCCGCCGGATGGCCACGGAGGACGTGCTGTTCCGGGTAGCTTCCATCACCAAGACTGCCACCACCATGGTAACCCTGATCCTGGCTGAGCAGGGCCGGCTGAACCTGGATTATCCCGTGACGGAATACCTGCCCGACGGCAGAGGGATTCCGGAAATGAAGGGAATCACCCTGCGGGAGCTGCTGTCCCACACCTCGGGGCTGGCGGATCCGCCCGGCCTGGAAGCCGCCCTGGAATCCGGGGTGCCCTGGACGAACGTCATCTCCCACCAGCGTCCCCAGGCGCCCGGCGCGGGATTCCGCTATTCCAATTTCGGGTTCGGCCTCGTGGGCTGCGTTCTGGAAGCCGTCACCGGGGAGCCGGTTCACCGCGTGTTTGATGAAACCCTGTTCCGGCCGCTGGAGATGAACGCCACGCTGGACGCTTTCTCCCTGCCCGAGGGAGCCATCATGCCGGTCACCCGGATCTTCCCCTGGCGGAAGGGGCTGGAGCTGAAGAAAACGCCGCTGGGCCGCAAGCCAATCTCCGGGCCGGATTCTCTGCGGCATTACGGCTATACCGCCGGGAGCATGTATACCGATATCGCCTCGCTGCACCGGATGCTTTCCTGCCTGCAGGCAGGCGGAGTCCCCGTGCTTTCGGAAAAGAGCGTGCAGGACATGTGCCGGCAGCACGCTACCTACGGCGCGCTGTCCCCGACCCTGTCCTACGGGCTGGGCCTCCTGATGATCCGGGATCCGGAGCTTTCCACCTGCCGCCTGCTGGGGCACCAGGGGTTCGCTTACGGCTGCGCGGACGGGGCTTTCTGGGAAGAGGATACGGGGTATACGGTCATCATGCTGAACGGAGGCGCCAGCGAAGCCAGGACCGGGCGGCTGGGCCTGCTGAACCGGGATCTGCTGGCCTGGGCCCTGAGAGAGGAGTTTCCCGAATGGAGCTGATCACCGCGGTGACACCAATCCGGACCAAAGTCTGGTTTGAACTGGAGAACGGAGAGAAGTATTGGCTCCCCCGCCAGGCCGCCATGGAAACCGGCTGGCAGGCCGGGGACCCGGTGGACCGGGAGGCGTTCCGGAAAGCCGTGCTGCTGCGCCAGTATCCACACGGACTGAACCTGGCGGTGGCCATGCTGGCCCGGAGGCCCTGCAGCCGCGGAGAGATCGAACAAAAGCTGAACACCGCCCGGTATATGGACGAAACCGTAGAAATGGTGCTGTATAAGCTGGACTCGGAGCACCTGCTGGACGACCGGGAATTCGCGGCGCAGTGGGCCCGCTCCCGCTTCGCCCGGAAATACGGCGCGGAGCGGATCCAGCAGGAGCTGAAACAGAAGGGCGTATCGGAGGAGGATATCGAAAACGCCCTGGAGCAGCTGAACGAAGAGGAAGGGCTTGCCCAGGCCGTCTCCCTGGCCCGGAAGGGCTTCTCCCGGGCGAAGCCGGAAGAGGATGCCCGGAAAACCATGCAGCGGGTTATTTCTTCCCTGGTTCGGCGGGGATATGCCTGGGAAACGGCAAAAAGGGCCTGCGCGCAGGCCTTGGCGGAGCTGAAGGAAGAGCAGCCTGATGAGTAAGATTGTATCAAAAACGGCCGCGTGACGAAATCGTCACGCGGCCTGATTGTATCTGTGGGGATTATTTGTTCGCGATCGCGGCCTGCGCGGCAGCCAGACGGGCGATCGGGACGCGGAACGGCGAGCAGCTCACGTAGTCCAGGCCGATCCTGTGGCAGAATTCCACAGAGCTCGGGTCTCCGCCGTGCTCGCCGCAGATGCCGATGTGCAGCTTCGGGTTCACGGGGCGGCCCAGATCGATGGCCATCTTCATCAGCTTGCCCACGCCGACCTGGTCCAGCTTGGCGAAGGGATCGACTTCGAAGATCTTGGCGTCGTAGTAGGCGGTCAGGAACTTGCCGGAGTCGTCGCGGCTGAAGCCCATGGTCATCTGGGTCAGGTCGTTGGTGCCGAAGCAGAAGAAGTCCGCCTCGGTGGCGATCTCGTCCGCGGTCAGGGCGGCGCGTGGCGTCTCGATCATGGTGCCGACTTCGTATTCGATCTTCACGTCGGAAGCGGCGATTTCGGCGTCGGCGGTCTCCACGACCGTCTTCTTCACAAACTTCAGTTCCTTCAGCTCGCATACCAGCGGAATCATGATCTCGGGCCGGACCTTCCAGTCGGGATGCTTCTTCTGCACGTTGATGGCGGCACGGATCACGGCTCTGGTCTGCATCTTCGCGATTTCCGGATAGGTGACGGCCAGGCGGCATCCGCGGTGACCCATCATCGGGTTGAACTCATGCAGGGACGCGATGATGGTCTTGATGGTCTCCACGCTCTTGCCCTGGGTCTTGGCCAGCAGTTCGATTTCCTCCTCGGTGGTGGGAACGAACTCATGCAGCGGCGGATCCAGGAAGCGGATGCAGACGGGGCAGCCTTCCAGCGCTTCGTACAGTTTCTCGAAGTCTCCCTGCTGATAGGGCAGGATCTTGTCCAGCGCCACTTCGCGCTCTTCGGCGGTGTCGGAGCAGATCATCTCCCGGAAGGCGGCGATGCGCTCCGCTTCGAAGAACATATGCTCGGTGCGGCAGAGGCCGATGCCTTCGGCGCCCAGCTCGCGGGCCTTCTTCGCGTCGGTGGGGGTGTCGGCGTTGGTGCGGACCTTCAGCTTGCGGTACTTGTCCGCCCAGGCCATGATGCGGCCGAACTCGCCGGCGATCTTCGCGTCCACGGTGGGGATGAGCCCGTCATAGATATTGCCGGTGGTGCCGTCGATGGAGATGCAGTCGCCTTCGTGATAGGTCTTCCCGGCCAGCTCGAACTTCTTGTTTTCCTCGTCCATGGCGATCTCGCCGCAGCCGGAGACGCAGCAGGTGCCCATGCCGCGGGCCACCACAGCCGCGTGGCTGGTCATGCCGCCGCGCACGGTCAGGATGCCCTGCGCGCTCTTCATGCCGGTGATGTCTTCGGGAGAGGTTTCCAGGCGGACCAGAACCACCTTTTCACCGCGGGCGGCCCAGGCTTCGGCGTCTTCAGCGGTGAAGACGATCTTGCCGCAGGCGGCACCGGGAGAAGCGCCCAGGCCCTTGCCGATGGGCTCGGCTTTCTTCAGGGCGGCGGCGTCAAACTGCGGATGCAGCAGGGTGTCCAGGTTGCGGGGATCGATCATGGCGACGGCTTCCTCTTCGGAGCGCATTCCCTCGTCCACCAGGTCACAGGCGATCTTCAGAGCCGCCTGCGCGGTGCGCTTGCCGTTGCGGCACTGGAGCATGTACAGCTTGCCGTTCTCCACGGTGAACTCCATGTCCTGCATGTCGCGGTAGTGCTTCTCCAGCTTGTCGCACACCTTCGTGAACTCGTCGTAGGCTTCCGGGAACTGCTCCGCCATCTGGGCGATGGGCATGGGTGTCCGCACGCCGGCCACCACGTCTTCACCCTGAGCGTTGACCAGGAACTCGCCCATCAGCTTGTTCTCGCCGGTGGCGGGGTCACGGGTGAAGGCCACGCCGGTACCGGAGTTGTTGTTCAGGTTGCCGAACACCATGGGCATGACGTTGACCGCGGTGCCCCAGCTGTAGGGGATGTCGTTGTCCCGGCGGTATACGTTGGCGCGGGGATTGTCCCAGGAGCGGAACACGGCCTTGATGGCGCCCATCAGCTGTTCCTTGGGGTCGGAGGGGAAATCGCTGCCGATCTTGCTCTTGTACTCCGCCTTGAACTGGGCGGCCAGCTCCTTCAGGTCGTCCGCGGTCAGCTCCACGTCGAACTTGACGCCCTTGCGGGTCTTCATCTCGTCAATCAGCTGCTCGAAGTACTTCTTGCCGACTTCCATGACCACGTCGGAATACATCTGGATGAAACGGCGGTAGCTGTCATATACGAAGCGGGCGAACTTGGGATCGTCGTTCCCGGCGATCATAGCGGCGACGACTTCGTCGTTCAGGCCCAGGTTCAGGATCGTGTCCATCATGCCGGGCATGGAGGCGCGGGCGCCGGAACGGACGGAAACCAGCA
>CAMKJS010000117.1 GCA_946413245.1 uncultured Clostridia bacterium
TCCGGCCACTGGATCTGGGGCGGCGGCTGGCTGGCGGAAATGGGCTTCCATGATTTCGCCGGTTCCACCGCGGTGCATATGGTCGGCGGCGTCTGCGCCCTGATCGGCGCGAAGATTCTCGGGCCGCGCGTCGGAAAATACGGAAAGGACGGGAAACCCCGGGCGATCCTCGGGCATAACCTTTCCATCGCCGCGCTGGGCGTATTCATCCTCTGGTTCTGCTGGTTCGGCTTCAACGGCGCGTCCACCGTGGGCATGGACAGCGACGAGCTGATCGCCAGCGCGTCCCTGGTTTTCTTCAACACAAACCTGGCCGCGGCTGTCGCCACGCTGGCCACCATGATCTTCACCTGGCTCCGCTACGGAAAGCCGGATGTGTCCATGACCTTTAACGCGGCGCTGGCCGGCCTCGTCGGAATCACCGCGGGCTGCGACGCGGTCAATCCTTTCGGCGCGGCCCTGATCGGCCTGGTCTGCGGATTCGCGGTCGTTTTCTCCGTGGAATTCTTTGACAAGGTCGTGAAGATCGACGATCCGGTCGGCGCGATCTCCGTACACGGCGTATGCGGCTCCCTGGGCACGATTCTGACCGGCCTGTTCGCCACAGGCGGAACCACCATGAAGGGTGTGTTCTACGGCGGCGGCTTTACGTTCTTCGGAATTCAGATTCTCGGCGTCCTGGCCACCATCGCCTGGACCGCGGTCGTCATCACCGTCGTCTTCCTGCTGATCCGGAAGACCATCGGCCTGCGGGCTGACGCGGCGGACGAAATTCTGGGTCTCGACCGCAGCGAGCACGGCCTGCACACCGCCTATGCCGGCTTCGCGGTCCTGCCGGAGGAAGGGTATGAGGCCCCGGCACCCGGGTTCGCGCCTGCGGCAGCGGCCGTCCCGGTCGCGGAAGCGGTGCCCATTGCGGCGCGGAAAGCGGAGAAGGCTCCGGGCGAACCCGTGTTCACCCGTGTGCAGATCATCTGCCGTCCGGCCAGCCTGGAAAGCCTGAAGAAAGCCATGAACGACATCGGCATCACCGGCATGACCGTCACGAACGTCATGGGCTACGGCGCGCAGAAAGGCAAGCCGGAGTACTACCGCGGCACGCCTGTCGAAGTCACGCTGCTTCCCAAGGTCCAGGTGGATATTGTGGTCAGCAAGGTACCTGTCCGGCAGGTCGTGGATACAGCCCGCGGCGTGCTCTATACCGGCCATATCGGCGACGGCAAGATCTTTGTCCAGGATGTTGAGAACGTGGTCCGCGTCCGTACCGGCGAAGAAGGCTACGACGCGCTCCAGTCTGACGAATAAAACAGAAGCATATGGGAAGCGGACTGTCCTGTCTGAGCGGAACAGTCCGCTTTTCCGCATTTTTTGACCGACTGTCAGGAGGGAATCGTATGGCTGCTTTTGACCGTGTTCTGTCCGGGATCCCGGAAATGGATACCGCCTTCGACAATATCCGGCTCGGGGACAATGTCGTCTGGCGCGTATCGGATCTTTCCCAGTTCAGGCTCTTTATGGAGCCCTATGTGGAGCAGGCGGTCCGGGACCGCCGCAATATCATTTATTTCCGTTTCGCAAGCCACGAGCCCCTGATCGCCGGCCGGCCGGAAGTCAAAACCGTGCACGTTCCTCTGTCGCACCGGTTTGAGACGTTCACGGTCGACATCCACAACGCGATCGAAAAGGAAGGCCGGGACGCGTTCTATGTTTTTGACTGCCTCTCCGAGCTTCAGACCGCCTGGGCGACCGATCTGATGATGGGCAATTTTTTCCGGGTCACCTGCCCGTTCCTGTTCATCCTGGATACCGTTGCGTTCTTTCCGATTGTCCGGGGAAAGCATTCCGTGCAGGCCGTGAACAAGATCCTGAATACCACGCAGCTGTTCATCGACGTCTATGCGGACAGCAAAAGCATATATGTCCGGCCCGAAAAGGTCTGGAACCGGAATTCCGATACGATGTTCCTTCCGCATACCTACGAACCGGAAAGCGGCCGGTTTCGTCCGATTCTGGACGGCGTGAAGGCCAGCCGGTTTTATCAGACCCTGGGGCAGGCGCAGCGGTCCGCGGAGGAGCAGTATGCCGATTCCTGGGACAGATTCTTTAACCGCGCCAAGCTGCTCCATGAAAGCAGCGCGGATATTGCCGGCGACTGCGGCAGAATGTGCGACATCATGATGACCCGCGACGAAAAAATGCGGGAAATGGTGAAGAAGCACTTTACGCCGGAAGACTACTTTGCCGTCCGGGATCATATGATCGGCACGGGAATGATCGGCGGAAAAGCCTGCGGCATGCTGCTGGCCAGAGCGATCATCCGCAACCGGGAGCCGGATATCAGCGAGATTCTGGAGCCGCACGATTCCTTCTATGTCGGATCGGATCTGTACTATACCTATATTGTGGACAACGACCTGTGGGATTACAGGGTCAGGCAGAGAACAGAGGAAGAATATTTCTCCCTGGCTGAAGAATTCGCCGGAAAGCTGATGAACGGGACGTTCTCCGACAGCATGCGGCAGCAGTTTGTCCGTATTATTGAATATTACGGGCAGGATCCCTATATCGTCCGTTCCAGCAGCATTCTGGAAGACGGCTTCGGCAACGCCTTTGCCGGCAAATACGAATCCGTTTTCTGTGTGAACCGGGGCGAACTGAAGGACCGGCTTGACGAGTTTGAAAAAGCCATCAAAACCGTTTACGCCAGCACCATGAACCTGTCCGCGCTGGATTACCGGAAAAGGCGCGGGCTGGACCGGCGGGACGAGCAGATGGCCCTGCTGATCCAGCGCGTTTCCGGGTCCTATTACGGCCTGTATTATATGCCCTGCGCGGCAGGGGTCGGATATTCCTGCAGTCCTTACCGGATCATGAAGGATACGGATCCTGCCGCGGGCATGCTCAGGCTGGTCATGGGTCTCGGAACCTCCGCGGTGGACAGAACGGAGGGATCCTATCCCCGGATCGTCAATCTCGACGTGCCGGAAAAAACCTCGTATTCTTCCTCAGCGGACAGGCATCGGTTCTCCCAGGGCAAAGCGGAGGTTATCAATATGGCAAGCCGGAGCCTGGAGAGGCTGCCGTATGAAAGAATCGCGCCGGACATTCCGAAGTACCTGGAAAAGATCCTCCTGGAGCATGATTTTGACGCCGAGTACAGACTCCGTGAGTCAGGAAGGCCGCGGGACGTGAAATTCATCTCCTGCAAAGGCCTGGTGGCCAATAAAACGCTGATGGAGCAGATGCGGAGAATGCTTCGCTGCATTCAGGATGAATACTGCTATCCGGTGGACACGGAATTCACCATCAACATTTCGGAAAGCGGCGAATATTCCATAGACCTTCTACAGTGCCGGCCCCTTCAGATCCGGAAGGGAGCAACCGGAGCCATGATCATCCCGGATATTCCGGAAGAAAAAATCCTGCTGGAAAGCAAAGGCGCTTCCATGGGAATCTCCAAAGCGTCGGAGCTTGATCTGATCGTGTATGTAGATCCCGTAAAATACTATGATATGCCCTATAAGGAGAAAAACAGCGTGGCCCGGCTGATCGGCAGGATCAACTGGCATTACCGGGATCTGAAAAAGCATATGATGCTGATCGTCCCCGGGCGGGTCGGCACGTCTTCCCCCGAACTGGGAGTCCCCACCGCCTTCTCGGATATCAGCGCGTTTGAGATTATCTGCGAGACCGAGGAGCGCCGGGCGGGATACAATCCGGAATTATCCTACGGCAGCCATATCTTCCAGGATCTGGTAGAGGCCGAAATCCTCTATACGGCGGTATTCCACAGCGAAAAGACGCTTCATTTCCGGCCTGAAAAGCTGCGGGAATCGCCTGATATCGCGGATCAGTTTGAGAAGGGAAAGGAGCTCTCCGGAATTGTTTATGTGTATGACGTCAGCGGCCGGCAGTGCGAGGTTTATCACGATCTGACAAATGAGCATCTGCTGATCACATGCTGATCCGTTCCACGGCCGCCGGGATGACGGATTGTTTTCCCTTTGTTCTGCCTGCTGTCTCCCGACCTTACCGCCTTGACAAAGGCCGCGGCCGAATGATACCATACCTCCCAGCAAGGCAAGGGAGTCCTGTGAAAGGATTCCCTCGCTTTTTTTATTTTTCTGCCGCCGTCCGGCAATCCGGACAAAGCACGGCACGGATGGATCAAGGCAGCCCTGAAGCACATTCTCAATGGAGGTGATCCCATGCTGACGCCAAACCTCAGCTACGCAAATCTGAAAGATTCCTATCTCTTCTACCATATTGCGCAGAAGACCGGCGCCTGGCTGAACGAACATCCGGGTGCCCGTCTGTACCGCATGGGGATCGGAGATGTTTCCCTGCCCCTCGCGCCTGCGGTAATCGCGGCGCTGCATGCGGCGGCGGACGATCAGAGCGTAAAGGAACGCTTCCATGGTTATATGCCGGAGTGCGGCGCGCCTTTCCTGCGGGAAACCATCGCCGGGTATTACGGAAAGCGGAACGTATCCCTTTCTCCGGATGAAGTTTTCGTTTCCAGCGGCGCCAGCGACGAACTCGGCGACCTGCTCGACCTCTTCGACCGGTCGAACCGGGCCCTGATCATCGAACCCGCCTATCCCGCCTATGTGGACGCGAATATCATGGCCGGCCGGGAGATCGTCCATCTTCCCTCGGGCCCGGACAATCACTTTCTCCCCCTCCCTCGGCCCGGGATCGAGGCGGATCTGATCTATCTCTGCTCCCCCAACAATCCCACCGGCGCGGTCTTCAACCGGGAGCAGCTGGCGGCATGGGTCAGCTGGGCCAACGCCCGCGGCGCGGTCATCCTGTTTGACGCCGCCTATGAAGCCTTCATTGAGGAAGACCTGCCCCACAGCATCTTCGAGATCCCAGGTGCGGAAACCTGCGCCATAGAAATCTGTTCCCTGTCCAAGACAGCCGGCTTCACCGGCACCCGCCTCGGGTATACCGTGATTCCGAAGGCCCTCGAACGGGGCGGCCTTTCCCTGAACGCCATGTGGGTGCGAAACCGCACCACAAAAACCAACGGTATATCCTATATTCTCCAGCGGGCCGGCGCTGCCGTCTTCACGGATGAAGGGCAGAAGCAGATTCATGCCAACATCCGGATCTACAAGGAAAACGCCCGGGTGCTCATGGCAGCCCTGGATGAAGCCGGTATCCGCTACTGGGGCGGAAAGAACGCGCCGTATATCTGGATGGAATGCCCGGGCGGCATGGGCAGCTGGGAATTCTTCGACAGGCTGCTGAACGAAATCCAGGTCGTCGGCACTCCCGGAGAGGGTTTCGGCGCCTGCGGCGAAGGCTTCTTCCGCTTCTCAACCTTCGGCGATCCCGCCGACACCCGCGAAGCAGCGAGCCGGCTTACCGCGCTGCTCAGAAAAATCTGAAATTGGAGGCTTTCCCTATGTGTTCGATTTTTGGAATGACCGGTGCCCGGTTTCCCCGGGACCTGATTAAAACCTGTTTTGACCGGACCATCTCCCGCGGTCCGGATATGAGCCGCCTGGCGGATATCCCCGGCGGCATTCTCGGTTTTCACCGCCTGGCGATCATGGGCCTGCACGAGGAAGGCATGCAGCCCTTCCGGCTGGATGACGACTACGTGGTCTGCAACGGCGAGCTGTACGGCTTCCGTCCCCTGCGAGCCCGTCTCATGGAAACCTACGATCTCAAGAGCGAATGCGACTGTGAGATCCTGCTCCCGCTGTACCGGGAATACGGCGTGGAAATGTTCAAGACCCTGGACGCGGAGTTCGCCCTGATCCTCTGGGACGGAAAGCAGCAAAAGCTCATCGCGGCCCGGGATCCCATCGGCATCCGTCCTCTCTATTACGGAGAAGTGAGAGGCGGAGGCCTCGCCTTCGCCAGCGAGCCGAAAAACCTGATCGGCATGTGCGATACGATCCTGCCCTTCCCGCCCGGTCATTACTGGATCGACGGCGAGTTCGTGCAGTACGCGGATCCCGCGTACGTCGGATACTTCACGATGAAAACAGAAGCGGAAGTCTGCCCCAAGCTGCGCCGCCTGCTGATGGACGGCGTGGAAAAGCGCCTGGACGCGGACGCGCCGGTTGGTTTCCTGCTCTCCGGCGGCCTCGATTCCTCCCTCGTCTGCGCCATCGCGCAGAAAATGCTGGATCATCCGATCCGCACCTTTGCCATCGGCATGGATATCGACGCCATCGACCTGAAGTATGCCCGGATGGTCGCGGACTATATCGGCAGCGAGCACACGGAAGTCATTATCAGTGAAAAGGACGTGCTGGAAGCCCTGCCCACGGTGGTCGAGCTTCTCGGCACCTGGGATATCACCACCATCCGCGCCTCCATCGGCATGTACCTGGTCTGCAAGTGGATCCATGAGAACACGGATGTCCGGGTTCTGCTCACCGGTGAAATCTCCGATGAGCTCTTCGGCTACAAGTACACGGATTTCGCGCCTTCCGCCGCCGCCTTCCAGGAGGAAGCGGAAAAGCGCATCCGGGAGCTGCACGTCTACGACGTGCTCCGGGCGGACCGCTGCATTTCCGTCAACTCGCTGGAAGCCCGGGTCCCCTTCGGCGATCTGAAGTTTGTCCGCTACGCCATGAGCATCGATCCGGAGCTGAAGATGAACCGCCACAACATGGGAAAATATCTGATCCGCAAAGCCTTCGCGGACGATCATATCCTGCCGGATGAAATTCTCTGGCGCCAGAAGGCCGCTTTCTCCGACGCTGTCGGCCACAGCATGGTCAACGATCTGAAAGCGCTCGCGGAAAGAACATACACAG
>CAMKJS010000118.1 GCA_946413245.1 uncultured Clostridia bacterium
TACCTTCCGCTCCAGCCATGTTACCTTACTCCGGGTCAGTGTTACCTCCACCACCACTTTGTTACCTCGAAGCGCTAAAGTGTTACCCAGCCCCAAAAGGTAACACAAAGTAACATTGTATCAAACCTGACGTTTCTCTCCAGATAGCCGAACCTTCGGGTTCGGCTCAATTTGTGTTTCTTTTGATACGACAACAGGAGGTACAACAAGATGGCTGAAATCGTACGCGCGGAAATTGTTGGAACACGCACTGCAGAAAACGGATCTGATGGATATACTAGCATAATTCCTCCTGCTAAAAGAAGCTAGCTTGCCCTTCGGGATTCATCACGATTTATTGGTTTGAGGAACATCTACGTTTGGGTGTTCGTTAAACTCGAATCGCGCTTCTCTACAAATGCGAACAGCTTTTTCTAGTTGCTCTTCACTTAATTCGTTGATACACCAAACTGCAGGTATAAAACGAGAATAGTACTCATCCTCACATATGCCCTTAGCCAAATATAGTTCATTTTGAGGATGAAGTTCAGATGGCCAAGACCATGTAAATCTACTTCTATGATGAGGATGGACATTATCAATTGACCACCTATTGTAATAAGCGGTTAGCCAAGTATGACATGGTTAAGAACGCGATCCTAATTCCCGCGAAGGGCATCAAGATCCAGACAAACTCCGATGACGATGATGACGACGAGAATGAGAACAGCAACAACAAATACAGTAAGAGCAAACCTCAGTACATGACGTTCAAAAAGCGTGCGATGAAGAACCTTCATTATTTGATTTGAGACGATACAGTTAATATGCACCCTTTTACTCCTCCTTCGGATTCGTGGAGACTGGCGAAATGGATGGCGATGAAATTGTTGCCGTATGCCTGAGCAAATTCGAAGACCGTATGGAAAAGCTCCTGTTCAAATGGCTCAACAGAAGAAGCCAGAAAAGAAGCTACAACTGGGACGGCTTCCACGATCTGCTAAAAGAATTCCCACTGGCAAAACCACGTATCTATGTCAGCATATACGGAGACTGAAGTGAACAATTAGCTTTGCAGAGAGCCCGGTGCCGGAAAGCGGCACGCCGGGATCTGTGGGGGGCGGGTTTCGCAAGGGACCCGTCTACCCGACAGCCCGCTAATGCCACTCGGCGATTGTCAGCAACTTGTTATGTCCAACGAAGGCAACCTGTTATGTCCAACGCAAGCAAATCGTTCACATCGATGCAAGCAACCCGTTCACATCGACGAGATGTGAACGGAATGGTCGGGCAACGGAGCACGTTCAACCAAATGCGTACCTTTTTGAGGGAAATTTGCGTACCCCTACAACCCGCAGACCCTTTGAAATCAACGGCTTCAGCGGCTCTCCAAAACGGTTTGATGTTTCAACCACATAGTGAGAGCACATCGTTCACATCGATGGGGCGCGGAGCAGAAGCGCCGCCAGTGGCGGATAAAGCGAAGCAGAAACGTGCTGAGCAAACGAGCGATCTGTTCCCGGAAGTTGCGCCTGTATATCTGTTACCGGAAAATGTCTCCAGTGATGCCGCCAGACGATTGCGTGTCAACAGCATTTTCTAATATATTTCGATAATCATCGAATTGGATATTGACAAGATGTCAATGCCGTGCTATATTTATTTCGATGATCATCAAATCATATTTGGCAAGGAGTGATCAAAATGGAAGAATTCATCAATGCGCTCAAAGAAATAAATGCCGCGCTGAATCAACAGGCGGCGGAATTGCGCAGGCAGAACAAAGACGACGAGGCCGTTTTCTGCACGGTGCGGGCGAATGTATACGATATCTGCGCCACAGTATGCCGTGTCCATTTGGATAAAGGAGATATCTCCGCAGTCGGCGGCATTTATTCGCGCTTTCAGGAAGAATGGAGTGCATCATTGGAAGCCGCAAAACGTCAGAATCATGCGAAAAAGATCTGTATAGAAGAGATGAAGCTGGAAGCGCTTGCGGACGTTTGCGCACGCTTTGCGGCGGCGAGGTGCGAATAAATGGACAGGAATAAGGCGATTCTGGTTTTCAAATGCCTTTCGGACGCATCGCGGATCAATATCATTTCCGCGCTGCGCAGCGGCGAAGCATACGGCGAGCTTCTGGCGCAAAGGCTGGGGCTGAGCGCGTCCACCCTTTCGTTTCATATGAAAAAGCTGGAAGAAGCAGGCTTGGTTACATCTCGCAAGGAGCAGTATTACACGGTTTACGCACTGAATGAACAGATCACGCAACTGCGTCTGGCGGATTTGATCCACGACGAATGCCCTGAAGAAGAAGATGCTGCACGGCAGCGGGAAAACGCGTATCGTCAAAAGGTGCTCGAAGCGTTCTTTGACGGAGAACGGCTTCGGTCCATTCCCGTTCAGCGCAAGAAAAAACTAATCGTTCTGCAAAAGATCGCTGAGAGCTTCACGCCTGGGATTGTCTATGATGAGGCTGCTGTAAGCGAGATCATTGAACGGTTTCATCCGGATTACTGTACCCTGCGGCGTGATATGATTTCCGAAGGCATATTCACGCGAGAGAACGGTCAGTACGTGAGGATAAAATAGAAGTGTAGATGGCATCAGACCAATTCTGCATGTCACACTTGGGAACAGGTCTTCTTCCAAATATCATTCCCATAATTTTATTTTCGTCCATCCTTTGAAAACATACTTCAAAGAAACCGATTATATCTCTATGAAATTTAAATTCAAACAATCGTTGCAAATACTCCGTCCAGTGCGGCGATGAATGCTTTGTGCACCGTTTCGGCCGGGATGACCTCTCCGTTCAGTTTCAGGTCCATGGTGGCACACGCGTCGGCAGCCAGTTTCACCTGATAACCGTAATCCATCGCGGCCCGAACGGTTGTATCCACACACATATGGGTCATCATTCCGCATATGATCAGCGTATCTGCCTGCAGGCTCTTCAGATACGCATCCAGTTCTGTCCCCAGAAAGCTGTTCGGATAGCGCTTGACGATGATTTTGTCTCCCTTTTCCGGCCTGATCCGCTCTGAAATCTCAGCCCCTTCTGTTCCTTCCAGAAAGAAATCATCATCCGGCGGATTGAAATGCTGTATGTAGATGATCGGCCTGCCGATTGCCCGGCTTTCGGCAATCAGACCCTGTATTCTTTTTTCTGCCTCATACGCGTGGACCAGTTCATTCTTTCCGCCGGGGAAGTAATCGTTTTGCACATCGATAATCAGCAAGGCTTCTCTCATATTTCCGCATACTCCTTTGAAATTTGCTTCCGCCAGTATAGCAGATTCCCGCCCGTAAAAAAAGACAGAATCTTGTTAACCGGCGCTTTGAATGGTATAATAGGCATCATTTTGCAAACTGTACGCAGGTTCTGATTTGCCGGCAGTCAGGAGTCAAAAACGGAAGACGGAAAGCAGGAGGAAACAGGCATGAGAATAGGCGTGGATTACTATCCTGAGCATTGGGACAAATCCCTCTGGGAGCAGGACGCGGATCTGATGGCGAAAACGGGCGTCCGGCTGGTGCGGATGGCGGAATTCGCCTGGAGCCGTATGGAGCCGAAGGACGGCGTTTTCGATTTCGGCTGGCTGGATGAGGTCATCCGGCTGTTCGCGGACCGGGGAATCAGCGTGGTGCTGGGCACCCCCACAGCCTGTCCGCCCCTGTGGTTCTATGAGAAATATCCGGACGCTGTCATGGTGGACCGGGACGGGCAGCGGATCCGCACCGGCATCCGCGGGCATCGCTGCATCAATCACCCGGAATTCCGGCGCTATGCCCGCAGGATCGTGGAGCATATGGCCCGGCATTACGCCGGAAACAAAGCCGTCGCGGCCTGGCAGATCGACAACGAGCTGGAAGCGTATCACTGCTTCTGCGACCGCTGCGCTGACAGCTTCCGCGGATGGCTGAAGGAGAAATACAGCACGGTGGAAGCCCTCAACCGGGCTTACGGCAACGTGGTCTGGAGCGGGGAATACTCTTCCTGGAATCAGGTGCAGCCGCCCTTCGGCCATTATCCGGACGCCTGGATGAACCCGGCCCTCATGCTGGATTACAACCGTTTTGCCTCCGAAAACGTCATCCGGTTCAGCAGCTGGCAGGCCTCGCTGATCCGCCGGCAGTGCCCCGGCGTGCCTGTTACCACCAACACCTGGTTCTGTGAACACATGCCGGATTTCTATCAGGAGTTTAAAGACCTGGATTTCGTCGCCTATGACAACTATCCGCCCACCCGCCTGCCGGAAGACCCGGAAGCCTGTGTTTCCCATGCGTTCCATCTGGATCTGATGCGCGGCGTGAAGCGGGCGCCGTTCTGGATCATGGAGCAGCTCAGCGGAGGTCCGGGCTGCTGGATGCCAATGTGCCGGATGCCCTCGCCCGGGATGATCCGGGGATACGCCCTGCAGGCCTTCGCCCACGGTGCCGATACCGTACTGTTCTTCCGCTGGCGTACAGCCAGCATCGGCGCCGAAATGCACTGGCACGGCCTGCTGGATCACAGCAACGTACCCGGCCGGCGCTTTACGGAATTCGCCAACCTGTGCACCACCGCGAAATCCCTGGCTTTCCTGCAAGGGTCGGAAATCAAGGCCAGCGTGGCGATTCTGTTCTCCTTTGACAATGAATACGCTTTCAAAATCCAGCCGCAGACGGAAGGATACTATTATTTCGAACAGCTGCAGCGCGTGCACCGGGCATGTATGGAGCTGGGCCTGAACGTGGATGTCGTTTCGGAAAAGGAGGATTTCTCCGGCTACCGCGTCGTCATCGCGCCGGAAATGTATGTAACGGATCCGGCTGTGTCCGGACGGCTGCATACCTTCGCCCGGCAGGGCGGCACCGTCATTCTCACCGCCCGGAGCGGTGTGAAGGACATCCATAACAACGCCGTCATGTCTCCCCTGCCCGGGGTGTACAGGGATATGGCCGGCGCCTCGGTGGCGGAATACAATCCCATCGGCAGGGATCAGATTCCCCTGATCGGCGCAGACGGGCAGGCGTACCGCGGCACGCAGTGGTGCGATATTCTGGAGCCCGAAGGCGCGGAAACCCTGGTGCGGTACGACGGGGATTATTACCGGGGCAGCGCCGCTGTCACCCGGAACCGCTTTGACCGCGGCCTGGTGTATTACATCGGCACTGTCGGCGATGAGGCCCTGTACCGCCGTATTTTGATGGACGCGGCCGGGGACGCCGGCCTGGAGGTATATCCGGATCTGCCGCCGCTGGTTGAAGTCACCACCCGGACCACGGCGGACAAGGTCTGCTGCTTCGTGTTCAATCATTCCCCCGAGCCCCGCAGCGTGACGATCAGGGGCGAAACCCTGTCCCTGGAGCCCTTTGAAATGAAAATCATCACCCGGAACCCCTGATTCGGCTGAAAGGCCCCCTGCCCGCAGGCAGGGGGTCTTTCCTTATGCCGCCTCTTCTCTCACCTGAGCGGTGTACAGCTGATAATACAGTCCTTTCTTCGCCATCAGTTCCTCATGGCTGCCCGTTTCCGCGATTCCCTTGTCGCTGATATACAGGATCCGGTCGCAGTTCTTCACGGTGCTCAGCCGGTGGGCCACAATAATGCTGGTCCGGCCGCGAAGCATTTCCTGGATGCCCTCCTGCAGCAGCTTCTCCGTCTGGGTATCGATGGAAGAAGTGGCCTCGTCCAGAATCAGGATCGCCGGATCGGAAAGAATGGTTCGGGCAAAGGCGATCAGCTGCTTCTCTCCCTGAGAGAGGTTGTTGCCCCGCTCCTTGATTTCCGTCAGATACCCATTCGGCATCCGGCGGATCAGTTCGTCCGCCCGCACCCGGCGGGCCGCTTCCCGCACCTCGCTGTCCGTGGCGTCCAGCCGGCCGTAGCGGATGTTATCCATCAGCGTTCCGGAGAAGAGGAAACTGTCCTGCAGCATGATGCCCAGCTGAGTACGCAGGGAATGCAGCGTCACCCGACTGATATCGTGCGTCCCTCCCTGCCGGTCATGCAGCAGAATCCTGCCGCCGTTCAGGTTGTAGAACCGGCACAGCAGATTGATCACCGTGCTCTTGCCCGCGCCGGTGGGGCCCACCAGGGCGATGCTTTCCCCGGCACGCACGTGCAGGTTCATGTGTTCCAGCACGTTGATGTTTTCCTCGTAGGCAAAGGTCACATCCTCAAAATCCACCTCTCCGCTGATTTCCGGCAGCGTTTCCGCGTCCGGCGCGTCGTCGACGACCACCGGCTCGTCCATGGTTTCGAAGATGCGTTCCAGATAAGCGATATTGTTTACGAAGGAATTATAGATGTTCGCCAGGTTGGTGATCGGCTGCCAGAAGCGGCTCACATACTGACCCATGGCCAGGATCACGCCGAAGGAAACCATTTTCCCGCCGCCCATCCAGTAGACGCCGGCGATATACAGCATCGTCAGCACGATCTGCGTCATGGTTTCGCTGGAGAGCCATACGGTGTTGCTGATCTTCACCGCCCGGATCCAGGCCGCCCGGCACGCCAGTGCCAGCCGCTCCATGATGGACAGGTTCACTTCCTGCCGGTCGAACAGCTGGCTCACCCGCACGCCGTCGATGGATTCCGCCAGGTAAGCGTTATAGT
>CAMKJS010000119.1 GCA_946413245.1 uncultured Clostridia bacterium
GGCTTCACCGCGCCGTCCTCCGCCCGGCTGTGCAGCAGGGTCACGTTTCCGGCCCCGGTCTTCTCCGCCACGGCCTGCAGAAAATCGATCCGCTTACGCTGGGAATCCAGCAGGGTCACCTGCCAGTCCGGACAGGCCAGAGCCAGAACCATTCCGGGGAATCCAGCCCCGGTACCCACGTCGATCAGGGATATTTTTTCCGTGTTTTGCAGCGGGCCTTTCAGCACAGTCAGGCTGTCGATGAAATGCTTGTCCAGGAGCTCGTCCTCCTCCAGGACGGCTGTCAGATCCATGCGGGTATTCCAGTCCTGCAGCAGATCCAGATAAACACGGAGAAGCTCCGGCAGTTCCGGACGATATGGAATCCGGTTTTCCTCCAGCCTGATTCGAACGATTTCAGCGGTCATCCCGTCTGGTTCCTTTCTGTGAATAGTGCATCAATACATCCCTGTGTACTGCATGATATACCAGTCTTCCCCGTCCGTCCTGATAACCATCCGCCCTTTGGATGTATGCATGTACGGGATTCCCATCTGCCTGAGCTGCTCGTTCACCGCAGGCGTAGCGCGGCTGTAGTTTGTTACGTATACGAATTGTGGGTCAACGTCTATCAGAAATTCCTTTTCCGCGACTGTGATCCCGTGATGGGGGAATTTCATGATATCCGCCCTGAGCACTTCCGGCCCGAGGTTCTCATGGAACCACTGCTGGCTTATCTTCGGTACGTCCGCCGTCATCAGCAGCGTGCAGTTCCCGAAAGTCATGCGCATCAGGCTGCTCGACGCGTTGGGATCCTTTCCTTCCGGGTAATACCAGAACGTGAGCTTAGCTTCACCGAACTCCATGGTCTCCCCATTCTCAATCTGCCGGTAGGGAATCCCGTGCTCCTTCAGTGTGGTGACCGCCAGCTTCTGGATGCTGTCCCTGTGGTTATAATCCTCCGGGAACGTGGACATGAACAGGTCCGCCGTAAAACCTTCCCGGACCATGTACTGGACCGCCCCGACGTGATCCTCGTGCGGATGGGTGTTGTAGAAGATGTCGATATGCCCGTCGTAGCCGAGCCCTTTCAGCGCTTCCTCCATTTGAGGCCGTGCACCTTTCACCCCGCCGTCGATCAGGATAGCCTTCCCGCCAACCTCAAGCAGCGCCGTGTCGTTGCCGTATTGCTGGAAAACGGTCAGCACAGCGGTTTCTTTGTCCGCCCAGTCAGCCGGCGCTTCCTGATTGAGATAAATTTCCGCAACGCCGGTTCCGAAAATAAATACCGCTGCCATGAGGCAGATCATCGCTGTCATAAGCCGTTTCTTCATTCTTTCTCTTTCCTTTCGTTCTGATCTGTCCATCGCCGGATGCTGTCGCTTTTTTCCGCCGTGACATGTCTGCAGGCCTTACCGGCGGAGTTTTCTTGAAATGGAAGTATCGTTAGCCAGGCTGTCCAGGGAATACAGGAACAGGATCTGATCCGCTTCCCCGGCTTCCTCCATGGCGTCCCGGAAAGATCCCGGATAATACCTTACGTCTACCGCGGTGATCCGCGCGTAATTCGCGCTCAGATACGGCAGCAGGCTGCTTGCGAAGGAATCCCGGAACACCAGCAGCGTTCCGCCGTCCGCCTCCGGGTTGCTGATGGTCAGCATTCCATGGTTGCCGTTCAGGTAAACCTCATAGCCGTCGTACGTTTCCGCCTTTTCCGGGAAAATCAGATGATCGTATTCCGCCCCGTCCTCCCGGATCGTCAGGGTCACTGCCGCCTTCGGCTCTGCGCAGATCAGCGTATCCTCCCGGACAAAGGGAAGGCCGGACCGGGAGAACGTCGTCCCATGGAAATGCCCGTACTGCGTGTAGGTGAACGCCTCCCGCGCCGCCGGCTCCAGTCCTGCCGCGCTGCAGTAAGCCCGGTAAGCCAGCTCTGTTCCGGTGCTGTTCCAGTGATGGTCGGAATAATAGAACGTCGGCTCGCTGCTTGCCTCAAATGTTTCCCGCAGCGGAACAAAGCCTTCCTCCGCCGTCAGTTGGTCGTAGATCGCGCTTTCTTCCTCATACAGCGCCCTGCGCGCCGCGGTCATATCGTCCATGCGCATCATACCCGCTGTGGGCGGCGTCAGAAACAGGCACGGCGTATCCCCCGCCAGTTCCTTCATCCCGGCCACCCGCTTCATCAACGTTTCCGGATCCGCCCTGACCGGTTGTTCCGTCACTGCGTCCCCCACCGGCCACGATTCCAGCTGGGTTGCCCTGCCGGTGTATACCTGCGTCAGCGCGTGAAGGTTCACCAGCTGCTGCCTGAAGGGAACCTGATCGCTCAGGAACGATTCCAGGTCGTCGTTCAACGTCCAGCTGCTCAGCGACATATTGCCCGGAACCTCAGCCAGATAGCGTTTCTCCCACCCGGAGAAATCCTGCCGGAACACAAACGCCGCGATTCCCGCCAGCAGCAGCAGAATCAGGCCTCCGTACACGGCGAAGGCGTCGGAAAAGAATCTCTTCTTCTTCATTGCTCGCCTCCGTCAGAACTGGAAGTATACAAACGGGGTATATCCCTGCGCAGCCAGCGCGGCCAGGCAGAGGATCATCAGGATCGGCGCAGCCCAGGCCCATCCCCGGCGGCGAATCTTCGGCGCCGGCAGGAAGGAAATCGCCGCGCACAGCAGCAGCATCGGCAGGAAGGCAAGGCATTCCAGCAGGGCTGCAGGACTGCTGCACCATCCGTACGCGCCGGCCATGGCAGGGAACACGGCCCATTTCCCGCTGAACATGCCCCAGCCGAGCAGCACCGGGAGATAGGTCAGCGCCTGCCTCAGTCCTCCCGGCAGCTTTTCATGCCATTCCCGGCCGATCACCCATTTCTTTTCGGTCAGCAGCAGCACGCCGAAATAAGCGCCCCACAGAACGAAGTTCCATCCCGCGCCGTGCCACAGGCCCGTCAGAGCCCATACGATCATGATGTTGAGGTTCCGTCGCTTCTCGCCCCTTCGGTTTCCGCCCAGCGGGATATAGACGTATTCCCGGAACCAGGTCGTCAGGCTCATATGCCAGCGCCGCCAGAACTCCGTCAGGCTGGCAGCGCGGTACGGCCTGTCGAAGTTTTCGGGAAAGGTAAAGCCCATGGCCTTTCCAAGCCCCAGCGCCATGTCGGAATACCCTGAGAAATCAAAGAAGATCTGGAACGAAAAGGCCGCCAGCCCCAGCCACGCGCCGAGCGTTCCGGCGCCGGCCAAATCCGCGCTCATCTTTCCCCAGAAGCTGCCCATCGTGTCCGCCAGCAGGACTTTCTTGCTCAGTCCGATGCAGAACCGGGACAGCCCGGCCTTCATATCGGCTGCGCTGACCTGGGCCGGCTTTTCAAGCTGGGCTTCCAGATCCGTATACCGGACGATGGGCCCGGCAACCAGTTGCGGAAACATGCTCAGGTATACGCCGAAGAGCACGAAGTTCCGCTGCACCCGCGCGTCGCCGCGGTAGACGTCCGCCAGGTAGGAAATGCCCTGAAACGTAAAGAAGGAAATGCCTGCCGGCAGGATCGGCGAGTTCTTCAGGAACCCGGCGCCGGTCACCGCCGCCACCGTGTCGTCGATGAACCCGGCGTACTTGAAATACGCCAGCGGGAGCAGGTTCAGGATGATCAGTGCGGTAAAGAGGATCTTCCTCCCCTTCTGCATCCGGGTAACCAGCAGCGCGCCGGCATAGTCCACGAACATGACATAAAGAAGTAGAATCAGCCACACCGGCGCACCCCATCCGTAAAAGACCAGGGACGCCGCCAGCAGAAACAGCCGCCTGGCGCCGGCGGGCAGAAAACGGTACCCCAGCAGAACCGCCGGCATAAACAGCAGCAGGAAAGTAAATGAGCAGAAAACCATCTTTATTCACCCGACAGGATCGCGTCCGTTTCCTTAGCGGCCTCCGGCCCGGCGATGAGCGCCACCGTCAGGTTCCGCGTCTGCACCTTTGCCTCCGACAGAAGCTTATACGCCTCCGGCGCGTAATTCCGCGTTTCGTTCAGCCGGCGTTCCAGATAGTTTTCCGCCAGCCCCTTCAGCTTTTCAGCCGCGTTTTTGTCTGCGGCCCGGATCACCAGGATCTCCCTGCCGTCCATCCCGTCGCTCTGGAGGAAAACGAATTCCCGATAATCCTCCGCTTCAGCCCCCAGCACGTCTGACAGGTCTTCCGCGTTCAGCTCAGCCAGCTCCTCCGTGCCCGCCGCGGCGCTCTTTACCTTATCCGCCAGCGGAACCGCCGTCGCGGTCACCGCGCTTTTTTCCGTCGTTCCGCCGCATGCGGTCAGCATGATTGCCGCCGCCAGGATCCACAGAATCAGCATTCCCTTTTTCATGTCGCATTCTCTCCTCCCGGTGCGCGGTTACTCTTCCGCCGGATCCCATGTGCCCGCTTCATAACGGCTTTGCGCGTAATCCAGCAGGTTCCGGATAAAGATGTCGAATCCCTTATCGTTCAGGTGGCAGTCCGCGTCCGAGGTGATCTCTTTCGGCAGCCAGCCGTTGTCGTCCGCCAGTCCCGCCGTAACGTCGATGTAGGTGGCGCCGGTCTGCCCGCATTTCGCTTTCAGCCATTCGTTGTATTCGTTGATTTTGTCCCGGATCCGTTCCTTGTTCCTGTCAGTCACCGGCGTCAGGGACAGGAAGCAGATCTCTGTTTCCGGAAAGAATTCATCCCGCCGCAGAAGGATTTTGTCGAAATACCCGTCCGCCCTGTCGGTATGCTCGTAGATCTTATCGTTCATCCCGACCAGGATAAATACCATCCGCGGCTCTTCCGCCTTCGCGATTCCCGTCAGCGTGGCGTTCCTTCCCTTATAGGTAAGCTGCACCTCGTTTTCGTCCGATGACGGTTTTTCCCAGCCCAGCGTTCTCATCTGCAGGCTGTATGCCCCGAAGCACTTGACCCCGGCAAAGATATCCGGATCTTCGCGGCGCAGTTTCCGCAGATAGTTGCCGAAATTGCGTATCTGGGAATCGCCGACAAACAGCGAATTGTCATAAAAGCGCATCAGCTGCGCATCCGGCAGCCGCTCCTTCTTCTCTTCCGCCTGTCCCGTTCCCGCCAGCAGGATCACACACAGGCAGAGACACAGGGCCCGTACGATTTTCTTTCCGATGTTCAATCTCCCGTCCGTCCTTTCTCCGCCGCCCGGCTTACACATGAATCCGAATCAGTCCAGCGGAAGATGGAGGTATTTCATTCCCCAGTATTTGATCCAGGCCAGCGCCTCCCGGGCATGGTTCTTCAGCCAGTACTCCGGCTTGCAGGGGCTTCCGAGGCCCGCGGCGTCATACCCCAGATCCCGCGCCAGCGCCATGGATCTGGGCACATGATAGTCGCTGGTGACGATCAGAACGCGCTGAATATTTTCCCGGGATGAAAGCAGTTTCTGCGCGTTGGTCAGATTCTGCCGGGTGTTGAAGGAGTCCGGATCCTCCAGGATATCCTCCGCCGGAATCCCGCGCTCCTCCAGGTAACTCCGCATGGCCTGGGCTTCCGGCATGGGCTCGTCCCCGCCCTGCGCGCCGCAGACCACCACCGGCACCGGATGCTGCTCATAGGCGGTAACCGCTTTATCCAGCCTCCAGGAAAGCTGCACGCTGGGCGTTCCGTCCGGCTTTACCTGAGCGCCGAGCACGATGATGGCGTCATACCGGGCATCCGAAGTCAGGTCATTCGGCACGTTTCCCTCCTGAATACATACAAAAGCCACCATTCCCGCAAAGCAGAGGATGCCGAGGGCGATCAGCTTCAGCAGCACTCTCAGCAGCAGCGGCAGTTTCTTCCTTCTTTTTCCGCTCATGTTATCTGTCCTTTATCCGATAATCGATATCTCCGTGCTGAATCATGCTGTAGGTATTGTTGCCCGCCACGATGATGTGATCCAGCACCAGAATATTCAGCGCCTGGAGAATTCTCTGCAGCTGCTGGGTGGAGGCGATATCCTCCCGGGACGGCGCGCAGGTTCCGCCGGGATGGTTATGGCTCAGCAGAACACTGTGGGCGTTATAGTTCAGGGCCGTTTCCACCACGGAGCGGGGATAGGCCGCCACTTCGCTGAGCGTTCCTTCCGAGATGCGGCGCTGCCCCAGCAGATTGCACTGCGCGTTCAGGCAGATGACATAAAAGCGCTCCGTGCGCTCGCCCGCCAGCAGGGACAGGCAGTAATGCGCCGCGTCCCGGCTGTTGCCGATCCGGGTGGGCGTCTCCATGGCGCAGCGCTCCCAGACCTTGGTCAGCGGAACCACCATGGAGACCAGCGTGGCCGCCTGCTCGCCGATGCCGGGAACGGTCATCAGCTGCTCGGGACGCGCTTCCAGAACGTTTTTCATGCTGCCGAATTCCTTCAGCAGCTGATGAGCCAGCGGATTCGTATCCTTCTGGGGCATCGCGTAAAACAGCAG
>CAMKJS010000120.1 GCA_946413245.1 uncultured Clostridia bacterium
ACCAGGTGCGGTCAAAGATGCAGATATGCCCGGTGCGGGGCAGCCGGGTCCAGAACCGCCAGAGATACTGCCTGTTCAGCTCGTGAGGTTCAGGGGAAGCAATCGGCCATACGTCGCAGCCCCGGGGATCCAGCGGATACGCCACACGGCGGATATTGCCGCCTTTTCCGGCCGCGTCCCAGCCCTCGTAACACAGGATGACCGGAATCTTGTATCGATAGATCTTGTTATGCAGGTCCCGCAGCCGGGCCTGCAGTTTTTTCAGTTCCTTTTTATATTCCTCGTCCTCCATGGCCGGGGACAGGTCCACGTCCTTCAGCAGAGGCATCTTCAGCAGGGGGAAGTCCTCCTCGAAGGGCTTGCCGACGTAGCGCTCCTTCTCCAGGGCTTTCTCGATCTTTTTAGTCAGCAGGCGGAGGGCTTCGCTGGTGGAACCCCGGCGGCTGGTACCGTCCAGAATATGCCAGGGGATGGTTTCGGAGGTTTCCTCCATAAACCGGTCGTAAGCCTGCTCAAAGAGCTTGTATTCCTTGTGCTGCCAAAGATCATCCGGCGTGACCCGCCAGTCTGTTTCCCGGGATCCCATGAGGGCGGCCAGACGGCTGTGCTGTTCGTCCCGGTCGATATGGACGAAAATCTTCAGCAGCAGATAGCCTCCGTCCCGCAGCTGGCGTTCAAACTCATTGACCGAGCGGACCCGGATTTTATATTCCTTCTCGGAAATCTCCCGGCGGAGGTATTTCCGCACCGTGGATTCCATCCATCCGGAATCCAGAAACGCCAGCTGCCCGTTCTCCGGGATGGCTGTGGCGTACGGATACAGGAAGGGATAGCGGGCGGTGCCTTCGGGCTCGTCCTGCGGGGTGGTGACATGGTAAAAGCGGGGATCGATCTCGCTGATGATTTCGGAGATCAGGGTGCCTTTTCCCGCGGCGGCCCAGCCCTCGATCAGCACCAGAATGGGAAGCTTCTTTTCCCGGATGCGCTGCTGGCACGCCGCCAGCGTATCCCGGTATTTTTTGATCTGCCGGGTGAGTTCATCCTTATCGTCTGTTTTCGGTTTTTTCCATTCAGCAAGCATATTCCGAGCCTCCTGTGACGAATTGTTTTTCAATACAAGTGCGCTGCGTTTATTATACATGATTCAGAAGAATAATCAAGGCAAAACGGCAGACTTACCGCAGCGGGACGTAACCGGCCTGAGCGATACAGGCCTGGCCCGCGTCCGAGATCATCCAGCTGACAAACCGTTCGGCGGTTTCGTTGCCTTTCGCGTAAACAGCGTAGTAATTGACCGTAAAGGGATAGGCGCCGGACTGCAGGTTTTCATCCGTGGGAGAAATACCGTCCACTGAAAGAACCTTCAGGCTGCCGCTTTTGTAGAGGCTGTCGACATAATACAGATAGGAATAGCCGATGGCGTTCACGCTGTTGTCGTAGCTGCCGATTTGGGCGATCAGGTCCGCCATGCCGTCCGAAATATAGATCGACTCGGCGGCGCTGAGCTGGTAGCCGTCCATCACCAGTTCCTCCATGGCGGTCTGGCTGCCGGAACCGTGGGGCCGCTGATAGGCTGCGATCAGGCTGTCCGCCCGGCCTCCGACCTCCTCCCAGCGCCGGATGGCGCCGCTGTAAATACCGCGGATCTCGTCCGCCTTCAGGCCGGAGACCGGGTTCTCGCTGTTCACCAGGAAAACGAACGCGTCACAGCATACGGGGACCATCACCAGCTCCACGCCGGCATCGGCGGCGGCCTGACGCTCGTCCGCGTTGGGACCGGTGCCGAGCACGATATCCACGGGATGGGTATCGTCCATCATGATTCCCCGGGAGACGATCGTGACCATGGGATTGGCCTGCCCGCTGAACAGGCGGTCATAGGCATAGGGCGTGGTGGAAAAACTGACAAAGCCGTTCAGATCCTCCTCCGGAAGGTCCAGCCACTGTCTGGCCAGTTCCATGGCCAGGGGGACGCAGACGGTGGATCCGTCGATGGAGGGATAGTCGCCCCAGCCGCAGACGAATAGCTCTTTGCCGTCCGAAAGCGGGACCGCTTCACCCAGCTGGAAATCCGAGGGATCCGTTACATAGCGCTGCCAGTCTTCCCCCCGGGCGACGGACTGATTGATCTGGCTCCAGGAGCCGCCTTCAGCCCGGGAGGGCGCCGGAGCGCAGATCAGGGACAGAACCAGGGCAAAGCAGAGCAGGATCGTGGTTTTTTGCATGGGAATTCCTCCTTCGAAGGGTATTTGAAAAATAGGAAATCAGGTTACGGAGCTTCCTGCTCCACAATCACGAGACAGGCGGACGGCACCCAGCCCTGGCCGCGGGAGATGCGTACCAGCGCGTGTTCGCCATGGGTTTCCAGCACTTCCGCCTGATCCCCGCGATAGGTCCAGAGAACCATGGTTCCGTCCGGCGCGTCCAGCAGACGGATGGGCTCCTCGCCGGAAGCGGTGTTCAGCAGGGCGAAGGTCCGGTGATCTCCGGTGTACGGCCGCCGCAGCACAAGCTCTGCCGGGGACAGCAAAACCTCTGCCTGTTCGACGCCCGGGTCCGGATTGAGCGGGATAAAGACGCCTGCCATCTCGTTTTCATCGAACCAGGAATAGGAATAGACAGCGGCGCCTTCCCGCGCGAGGGTTTCCCGGCCGGAATCCGTGGGAAGCATCTCCGAGACGGTGAAGAATACATCCGCGCTGACGGGCAGGATGCGGTCCAGATCCACCCAGTTCTCCGAATCCGGCCCCAAACCGACCATTGCGCGGCCGCTCTTTGTTTTGTATACCCATCTCAGGCTGCCGGAGTCCAGCTGCCCGGAAGGCGTGTCCGCTTCCGGAGAGGTGTATACCGGCACCGGACCTTCTCCGTTTTCCCCGGAAATCCAGACGTCGTAGAACACCTGGTGCTCCGCGTCCGGGCTGATTGGTTCGTCATACAACCCCGCGCGGGGAGCCAGAAGCGTGGGGCCGTTATCCCCGGTGTAACGGGAAAAATCCTCCCGAAGGGCGTTGGCTTCGTCAAAATCAGCGCGCAATCCCGGAGGCAGGGAGAGCCGCTCCAGGCTGACACATTGATCAAAGGCAGTGGGGTCCAGCGTTGTCACCGTCAGGGGAACGGTGATGCTGTGCAGCCGGCCGCAGCCGGAGAACGCCCAGGCTTCGATCCGTTCCAGGCCGATGGGCAGCGATATGGTCTGCAGCGGAAGCGACAGATTGGGATCTCCGAATGCGCTTCGGCCGATTATTTTCGTGCCCGCCGGAACGTCGTAGTGTTCCGCGGTTTTCCCGTTCGGATAATCGATCAGCTTTTTTCCGTTCGCGGAGAACAGTACGCCGTCACGGGACGAGTACAGGGGATTGCCGCTTTCCACTTCCCACGCCCCGATGGTCAGGTATTCCCCGCTGGGGAGATTTTTCGCCGTGTATCCAGCCTCCAGCACGATCCGGTCGATCCGCCGCACAAAGAAAGCGTCATCGTTGATGCTGATAAGGCCGGCGGGCATTCTCAGCTCCCGCAGGGTCGTATGATAGACCGATTCCATGCCGATGATCCGCAGCGTGGAAGGGAATACGATCTCCCGGATCTGGCTGCCGAATTCTTCCGATACATACAGCGCCGGACACCGGATATCTCCCCTGCGTTCTTCCGGCCAGGGTTCATCGCCAAACGGCACATAGTTCCCGAGAAGCGTGACGCCCTCGTGGATGATCAGGCGGTCCCCCTCCACGTGGGCCACAGGCAGGGAGACAAGATCCTGGGCGTTCACGAAGCCCCAGACGGTTTTGCCGTCCGCTTCGGTTTCGACGCAGGCCCAGGTTGTTTCTCCGCGATAAACGGAAAACAGGCCGATGACGTTTTCCCCGGCCGAAAGGGTGCGCACGGCGCGCCGGCCGCCCGCGGGATCGTCCGTCAGCAGCGTGTCCCGCGCAGTTTCCAGCAGTTCCCGGGCCGAGGGAACTGTGTAGATCTGCCGGGCAAGCGGGTCAAAGCCCTCCGGCGTCCGGATCCAGCCGATTCGCCCGCTTTTTTTATCTACCCGGTAGGAAACCAAAAGCCACTCGCCTTCCCAGCTGCTGCCCAGCACGGTAAAGGATTCGGAGGAGCTGACGTAGGCTTTGCCCTTTGCGCCGCGCCAGGCGTCGCCGAACGGAGCGCCAAATACAGGAAGTTTGGTTCCCTTTTTGACGCCGAGGGTTTTCCAGCTCACTTCCACGGGCTGAGAAGCTTCGTCCAGATCTTCGAGCATGGCCAGCGCCGCCGCGGTCCGGCACACCAGCAGCAGGCAGCAAAGGCACAGAATCCATTTCTTCATATGCAGCTCCCTTTTTCAGGAACCATATTGCGGTTCGTTCTGCATCCATGATACAATATTTCAGGAAAAAAGTCCAATGCAAAGGAAGATACAAAGGAGACGGGAAAATGGTACTGATCGGAGTGGTTCCCAACCTGGAGGAAAAGCGGAAGCTGTCGGTCAACCAGGATTATATCGACGCGGTGATCCGGGCCGGCGGGACGCCGGTGATCTTCCCAATGACGGAGGATGAGGCGGCTATGGCTGCGCTGCTGGACCGGGTAGACGGCCTGCTGCTGACCGGCGGCGTGGATGTGGAACCGGAACGGTACGGGGAGGAAAAGCGGGCCTGCTGCGGAGAATGCACGCCGGAGCGGGACCGGATGGAGCTGCCGCTGTGCCGGATGGCGGTGGCGCGGGACATGCCTCTGCTGGCGATCTGCCGCGGACTGCAGGTGCTTTCCTGCGCGCTTGGCGGAACCCTTTACCAGGATCTGGCGGAGGAGTTCAGTCCGGTGCTGCGGCATCCCTGCTACGAAACGCCAGCCGAAGCGGTGCACGAGGTCCATGTGACGGAGAATTCTCTGCTGGCTTCCATTACAGGTTCGGGGAGCCTGGGCGTGAACAGCCGGCATCATCAGGGAATCCGGGCGCCCGGACAGGGCCTGGTGATCTCGGCGAAGGCGCCGGACGGGCTGGCGGAGGCAGTGGAAATGCCGGACCGTCGTTTTGTGCTGGCGGTTCAGTGGCATCCGGAGTCCATGAGCGCGCGGGTTCCGGTGCAGCAGCGGCTGTTCGACGCCTTTGTGCGGGCATGTGAGGCGTGAAAGCCTTTCGGAATCAGGAGAGGAAGTGTCGGGTATGCGAAAAACAGTCGGCTGGCTGCGAATGGTGCTTGGAATCGTGCTGGCGGGGATTCTGGCGGTTTCGGGAGCCCTGGCGGAGGAGGATGAAATCAGGATGCGGATGCAGAGCATGACGCTGCGGGAAAAGGTCGGGCAGCTGTTTATGATCCGGCCGGACGCGCTGGAGGGCCGCTTTGAGGCAGCCCAGCTGGAGGACAACAATATCACCGGAACCACCCGGGTGTCGGACGAAATGCGGGAAACGTACGGCCGCTATCCCTGCGGCGGCTTCGCCCTGTTCCGCAAGAATATTCTCTCTCCGGGGCAGCTGCGGATGTTTACTGAGAAGCTGCACGGGATCGGAGACGTGCGGACAATGCTGGGGGTGGATGAAGAAGGCGGCAGGATTGCCCGCCTGGCCAATCACCCCGCTGACTTCGGCGTGCAGAGCTTCCCGCCCATGGGGGAGATTGCGGCGGCCGGAGACCCGGAGCAGGCAAGGAAAGCCGGACAGGTGATCGGGACTTATCTGGCAGCCTACGGCTTTGATATCGATTTCGCGCCGGTGGCGGACGTGAACACGAATCCCCTGAACCCTGTGATCGGGGACCGGGCGTTCGGCGACGAGCCTGAACCGGCGGCAAAAATGGTGGCGGCGTATGTAACAGGTCTGCAGGCGGCCGGAACCGCGGCGTGTCTCAAACATTTTCCGGGACACGGGGATACCTCCACCGATACGCACAGCGGATACGCCGAGACCCTGAAGGACTGGGAGAGCCTGAAGAACTGCGAAATGATCCCTTTCCGGGCCGGGATGGAAGCGGGAGCGGAACTGATCATGACAGCGCATATCGCGGCGCCGAACGTGACCGGCAGTGCGGAGCCCTCTACCATGTCGCATATCATTCTGACCGAAAAGCTGCGGGAAGAGATGGGCTTTGACGGACTGATTATCACCGACGCCCTGTCCATGGGCGCGATCCGCAATCACTACACTTCCGCCGAAACCTGTATCGCCTGTATTCAGGCGGGAGCCGACATCCTGCTGATGCCATATGAGTACTTTGAGGCTTTTGACGGCGTGGTGCAGGCGGTGGAGGACGGGACGATTCCGGAAAGCCGGATCGACGAGAGCGTATACCGGATTCTCCGCTTCAAGCAAAGCCGAGAAAACGCCGGAGAATCCTGATTCTCTGCATCCCGTATTTCCGGCGCTTTAGC
>CAMKJS010000121.1 GCA_946413245.1 uncultured Clostridia bacterium
TTCGGGTTTTTACCTCCCGTAATAGTTCCAGAGATCCAGGCACATCTGCCTTTCCATCGGAGGAATCGGAAGGAATGCCGCCTGATAAATCCGCCGCAGATCCTCTTCTGCCAGGGCCTGGGGATGATTCAGGAGCTTTTCCGGTTGAACGGAGCGAACCAGCAGCTCCAGCGTTTCCGCGTCCGGCTTCCTGGTCGGGGGAAAGTCCATCCAGAGCAGGATTCCTTTCAGCAGTCTGGAGCCCATTCTCGGATCTCCGAGCCGCATTTTGGCGCTCAGATCCGCCATGATCTCCGGAATATCTTCCTGCTCCAGCATCTTCTCCCAGAGGAAAGGAAGCGTCAGCATGCAGGCATGGCCGTGGGCAATGCCCAGCTGCTTCGTGATCTGGTAGGACATGGCGTGGGCCGCGGTGGTCCGGGTCATCTGGATGGCTTTCCCGCTCTGGTAGGCAGCGTCCAGCATCGATTCCGCGGCATGCGGATCTCCCTCCAGGTACCCTTTCAGATTGTCCAGCACGCCGAGAATGGCCAGATAGGCGTGAACCCGGCTGTCCTCCGTGGCGTTCCTGCTCCAGTAGCTTTCAATCCCCTGGCTCAGCGCGTCCAGCGCGCAGGATTTCCGGTGGTACAGGGGCAGGGTATCCAGCAGCGCCGCGTCCAGCAGCACGCCGTCCGGCTTCAGACACGGGGCGCTGACGCTCGCTTTCTGATCGTCCACATAGGCCACCGCGTTCTGCGTAGCCTCAGCACCGCTGCCTGCGGTGCCCGGGATGGCCAGATGCGGCACCGCCGGATCCGCGGGAATATCTCCGGCCAGAACCTGCCCGATATCCCCGGCTGCCAGCAGCGCCTTGATCGTTTTCGCGGTATCGATACAGGACCCGCCGCCGACGGAGATCAGTCCGTCGCACGCTTCCTTCCGGTACATCTCAGCGCCGGCGACCGCGTCCCGCAGATCCGGATTCGGGTGATACTCCGAAAAGACGGGAGAGGAAAGCAGCTGCGGAACCTGCCGGAGCAGGCGCCCTGTCAGCAGGCTTCCGCCGATCACCAGCGGATGCCGCATCCCGAGCTTGTCCGCCAGTTCTCCCGCGCGTTTCAGGGTATCCCGCCCCTGAATCACTTTCTGAAACTTTTCCATCTATGCCTCCCTGCCGTTATTTGCCCACACAGAAGCGGGAGAAAACGGCGTCCAGCAGTTTTTCGTCCACCTGATCCCCGGTGATTTCTCCCAGGGCGCGCTGCGCTGCCTGCAGATCCACGGCGGCCATATCCGGCGTCAGGACATCCAGGGTCCGCAGCGCGTCCCGCAGATGCGCGACGGCTCTGCGGATCGCGTCCGCATGCCGCGGCTGTGTCACCGCGACCCGGTCGGAAATCTCCGCCTGCGCCCGGATTCTGTCCTTCAGCGGCTGCAGCGTCTTCTCGTCCCTGGCGGACACCACCAGGCAGGAGAGATCCGGCCGGATGCCGCGGATCGTATCGGCGGAGATCTGCAGGGGCAGATCCGATTTGTTCACCGCCACCAGGCTGTTCGGCCTGAGTTGCCGCAGAAGGGTTTCGTCTTCCCTGCGGAGCGGCTCGGAACCGTCCAGAATCAGGATCGCCAGATCGGCGTTCTCATACGCTTTTTCCGACCGCTGTACCCCGATGCGCTCCACCGGATCCTCCGTTTCGCGCAGGCCGGCCGTATCCGTCAGCACCACCCGGACGCCGTTCAGGATCATCTCCCCCTGCACAAGGTCCCGGGTGGTTCCGGGAATATGGGTGACGATCGCCTTTTCCTCTCCGAGCAGCGCGTTCAGCAGGCTGCTTTTGCCCACGTTCGGCTGGCCGATCAGAGCAACCTGCAGCCCGTCCTGCAGCAGCCGGCTGGTACGCTCGTCCACCGCGCCCTGCAGGGTCCGGATCAGTTCCTCAATGCCCGGACGAAGCGCCTGGGTTCCTTCCTCGTCCGAGACTTCCTCCGGGTAGTCGATGCAGGCCGCGAGCCCCGCCTGCAGCTGATACAGATCGTCCGCCGCCTTCCGGACGAAGGCAGCCGCCCCGCCCTCCAGCTGCCGGACAGCAGCCAGGTGTTCCTGCTCTCCCCTGGCGGAGATCATCTGCATCACCGCCTCGGCCCGGCTCAGGTCGATGCGGCCGTTCAGAAAAGCGCGCCGGGTAAACTCTCCGGGTTCGGCGAGCCTCGCCCCACACTGCAGGCAAAGCTCCATCGCCCGGCTGAGCACATACCCTCCGCCGTGCAGCTGCAGTTCCGCCACGTCCTCCCTGGTATAACTCCGGGGAGCGCGCATCAGGACGGCCATGCACTCATCCAGGATCTTCTCCCCGTCCCGGACGGTACCGTACATCAGCCGGTGGCTTTCCACCCGGTCCGGACAGACGCCGCCGGTAGGGCGGAAGATCTTCCGGAGAATGGGTTCCGCGTCCGGCCCGCTGATACGGATAATCCCGATGCCGCCGAGGCCGGGGGCGGTCGCGATAGCCGCGATAGTATCCGAATGCATGCTCATGGTTCTCCCAGCCCGTGCAGCCGGCGGATCAGTGCCGCCGGATCCTTCTCCCGGAACAGTGCGGTTCCCATGACCGCCACGTCCAGGCCGCAGTCGATCAGATGCGGAAGGTTGCTTTCGTCGATGCCTCCGTCCGCCTCGATCCAGCCCCGGTAACCCATTTCCCGCAACTTTCGCATTTTCGCGGGCACATGTTCGTCCAGCTTCTGCCCGCCGAAACCCGGCTCCACCGTCATGGTCAGGATCAGATCCGCCTGCGGCATCAGCTCCCGGATGATTTCCGGATCCGTCCGCGGCTTCACGGCGATGCCGGCTTTCACATTCCGCTCGTGAATCCGGCGGATGATTCCTTCCAGCGGCACTTCCGCCTCGGCATGAACGGTCAGGATATCCGCGCCGGCGTCCAGAAAGGCGTCCAGCAGCGTTTCGGGATGATCCATCATCAGATGGACGTCCAGGGGAACGGAGACCGCCTGCCTGAGCCTGCGGACGATATCCGGCGTATAAGCCAGGTTGGGCACGAAATGCGCGTCCATCACATCCACGTGCAGCCAGTCGCATCCGGCCTCTTCCATCCTGCGCGTATCCCTTTCCAGATTCAGGGGATCCGCAGCCAGAATACTCGGCGCGATTTTAACCATACCGATCCCTCCATACCGTTCGGGTTTCCTCCAGCAGCTGCCGGTAGCGGCTGACCCTCAACGCGTTGATTTCCCCCGCTTCCGCAGCCGCTGTAACCGCGCAGCCCGGCTCCCGGTCGTGCAGGCACTCCCGGAATCTGCAGCGGCCCTCATAGGGCAGGAACTCCGGATAGCGCTCCTTCAGCTTTTCCGGCTGCAGGTCCTTTTCCGCCTCCAGCAGGTTGAACCCGGCCGTGTCGATCACCCGCAGCCCGTTCTTTTCGATGAGTTCCGCGTGGCGCGTGGTATTCTTTCCCCGGGAAATCTTCCGGGACATCTCTCCCGTCTGCAGCCGCAGGTCCAGCAGCGCGTTCAGCAGCGTGCTTTTCCCGGCGCCGCTCTGCCCGGTCAGGCAGGAAAGGGCGGAGCTCATCCAGGCCCGCAGCGGTTCCAGACCGGTTTTGAGCGCCGCACTGACCGGAAACACGGGGATTCCCGCGCCGGCGTACTCCTCAGCCATTTGTTCCGCCAGGCCGGCTCCCAGATCCGTTTTGTTGACGGCGATCGCCACCTGCATGTCCTGCGCCAGGGCTCGGGAGATGATCCGGTCCGTCAGCAGCAGATCCGGCTCAGGCACCGGGGCGAGAACGATCACCAGCCGTTCCACATTGGCCACCGGCGGACGGAGGCAGAGGGTTTTCCGGGGCAGGATCTCCTCCAGCCAGCCGTGCTCCTCGCCCGATCCGGGCGAAAACAGCACTTCGTCCCCGGGCAGCGGCGTCATGTGCTGATGACGGAATTTCTTTTTGCACCGCAGCGTATAACTTTCCCCCGCCGCGTCCGTCACCGTGTAAAAGCTCCCGACGCCGCGGACGATCGTTCCGCGGCGAAGGCTTCCGTTCTCCGTATTCACTGGATTACTCATCGGCGCTCATTTCCGCTGACAGCAAGCCCTGCTGAATCAGTTCCCCGTCCGCATATACATTGAAGGTGTACTCCCGGCTGTCCGGCACGCGCAGGTTCACCGTCTGCTTCCTGTAGGCGTTCGCCGCGCACACATAGGAGATTCCTTCCAGCTCAATACTGGAATTCTGTGCAATCAGCGTAACCCGGACCATGATATCCTGATCACTTTCCGCCATGGTGACGTCGATCTGAACCTCCTCGCTTTCCGCAGGGCACCGGTAAACCATGACGGTGACCGCTGTGTTCAGCACCACGTGGACCCCGGCTTCCGGATCCTGCGAGGCAATCAGCCCGTGCTGCTCCGGATCGTCCGTGTCCACATACTGCAGGGTTCCGTTCATGGTCAGGTTCAACCCCTGCAGCTCCTGTTCCGCTTCCTCAAGCGTCCGCATTTCCAGATCGGGGATCACCGTTTCACCGCCGCTGACATAGAGCTTGATCGGCATATCCCGGCTGAGCATGGTTCCGGCGGCGGGCTCCATGCTGACGACGGAATCCTCCAGGTAATCCCCTCTCGGAACCCGCTCCACCGTCACGTTTTCAAAGCCCTGGTTCTTCAGCGCCGTGATGGCCTCGGAGCTCTTCGCGTTTTCCAGGTTCGGGATTTCCAGCTCCGTCGGCCCTTTGGAAACCATCAGAACGACTTTGTTCCCCTTCCGGGTGGTTTCGTCGGCTTCCGGCTTCTGCATGATGACCGTATTCTTCTCATAGGAATCGCTGCTGACGAAATTCACCTCGCTATCCAGCCCTTCCTTGCTGAGCACTTCGTCCGCGTCCTCCAGCGTATACCCGACGACCTTCGGCACCACCGTGCTGGTCAGAATACGCTGGTAGATCGCCTGAATTCCGAAAAACAGGCCCGTAAACACGCCGATTGTCAGCAGCGCGGTCAGGGTCCACAGGCGGATTTTGCGCCAGTCACTCCCGGAAAGCCTTTTCCGCTTGTCCGTCTTGCTGTTCCGGATCTGGGGCTTCGGCATGCGCACTTCCAGCTCGTTTTTCCGGTAGGCGGGCCGTTCGTTCCGGTCGTCCAGCGCCACGCGCAGATCCGCCGCCATATCCCGGGCGCTCTGGTAGCGCATCGCGGGATTCTTTTCCATAGCCTTCATGCACACGCGGACGACCGCCGGGGGAACGTCCGGAGCCAGATAGAGAATCGGGATCGGCGTCGCGTGCAGATGCTGCATCGCCACCGCCACGGGATTATCCCCGTCGAAGGGCACCCGGCCCGTCAGCATTTCATACAGCACGATTCCCGTGGAATAAATGTCGCTGGTCGCGTTCGCCCCTTCGCCCCTGGCCTGCTCCGGCGAAAAATAATGCACGGAGCCCATCACGTTATCCCCTTTGGTCAGGGTGGAGCTGTCTGCGATCCGGGCGATACCGAAATCAGCGACTTTGATATGCCCGTCCGCGTGAACCAGAATATTCTGCGGTTTGATATCCCGGTGAATGATGCCGTTCCGGTGCGCGTGCTCCAGCGCGCTGAGAATACGGATCGCGATCTGGCAGGCCAGCGGCGCGCTCAGGCGCCCCCTCTCCTGGATCACTTCCTTCAGGGTTTTTCCCTGCACGTATTCCATGACCAGATAGCGGTTCTCGCCGTCCATGCCGACATCCAGCAGATTGACGATATTATGGTGCGTCATCTTGCTGG
>CAMKJS010000122.1 GCA_946413245.1 uncultured Clostridia bacterium
TCCATGGAGAAGGGGCTGACCTGCTTCTGGAGCCGGAGCCGGCAGGAGCTGTGGCTGAAGGGCGAAACCAGCGGGAACTATCAGCATATCGTGTCCATTACAGCGGACTGCGACCGGGACGCGCTGCTGGTGCTGGTGGAAAAGGACGGGCCCGCCTGCCACACCGGCGCGGAAAGCTGCTTCAACGACACGGTATGGGAGAGCGAGGAGCTGCATGCCTTCTCCCTGGAGGCCCTGATGAAGCTGATCGCGGGGCGGAAGACGGAGAAGAAGGAAGGCTCCTACACCACCTATCTGTTCGAGAAGGGGCTGGACAAAATCCTGAAGAAGGTGGGCGAGGAATCCACCGAGGTGATCATCGCCGCGAAGGATCAGGACAAAAAGGAAACCATCTATGAAATCGCGGACCTGACCTACCACGTGATGGTGCTGATGATCGAGGCCGGGATCTCGCTGGAGGACATCCACCGCGAGCTGGCGAGCCGCCACGTGATCGACCATAAGGTGAAACAGGAGAAAATGACGTGAGAGATTTACACATGCATACCGTCTTTTCGGACGGAAAAAACATCCCGGAGGAAATGGTGGAGGAAGCGGTCCGCCTGGGGCTGGACACGGTGGGCATCTCCGACCACAGCCATCTGGACGCCTGCGGCATGACCCTGGAATCCAGCGCGGAATACCGGGCGGAAATGGCACGGCTGAAAAAGAAATACGAAGGGAAAATCCGGGTGCTGTGCGGCCTGGAAAGAGGGTTCATCTGCGACGATTTCGCGCCGTACGACTACGTGATCGGCTCCGTCCATCTGCTGACCATGCCGGACGGGCACCACGTTTCCATCGACTGGACCGCGGAAAAGCAGCGGGAAGGCGTGGAGAAGTATTTCGGCGGCGACTGGTATGCCTTTGTCGAGGCGTATTACGCGGCGGAGGCCCGGGTCGTGGAGATGACGAAATGCGACATTATCGGCCATTTTGACCTGATTTCGAAGTTCATCGAGCAGGATCCGATGTTCGACGTCAGCCATCCCCGGTATGTGAAGGCCTGGCAGGCCGCGGCGGACGCGCTGCTGAAGACCGGGAAGCCTTTTGAAATCAACACGGGAGCGATCTCCCGCGGATACCGGACCACCCCGTATCCCTCCGCGGACATCGTCCGCTATCTGAAAGAGAGGGGCGGAAAGCTGCTGTTTTCCAGCGACGCGCACCGGAAGGAGGATATCCTCTTCCAGTTCGACCGCTGGAAGAACTGGCCGGATACCTGAAGCCGAAAGAAAAGAAAACAACCGGGCGGCCCGCACAGGGCTGCCCGGTTTGACTGTGAAGACGAGGTTTATTCCGCGTCGAGCGGACTGTAGACGCCATAGATGAACTGATGCAGGGCTTCCACATTCTTCCGGAAGTTATTCTTGTTCATGAAGATCACGCTCTGGCCGCTGACGTCCGCGTAGCTGTAGGTCTTGTCCATGGGAATCCGGAACTGACCGATCAGGGAGGCATCCGCGTCCTTGACGCGGCTGATGAGTCCGGAGGAAAGCACCTGGCGCACCAGGCTGAACATGGTCTCGATGTTCATGTTGGAGGAAACGTAGGTGATGGCTTCGGTGAACAGGTCCAGGATGGAAATCCCGGAATCCTTGTCCAGCACCTTCTTCAGCAGCACTTCCAGCAGATGGCGGGTGCGGGCGGTGCGCTGCCAGTCGTCTCCCATCTGATACTTGGAGGAGAAGGACTTGCGGAGCCGGGCGTACATCAGGGCCTGGAGCCCGTCCAGATGCTGCACGCCGTCTTTGACCTCCAGCTTGACCCGCTTGTCATATTTTTCCTGGGTGTCGTAGGTCCGGAGGATCGCCTTCTTGTTCCGCTTGAGGTATTCGTTGATATTCCAGGCCTCGCCCTTGGTCAGGTCCAGGTCGATGCCGCCCATGGCGTCCACGATGGAAAGAACGCCGTAGAAATTAATGGCGACATAGTACTGAATGTTCATCTCGAAGTTATGGTTCACGGTGCGCACGGAACGCATCGGATTGTCATAGAAGGAGCCGCTGGACGTATAGGACGTGAAGGACTCGGTGATCTTTTTCTTGGTATATCCGGAGGCGGAGGGAACCTCCACCAGCGTATCCCGCAGGATGGAGGAAAGCTTGATGGGGTTTTCCCTGTCGTCCGGATTGAAGGAGAGGATCATCTGGACGTCGGCACGTTTTACGTTGGCTGTGTCGTCCTTCAGGTCCGGATTGCGGCTGTCCACGCCCAGCAGGAGAATATTGATCACGTTGTCCGGCAGGGTGGTGTTCAGCTCCAGGGAATCGGCGTCCACAGGCTCGTCCGCGGTCTGCAGGTCAAGGGTCTCCGCCAGGGCTTCCAACTCCGCCAGATCCTCGTCCGTCAGCTCATAGCCGCCGTCGGTTCTTTCTTCCGCGGCGTCAGCGTCATAGCCTTCCTCGTCCGTGTCCTCGTCCGTGTCCCCGTCCGAATCCTCGTCCAGATCCACGTCTTCCATGATTTCCTCGATCTCCAGATCGTCGTCCTCTTCCGCGAGGGAGGAGAAAACGGGGAGGAGCAGAGTCAGGGCCAACAGCAGCGCGATCCAACGTTTCATGGTTTTGTCATCCTTTCAGTAAAAAATCCGGTTGCAGTTTCGTTTTGTCAGGATGCGGGATGGTTCAGCTCGTCCAGCGTCATCTCGAAGGCGGGGAGAAACTCGGTGAGAAAATCCCGTACCTCCGGCAGGGGATTGGCTTCCAGCGCTTCGCGGATGTTTTCCGCGGCATAATCGAACTCCCGGTTGCCGGCCCGCTTTTCCTCCAGGCATTTGATATAGGCGCAGATCTTGTCCGCCGCCTTGACTACGTCCCGCTCATAGCCGGGTTCCTGGCGGAGGTAAGGGGAGAAGGCGGGACGCAGATCCTCCGGCAGCATGGCCAGAAGCCGGTCCGCCGACAGATCCTCCAGCCGGCGGTAGGCGCCGCGGAGCTCGTCCGAATAATACTTGACCGGCGTCGGAAGATCCCCGGTCATGACTTCGGTGGCGTCATGATACACCGCCAGGGAAATCACGCGGTCGGGGCTGACTTCCCGCTGATACCGCTGCCGGCCCAGTTCCGCGATGGCGTGGGCGATCATGGCGGCCTGCAGGCTGTGCTCCGCGTCGTTCTCGGGCACCGCGTTGCGCATCAGGCTCCAGCGGGAAATCAGCTTCAGCCGGGACAGGTAGGCAAAAAAGGGAAACGGCTTCAAATCCATCACACTCCATAACAATAAATTATACCTGTTCCGGAGGAAATGTGCAAGCATCGTTGAAGTCCGCGCGGATTTTGTGTATAATGTATAAATATTCATCAGACAAGGAGGACGACTCAGGTGCGTTTGAATATCGCGATTGACGGCCCGGTAGGCGCGGGCAAATCTTCCGTGGCGGACGCCGTGGCGCGGCGGCTGGGAATCCTGCATCTGGATACCGGCGCCATGTACCGGGCGCTGGGGCTGGCGGCGCTGGAGCGGGGCATGAATCTTCAGGACGAGAAAGCCATGGTGGAGCTCTGCGGGTCGCTGCCCGTGTCCGTGACCTACGGGGAGGACGGGCAGCACACATTTGTGGAAGGGAAGGACGTGACCGGCCTGATCCGGACGAACGAGGTCAGCATGGCTGCTTCCACCGTGAGCCGCTACGCCGACGTGCGCAGGGCCATGGTGGCGCTGCAGCAGAAGCTGGCCGCTGAGACGGACATGCTGGTGGACGGCCGGGATATCTGCACCACCGTGCTGCCCGACGCCACCGCGAAAATCTATCTGACCGCTAGCGCGGAGGAACGGGCGAAGCGGCGCTGGAAGGAAATGAACGAGAAGGGCATGCCGGACACCTACGAGAAGGTGCTGGAGGACGTGCGCCGCCGGGACGAGCAGGACATGAACCGGGAAGTGGAACCCCTGCGGCAGGCGGAGGACGCGGAGCTGGTGGACTCCACCAACCTGACCTTTGACGAAACGGTGGAGGCAATCCTGAAGATCGTGGAGGCGAAGACGCATGGTTGAACCGGTTCAGGAGAAGGACAATCTTTTCTATGAATTCGTCCGGGTGATCGCCAACATCCTTTTCAGAACGCTGCTGCCGGTCCGGATTCACGGCGGGAAGGAAATGAACGAAAACGTGCCGCCGTACGTGATCATCGCCAACCACCAGCACGCGCTGGATCCCGTGGTGATGGGCCTGGCGGTGAAAAAGCACCAGTGCGTGTTTCTCGGGAAGAAGGAGCTGGGAAAGAATAAGCTGGCCCGGTACCTGCTGGCTAAGCTGCACTGCATCCTGGTGGACCGGGGCCATACGGACATGGAGGCCATGCGGGCCTGCATGAAGGCGGTCAGGCTGAACAAGCCGCTGGTGATCTTCCCCGAGGGGACCCGCCATCACGAAGGGCAGATGGAGTATATCGAAAACGGGACCGCGCTGATCGCGCTGCGCAGCAAGGCTCCGATTATTCCCATGTACTTCGACCGGAAGATGCGCTTCTTCCGCCTGACCCATCTTTACATCGGGGATCCGATTCCCACGCAGGATCTGCTGCAGGAGGGAATCAACACCGAAACCTGCGAAAAAATGAACGAGCGCATGCGGGAAACCTTCCGGGAAATGATCCAGAAATACGGCCATTTTGACGCCTGAATCCGGGGAGAAAGAAAAAAATAAAAAAATTTTTTCAAAAAGCAGGAAAATCACAAAGGAAAGCGAAAATACAGATAGGAAGACGGTCATTTATGCGAGAGGTGGCGTCCGATGCCAATAGAGATAGCGGCTCATGCCGGATTCTGCATGGGAGTCAGGCGGGCCGTGGAGCAGGCGGAGGAACTGTCCCGGGACGGGGTTCCCTCCTGCATGCTGGGAGAGCTGATTCATAACCCGCAGGTGGTCAGCAGCCTGGCTGAAAAAGGCCTGAAGCCGATCCGGACCCCCGGGGAGGCAGCCGGCCGCCGGGTGCTGATCCGGAGCCACGGAGAGGCGCCTGCGGTGCTGAACGCGCTGCGGGACGCCGGCTGCGAGATCGTGGATCTCACCTGTCCCTTTGTCAGCAGGATGCACCGGATCGCGGAGGAATGCTCGGAGAACGGGATCCCCGTGATTATCGTCGGAGAGCCGGATCATCCGGAAGTCCAGGGAACCGCGGGATGGGTCAGCGGGCCCGTCTGGATCGCGGCTTCTCCGGAGGAAGCGGAGCGGCTGCCGGAGATGGACCGGGCGGCGGCCCTTTCGCAGACGACGTTCCCTCCGGCCCGCTGGGAAGCGGTGCTGGAAGTGCTGAAGCGCAAGGTGAAGCAGCTGGACAGCCACTGCACCATCTGCTCCGCGACGGAGACGCGGCAGAAGGAGAGCACGGAGCTGGCCAGACGGTGCGACGCCATGATCGTGGTGGGCGGCCGGAACAGCGCCAACACGCGGAAGCTCTTCGAGCTGTGCAGGCAGCAATGCCCCAGAACCATTTTGGTAGAGTGCGCGGCGGAAATACCGCCAGCCTTTGCAAATATAGATTCCGAGAAGATTGGGATCACCGCCGGCGCATCCACGCCGACGGATTCACTTAAGGAGGTTGTCACACGCATGAGCGAACTGGAAAACAA
>CAMKJS010000123.1 GCA_946413245.1 uncultured Clostridia bacterium
GAAATCGGCCTGCAGCGGAAGATTCACAGCATTCAAAACGCCCCGTTCCGGACCAAATTCGAGCATATCTTTGAAGAAATGAAAGGGAACGCTGCCATCGGATGTATTTCCGACAGCGACCCGCAGCCGCTGCTGATCCGCTCCTGCCTCGGGACCTACGCTATTTGCATGACCGGGGTGATTCAGAACGAGGAGAAGCTGATCGACCAGTACCTCAGCTTCAGCGGCGGGCATTTTGATTCCATGACCGGGGGCAGAATCAACCAGACGGAGCTGCTCAGCGCGCTGATTAACCAGAAGAGCAATTTTACGGAAGGGATCCGCTTTGCCCAGAAGTCCATTGAGGGAACTGCATCCATCCTGATTCTGACGGAGGAAGGGCATCTGATTGCCGCCCGGGACCGGGTCGGCCGGCTGCCGGTGGAAGTCGGAAAAGGGGAAAACGGATACGCGGTGGCCTTTGAGTCCTTCGCCTATCAGAAGCTGGGCTATGAGGACGTGCGGGAGCTGGGCCCCGGGGAAATCGTGAAGCTGACTCCGGAGGGCATCACGCAGCTGTCGCCGCCCCTGGAGAAAAAAAAGATCTGCTCCTTCCTCTGGAGCTATTACGGCTATCCCACCTCCACTTACGAGGGGGTCAACGTGGAGGATATGCGGTACCGGAACGGCGCAATCATGGCGGAGAATGACGCTGCGGCAGGCCGGACGGACGTTATCGACTATGTGGGCGGCGTACCGGATTCGGGTACACCCCACGCCATCGGATATGCCAACCGCAGCGGCAGGCCGTTTGCCCGGGCGTTTATCAAATATACGCCCACCTGGAGCCGCAGCTTTATGCCGGCTTCCCAGAAGGACCGGGACAAGATTGCGAAGATGAAGCAGATTCCGGTCAACGCGCTGATCCGGAACAAGAACCTGCTGTTTGTGGACGATTCCATCGTCCGGGGAACGCAGCTGCGGGAAACCGTGGAATTCCTCTATGAGAGCGGCGCGAAGTCGGTGCATATGCGCAGCGCATGCCCGCCGATCATGTATGCCTGCAAGTATCTGAATTTCTCCCGCTCCACGTCGGATATGGAGCTGATCGCCCGGCGGGTGATTGTGGAGCTGGAGGGGGAGGAAGGACTGCAGTTTATCAGCGAGTACGCGGACGGATCGACCGAGCGGGGGCGGAGGCTGCGGGAACGCATCTGTGAGCAGCTGCACCTGGCCTCCCTGGAATTCCAGACGCTGGAAGGCGTGATCCGCGCTATTGGCGTCAATCCCTGTGAATTATGTACATACTGCTGGACAGGAGTCAGTGACGGCGACTGACAGCGTCAGGCGTCTTGCCGGCGCGGAAAGGAAACATGATGAAGGACAATCTCTCCAGGTCGGAAGCATACGCCGCGGCAGGCGTGGATATTACCGCGGGCTATAAATCGGTGGAGCTGATGAAAAAACATATTGCCCGGACGGAAACTCCCGGCGTATGTTCGGACGTTGGCGGTTTCGGCGGCCTCTTTGCGCCGGATCTGAGCGGAATGAGCCAGCCGGTGCTGGTCTCCGGCACCGATGGGGTCGGTACGAAGCTGAAGATCGCTTTCCTGATGGACAGGCACGACACGGTGGGCATCGACTGCGTGGCCATGTGCGTCAACGATATCATCTGTTGCGGCGCGCGGCCCCTGTTCTTCCTGGATTACATCGCCTGCGGAAAAAATGTGCCGGAGAGGATCGAACAGATCGTGAAGGGTGTGTGCGAAGGCTGTGTGCAGGCCGGCGCGGCCCTGATCGGCGGGGAAACGGCGGAGCATCCCGGCATGATGCCGGAGGATGAATATGATCTGGCCGGCTACTGCACCGGGCTGGTGGACCGGGAGAAAATCATCGACAACAAAACCATGCGGGCCGGGGACGTCGTGATTGCTCTGCCGTCCTCCGGGGTGCATTCCAACGGATTCAGCCTGGTGCGCAAAGTGTTCGACGTGGAACACGCGGACCTGAAAGCGCCGGTGGAGGCCCTGGGCGGAAAGAGCCTGGGCGAGGCGCTGCTGGAGCCGACCCGGATCTATGTGAAGCCGGTGCTGGAACTGCTGAAGCAGGTGAACGTCCGGGGTATCAGCCATATCACGGGCGGCGGCTTCTACGAAAACATTCCGCGCAGCATTCCGGAAGGGCTGTGCGCCGTGATCCGGAAGAGCGACGTGCGGGTGCTGCCGGTTTTCCGCCTGATTGCGGAACGGGGCGGGATTTCCGAGCGGGATATGTTCAACACGTTCAACATGGGCGTGGGTATGACGGTCGTGGTGCCGAAAGCGGAGGAGGAGACCGCGCTGCGCGTGCTGCGGGATGCCGGAATCGACGCTTATCCTGTTGGGGAAATCCGGGAAGGCGGCGAACGGATTCAGCTGCTGGACTGATGACGTCCGCGGGAGAATGGGAGGAACATATGAGCAACCGAAAGGTACCGGTGGCGGTGCTGGTGTCCGGCGGGGGCACGAACCTGCAGGCTATACTGGACGCGGAAGCCCGGGGAGAACTGCCTTCCTGCCGGGTGGCGCTGGTGATCAGCAATCACGCGGGGGCCTACGCCCTGGAGCGGGCGAAAAAAGCCGGGGTTCCTGCCCTGGAAATCCTGAAGAAGGACTGCGGGGGCCAGGAGGGCTTCGAACGGAAACTGCGGGAAGCGCTGGAGGAATACGGCATCGGCGTGATCGTGCTGGCGGGGTTCCTGAGCATCCTCAGCGAGAATTTCACCTCCCGCTATCCCCGGCGGATCCTGAACGTGCATCCCAGCCTGATCCCCAGCTTCTGCGGCGCGGGGTTCTACGGCCTGAAGGTGCATGAGGCGGCGCTGGCCCGGGGCGTGAAGGTGACCGGCGCCACGGTGCATTTTGTGAATGAGATTCCCGACGGCGGAGAAATCATCGCCCAGAAGGCAGTGGAGATCCAGCCGGAGGATACGCCGGAGACGCTGCAGCGCCGGGTGATGGAGCAGGCGGAATGGATCCTGCTTCCCCGGTGCCTGGAGCAGGTATGCGCGGAATGGTCGGAGAGAAAAGAAGGAGGAGCGGAGGAATGAATATCTACGCGATTCAGGAACCGGAGGAACTGCTGGTCGGAAATACGTATCCCGGACGGGGCATCGTGATCGGAAAGACCCCGGACGGCACGAAAGCCGTCGCGGCGTATTTTATCATGGGCCGGAGCGCTAACAGCCGCAACCGGATTTTCACCGAGCGGAACGGAGAGGTGTTCACGGAACCCTTCGACGCCGCGAAGGTACAGGATCCCTCCCTGATTATTTACGCGGCCCTGCGGTCCCGGGAGAATCATCTGATCGTGACCAACGGCAATCAGACGGACACGGTTTATGACGGCCTCGGAAAAGGGATGAGCTTCTCTGAGGCGCTGGAAAGCCGCGCCTTTGAGCCGGACGGGCCGAACTGGACGCCGCGCATCAGCGGAATGCTGACCTTCGCGGACGGGGATTTCACCTATCAGATGAGCATCCTCAAGAGCGCAGACGCGGAAGGCAGCGCCTGCAACCGGTATACCTTCGCCTACCGGCCGCTGCCGGGGCTGGGCCACTTCCTGCACACCTATGTGCGGGACGGAAACCCCATCCCCACATTCCAGGGAGAGCCGGAGCGCATGGCTGTGTGCGACGGGATCGACGAGATGACTGAGCGGCTCTGGAACGCGCTGGACCCGGAAAACAGGATCAGTCTGTATGTGCGCTACGTGAACCTGGCGGACGGACAGACTGAGAACCGGCTGATCAACAAGAATCAGTAAATCATATAAAGATAAAGACGGAGGTCATTATGAAGGAATTTGAGCTCAAATACGGATGCAACCCGAACCAGAAGCCCGCGAAGCTGTACATGCGGGACGGAAGCGATCTGCCGATTCAGATCCTGTGCGGCAGGCCGGGATATATCAACTTTATGGACGCCTTCAACTCCTGGCAGCTGGTGAAGGAGCTGAAGGAAGCGCTGGGGCTTCCGGCGGTGACCTCCTTCAAACACGTGAGCCCCACTTCCGCGGCGGTGGGCATTCCCCTGAGCCCGGAACTGAAGAAAGCCTGCTTCGTGGACGACATCGAGGGGCTGGACGATTCTCCGCTGGCCTGTGCCTATGCCCGGGCTCGGGGAACGGACCGGATGTGCTCCTTCGGGGACTGGGTAGCCCTGAGCGACGTGTGCGACGTGACCACGGCGAATATGCTGCGCCGGGAGGTCTCCGACGGCATCATCGCCCCCGGCTATGAGCCGGAAGCCCTGGAGATTCTGAAGCAGAAGCGGAAGGGCGCCTACAATATCGTGCAGATCGATCCGGACTATGTACCGGAAGCGCAGGAGCGCAGGCAGATTTTCGGCATCACCTTCGAGCAGGGGCGGAACAATTTCCCGATTAACCGGGAGCTGCTGTCGGAAATCGTGACGAAGAACAAGGAGCTGCCGGAATCCGCAGTGCGGGATCTGATCGTAGCCCTGATCACCCTGAAATATACCCAGTCCAACTCCGTGTGCTACGCGGTGGACGGACAGGCCATCGGCGTGGGCGCCGGCCAGCAGAGCCGCATCCACTGCACGCGCCTGGCGGGCTCCAAGGCGGACACCTGGTTCCTGCGGCAGCATGAGAAGGTGCTGAACCTGCCCTTCCGGCCGGAACTGGGCCGGCCGGACCGGGACAACGTGATCGACGCCTATATCAACCACAACGAAGAGGACGTCTGCGCGGAGGAAAACTGGGCGAAGTACTATACTGCCCGGCCCAAACCTTTCACAGAGGACGAAAAGAAGGAATGGCTGAGCACCCGGCAGAACGTAGCCCTGGGCTCGGATGCCTTCTTCCCCTTCAGCGACAATATTGAGCGGGCGTACCGCAGCGGTGTGAAATACATCGCCGAGCCCGGCGGCTCCATCCGGGACGACGCGGTAATCGAGTGCTGCGACAAGTACGGCATGACCATGTGCTTCACCCATATGCGCCTGTTCCACCACTAAGCGACCGGAAAGCCTCTAACCAAACACCGAATTATTCCTCTACTTCTTGTCATGAAAGCCGAAGGAGGTTTGGAGGGCGACCGGAAAGCCCTCCAAGAAAGAATCATGAAGATTATGGTTATTGGCGGGGGCGGCCGCGAACACGCCATCATCCGTAAGCTCCGGGAGAACCCCGCGGCGGAAATTATCTACGCCCTCCCCGGCAACGGCGGCATCGCCGCTGACGCGGAATGCGTAAACA
>CAMKJS010000124.1 GCA_946413245.1 uncultured Clostridia bacterium
TTCTCTTTCTTGCGCGTTTCTCTCTGTATCGTTTTCAAGGTTCGATCCCGCCCGCCTCAGGTCATTGCCCGTAAGCGAGCTTGGATAGAATACCAAAAGGAATATCGAATGTCAAGCGTTTTTGGAGAAAAAAATAAAAAAAAGTGAGGAAAATCAACGTTTCCGGACGTTGTCTCCCTCGCTCTGAAAAACGTTCGTCTTTTGGCGGGATCCCTGCACTCGTACCGATAAAAACGATCGGAATTCGGTTTTCGGCGTATTTCACACCGGAATCCGGCCTGCGTCCTCAATCTCTGTCACGATCCCTCCGCCCAGACACACCTCTCCCTGATAAAGCACTGCGCTCTGTCCCGGGGTCACCGCGCGCTGCGGAACCAGAGAATGAATCCGCAGCTGATCCCCTTCCAGGGTCACCTCCACCGGCTGATCAGGCTGGCGGTAGCGGTATTTGCAGGTGCAGGAAAGCGTCTGTCCCTCCTGCAGCGGAGCTTCTCCGACCCAGGTCACGTCCTCCGCCCGGCAGCGTGTACTGTAGAGCATGGGATGATCCTCTCCCTGGGCTACCAGCAGCTGATTCTTTTCCAGATCCTTTCCGATCACAAACCAGCTGCGTCCGTCTCCCCGTCCGCCGATCCCAAGACCCCGGCGCTGTCCCAGGGTATAGTACATCAGCCCGTCATGCCGGCCCACGGTTTCCCCTTCCGGAGAAACCATGTCTCCGGGCTGCGCCGGCAAAAAGCCGGAAAGAAACTTCTTAAAATTCCGTTCCCCGATAAAGCAGACCCCGGTGGAATCCTTTTTCTGGCTTACGGGCAGCCCATGGTCCGCCGCGATCGCCCGTACCTGCGCCTTGGTCATTCCGCCCACGGGAAACAGGGTCCTTTTCAGCTGCCCGCTGTGTACCATATAAAGGAAGTAACTCTGATCCTTGTTCGGATCCGGCCCCCGCAGCAGCTCTCCCCTTTCGTTCGTGCGCACAAAATGGCCTGTGGCCATTTTTGAGGCTCCCAGATTCATGGCAAAGTCCAGAAATGCCCGGAATTTGATTTCCCGGTTGCACAGCACGTCCGGGTTCGGCGTCCTTCCCGCCTGATACTCCTTTAAGAAATAGGAAAAAACCCGGTCCCAGTATTCCCGGGCGAAGTTGACGCTGTAATACGGAATGCCGATCCGGTCACAGACGTCCCGCACGTCGCTCCAGTCCTGCTCCGCGGTGCATACGCCGTTCTCGTCCTGCTCTTCCCAGTTTTTCATGAACACGCCGACCACGTCGTAGCCCTGTTCCTTCAGCAGCAGCGCGGCCACGGAGGAATCGACGCCTCCGCTCATCCCGATGACGACCCGTTCGCTCACTGTTCCGCCTCCGTCAGCCGCCGGATCACCTGCTCCGCGATCTCCGCGGCGATCTCCTCCCGGTCCTTTGCCGCGTTCACGACGATAAACCGGTCCGGCTCCCGCGCAATCAGCTGATGATAGGCTTCCTCCACCCGGGCATGGAAGCTGTCCGCTTCCATCTCCATCCGGTCCGGCACGCTGGCCGCGCAGCGGCGCCGCAGCGCTTCCCGGTGGTTGATGTCCAGATAAACCGTCATATCAGGCTGTGTTCCGTCCACCGCCGGAGTGTTCATGGCGAGAATCCGGTCCACCCCCAGCTGTCTCCCGCCGCCTTGGTAGGCTACAGAAGAATCCAGAAAGCGGTCGCAAAGAATCACTTTGCCTGCCTTCACGGCAGGGCGTATGGTTTCCCGCACGTGCTGTGCCCGGGACGCCGCGTACAGCAGTGCCTCGGTGACGTCCTCCATCGCGGTGTTCTCCCGGTCCAGCAGAATATCACGGATCTTTTCACTGATGGGGCTTCCGCCCGGTTCCCGGGTCAGCACCACTTCATAACCGAACCGGTCCAGGGTATCCCGCAGCCGGTCCACCTGTGTTCCCTTTCCGCTGCCGTCCAGGCCCTCCATGCTTAAAAAAGCACCGGGATCCGGCTGAACCTCCGGACACAGGATTTCCGTGATTTCCCTCGGGGAACGGGCCAGCTTCCCGGCACCGCTCTCCCGCAGTTCTTCTTCATCACCGTATCCATAGGTCACGCCCAGCGTGTGAATCCCCGCCCGGACGCCGCCTTCCATATCGAAGCGGCGGTCGCCGACCATCCAGGCCTCCCCGTGGTTTTCCGGCAGCGCCGTCCGGATCAGCAGCTCCTTGTCCGCGCTTTTGTCTGTTGCGCAAACCACCTTTTCAAAGAAACGGCGTATGCCGAAATGCGCCAGAATCTTTTCCGTCGGGGTCGACGGTTTTCCTGTCACCACAGCCAGATGCGCCCCGGCTTTCCGCAGTGTGCGCAGCATCATGCGGACGCCCGGGTAAACCCGGTTTTCCAGCAGACCCACCGTGTTATACCGTTCCCGATAATACTCCTGCGCCTGAAGCGCCTGTTCCTCCGTCATCCCTGCCACATTCTGAAACGACCAGACCAGAGGCGGTCCGATACACTTGCGAAGCGTAGCCTCATCCGGTTCCGGATATTCCATTTTGCGCAGAGCATGCCGGAAAGAATTCATGATTCCTTCTTCCGACCTGGTCAGCGTTCCGTCCAGGTCAAATAAAACCCATGCTTCCTGTTCCATTTATCCCTCAACTCTGATAACGTTGTCCACCTGGCAGATATCCGAATTCAGCGCCTTGACCACGCGCTGTACCGCCTTTTCCGGCGCGCTGTGGGTAATCACGATCAGGGTCGCCTTTTCGCCGGGTACGGCATGCTTCTGCATCATGGCGGATACGGAGATCCCTTCTCCGGCCAGCAGCCCGGTCACTTCCGCCAGCACGCCGGGGGCGTCCTTCGCCTGCATCCGGATGAAATACTTGCTCTGCCAGTCGTCCGCCACCGGCACCGTCTCGGGTCGCAGATACGGCATCGGATGCACCGCATTCTGCGCAGCCTGCACGATATCCCCCACAATGGCGCTGGCGGTCGGCGCGTCTCCGGCGCCGCGGCCCTCCAGCATCATGTCCTTGAAAGAGTGGCCGTACAGATAGATCGCGTTCAGGGAGCCGTCCACCCGGGCCAGCGGATGGTCCGCCGGCAGGAAAGCAGGATGAACTCTGGCTTCGATGGAATCTCCGTTGTCCTTCCCGATGGCCAGCAGCTTCAGCACATAACCCATTTCCCGGCCGAAAGCGATATCCTCGGCGGTCACCTTCGTAATACCTTCCCGGTATATGTCCTCCACATGCACTCTGCTGTGGAACGCCAGCGAGCCCATAATGCTGAGCTTATATGCCGCGTCCATTCCCTCCACGTCCGCCGCGGGATTCGGTTCCGCAAGGCCCAGCCGCTGGGCGTCCTTCAGAATGGTTTCATAATCCGCGCCTTCCGCCGCCATTCTGGTAAGAATATAGTTGGTGGTTCCGTTGACGATGCCCATGATCTGCTCGATATGATTGGCGATCAGGGGGCTCGTCAGCGCGTTGATCACCGGGATCGCCCCGCCCACGCTGGCTTCGTAATACAGTCCTGCCCCGGTTTTCTTCGCCATGGCGCGCAGTTCGTCGAAATGCAGAGAAAGCGCCATCTTGTTTGCCGTCACCACGGATTTTCCGTTTTCCAGCGCCCGAAGCATCATCGAGGCTGCGGGCTGCTCTCCGCCCAGGAATTCGCAGACGATCTGTATTTCCGGATCCTCCAGAATGTCGTTCCGTTCCGTCGTCAGCACTTCGTCCGGAACGTCCTTGCCGCCGTGCACCTTTTTGTCCAGCACCAGCGCTTTTTTGATCTGCAGCGTCAGGCCCGTCCTTTTTTCCACGTCTTTCCCGAAAAACTGAACCAGATCCCAGACGCCTCCGCCGATATTCCCCAGCCCAAGCAGTCCAAGTACAACCTCTTTCATTGTCACTTTTCTCCTTCCGCTCTGTTCCGTTCATAGATCATCCGCAGACCCTTCAGGGTCAGCAGTCCGTCCAGCTTGTCGATCGCCTTGCTTTCCTCCGCGATCATCAGCGCCATACCGCCGGTCGCCACCACATAGGCTTCCTCGCCCAGCTCCTGACGGATTTTCCGTACGATATTCCGCACCAGGCCCACATATCCGTAATACATGCCGCTCTGCAGATTGCTCAGCGTCGTCCTGCCGATCACGTGTTCCGGCCGTGCCAGCTCGAAGCGGGGCAGCTTGGCTGTTCCGGTCACCAGGGCTTCGCTGCTCAGCTTGATTCCCGGGCAGATGGCGCCTCCAAGGAAAGAACCCTCCGCGTCCACCACCCCGAACGTGGTGGCTGTTCCGAAGTCGATGAAGATCGTCGGCCCGCCGTATTCCTCATAGGTGGCCACCGCGTTGGCGATTCGGTCGCTGCCCAGTTCCCGCGGGTTTTCGTACCGGATGTTGATTCCGGTTTTCACTCCCGGCGCCACGAACAGCGGCACCCGGCCGAAATAGTTCTGCAGCATGTGGTCAATGGTGTAGTTGATGGTCGGCACCACGCTGGAGACCACAATTCCGTCCACCACGTCCGTCGGCACCTTCTCATGGTCGAACATGGAAGTCAGCCGGATGCCGTACTCGTCCGACGTGGAAGTGATGCTCGTGGACATCCGCCAGTATTTGAACATTTCCTTCCCGTCAAACAGTGCCGTTTTGATGTTGGTGTTCCCGATGTCCATGGCCAGGATCATCCCGGTTGCCCTCCTTGCTTACTGCGCTTGATCACATGTTCAAACGAAATTTTTTACCCGGGTTCGCTGTGCAGTCCAGGTCCGTCCGGGTCCGGCGGGATCAGACCAGGCCGGCCCGTCGCAGCGCGGCGCCTACCGCTCCGGTCACCACTGCCGCCACTATCATTTCCACCACCGCGTTGATCCCCACGGAAGCGACGATGTAAGCCAGCACACCGCGGCCCGCCATCTGGTTCTGAATGAGTTCCGTGTTCCCGAACAGCAGCACCAGCAGTGACATGAAAAACAGTGTGTTGAAAAACGCGGCGGAAAAGCCGGTCACAGCACCCTGCGCCGTCAAAGGCAGCTTCGTCCTGCTCACGAAGCGGTATACCACAGCACAGAGAACGCCTACCAGCACCCGGGAAACAAAACGCTGGATAAACATCAGCACGGGGCTTACCGTCACCAGCGCCGCACCCATGGGGCTGCTGCCGAAGATGCCGAAGCACTGCAGAAAACTGATCAGCCCGAACACCGCGCCGATCGCCGCACCGCCGGGCAGGCCCATCGCCAT
>CAMKJS010000125.1 GCA_946413245.1 uncultured Clostridia bacterium
ACCCGGTCGGAGATGCGCGTGCTGCCGGTAACCATGGCCACGCTGTCCAGCAATTCCACGACGAATTACGGCATGGTGATGGCCGGCGCCACGCTGACTTTCCTGTTTCCCTTTATTCTGTATATTTTCCTGCAGCGCCAGTTCATGGAGGGCATCGCCCTGGGCGGCGTCAAGGGATAAAAAACCAATAAAAAAACGGCTGACAGATAGCCGCTTTTTTTGTCGGAACGAAATCAGCCCTGAGACGCCTGATGCTTCGGCACGACGTCTTCCGCGGGGTTCTCCGTCGGGAACTGCAGGGTCGGCACCGAATCCGCGGCGGCGGAGTAGGCCGAATGGAACGTGGTGGCAGCCGGATTGCTCCGGAAGGAATCCTCGTGCCGCCGGAGATCTTCCAGCACTTCCGCGTTGATCTCCGGGGCCTTCTCCGGAACAACGGTTTCAGCGGCAATGGGCTCCGTGACAGCAGCTGCAGGCTCTGTAACGGCGGCAGCGGGTTCGGCAGCCTCAGCCATGGGGACAGTCTTCATTTCCCAGATGGACGCGGCGCTTTCGGCTTCCTTCTTTTCAGCTTCTTTCTTATCGGCTTCTTTTTTCGCGGCTTCCTTCTTGGCGGCGTCCGCCTTCTCGATCTCCGTCTTCACCGCGCTGGCGGCGCCGGCGACCGCTTTCCTGACATTTTCCGCGCCTTTTTTCAGGGTTTCCTCCAGGCCTTCCGCACCGAAGCCGACGCCGTTGGCATCAATGGAGAATTCATATCCCATGATCAGCGCGAGAATGGCGCCGATGATGCTCATGTGCGGCGCAAACAGCACACAGGCCGCGCTGAACAGCACCGACCAGTTCAGCACCGGGGTGCCTTTCCGGCTGATCTTGATCCTAACCTGGTACAGCTTTTTGAGGACGGACATTACCTTTTCCATTTCGGGTTCCCTCCGTTTCAGAACATTTTCCGGAGAGCGCCGCTTCGGCTCTCTGACGGGATACGGACAGCATACCCCGGATGATGATGAAAATAAAGGATCAAAACGGAGAAATAGCCAAAGCTATTTTATTGCTCCGTACCCAGAAGCCCAAGTTCCCCGGCGTGCTCCTTCATGCCTCCGATGCAGATTTCCGCAACCTCCCGGATGTCCATGCCCAGCATTTCACAGCCCCGAAGCACGAGGTCCCGGTCGCACTTGGCGGCGAAGCGCTTATCCTTGAACTTCTTCATAAAGCTCTTCACCTCCAGATCCGTGATGCCGTTCGGGCGCATTCTGGCGGTGGCCTGGATGATGCCGGTCAGTTCATCCACGGTAAAGAGGGATTTTTCCAGCGGCGTTTCCGGCCTGACATCCGTGCAGATCCCCCAGCCGTGGGAAAGAATGGCCCGGACGTCCGCTTCGTCCACTCCGGCGGCAAGAAGCGGCTCCGCAGTGTGCTGCAGATGCTCTTCCGGATATTTCTCATAGTCATAGTCGTGCAGAATCCCGATGGCTTCCCAGTGGTCCGCGTCCTCGCCGAAGTGAAGCGCCATGGCGCGCATGGCGTATGCCACGTTCAGCGCGTGGATCAGCAGATGCTCCTCCGTTACCATGGTGCCGTTCAGTTCCTTGGCCCGTTCGATGGTCAGTTTCATGCTTCCTCCCTGTCTTTCCCGCAATCAGTAAAGATATCCCTGTTCTTTTCCATGGGCGCCCCCCGGATTCCTGTCAGGCAGGCAAAATTGTCTTGAACTTCCCGCAGGAAACACATACAATGTACATATCCGGAACAACAACCGCGCAGGGCGCGGAGGAGGCATACGGAATGAGAAAACGGAAAATCACGTTCAATTCCCCGCTGGTACTGGGTTTTGCTTTGGCCTGCGCTGCCGTGACACTGCTGGGAGCGGTGACCGGAGAATCCAGCACGGCGCTGCTGTTCTCTACCTATGCTGCTTCCTGGGCGGATCCACTGATGTATCTGCGCCTGTTTACCCATGTGCTGGGGCACGCCGGACTGACGCATCTGATGGGGAACATGGCGTATATCCTGCTGCTGGGCCCCATGCTGGAGGAAAAATACGGATGGAAGCGCCTGCTGACCGTGATTCTCCTGACCGCGTTCGTGACCGGGCTGATTCATAACGTGCTGTTTCCACGGACGATTCTGTTGGGAGCCAGCGGCGTGGCCTTCGCTTTTATCCTGCTGACTTCGTTCACCGAATTCCGGGATGGGGAGATTCCGCTGACGTTCATTCTGGTGGCGGCGATCTTCCTGGGACAGCAGCTCTGGGAAGCGCTGACGGTGGAGGACAACATCTCCAACCTGTCCCATATTCTCGGCGGGCTGATCGGCTCGGGCGCGGGATACATGCTGAACATCCGGAAGGGAGGAAGAAAGTAAGCGCTTGCGCTTCCGGCGGAAAACGGATACAATGGCCTTACAGACAGTCATCGAATACGGAACGGGATCATTCCGGAGCAAACAGGAGAGAAATGCCCATGAATATTTTTGTGTGTATCAAACAGGTGCCGGCCACCAACAAGGTGCAGGTGGACGAGAAGACCGGGGTGCTGAAGCGCAGCGGGGTCGCGAGCAAGATGAACCCCTACGACCTGTATGCGCTGGAGACAGCGCTGCGGCTGCGGGAGCAGCACGGCGGCAGCGTGACTGTGGGCACCATGGGACCGCCCCAGGCAAAGAGCATTATCCGGGAGGCCTATATGATGGGAGCGGACGACGGCTACGTGTTCTCGGACCGGCGCCTGGGCGGCGCGGACGTGCTGGCCACCAGCTATACCCTGAGCCAGGCCATCCGCAGCGTGGGCGACTTCGACCTGATTCTCTGCGGCAAGCAGACCACCGACGGCGACACCGCCCAGGTAGGTCCGGCTATCGCGGAGCACATGGGGATTCCGCACGCCGCCTGGGTGACGGAGCTGACGGTGGAAGGGGACGGCGTGAACGCCCGGCAGCAGCTGCAGGACGTGATCGAAACCGTGCATATGCCCTTCCCGTGCCTGGTGACGGTGGAACAGGATATTTATATGCCCCGGCTGCCTTCCCTGAAGATCGCGAGGGAGATCGGGGACAAAACGATCCACGTGCTGGGGCTGGACGCCTTCCTGGATACGGATGAGAATCACTACGGCCTGGCCGGAAGCCCGACCCAGGTGGAGCGCATCTTCCCGCCGGACAACGATACGGAACACGAGGTGTGGGAAGGGCCGGACAGCGGCGAACGGCTGCTGAACCAGCTGAAGAAATGGAAATTTGTGTAAGGGAGAGGCGCGGCAATGGCTAAGATCGCAATTCTGGACCGGAGATGCACGGGCTGCGGCCTCTGCGCGGAAAACTGCCCCTTCGGGGCGATCGATATGCAGGGTGGCAGGCCGGAGCTGAACGCGGCCTGCAAGGTATGCGGGCTCTGCGTGAAGGCCTGCCCGGAGAAAGCTGTCCTGAAGCTGGAAACCCGGGTGGACTCCGTGGACAAGAGTAAATGGAACGATATTCTGGTGCTGGCGGAGGTCAGCGGGGGGCGGCTGCATCCGGTGTCCCTGGAGCTGATCGGCAAGGCACGGGAGCTGGCGAAGGCGGTCGACTATAAGGTGAAAGCCCTGCTGATCGGCCATGGGATTCTTGATTTCGCGGAGGAACTCCGGCATTATGGGGCTCAGGAGATCGCGGTGTACGACGATCCGGAACTGTCGTATTTCCGGGCGGACGCCTGGGCAGCCTGCGCGGAGGATTATATCCGCTTTGCCCGTCCTTCCGTGGTGCTGGTCGGCGCCACGAGCCTGGGGCGCTCCCTGGCGCCGCGGCTGTCCACCCGTTTCCATACAGGGCTGACGGCGGACTGCACGCGGCTGGAACTGCGGGAGAACACCGACCTGGTGCAGATCCGGCCGGCTTTCGGCGGAAACATTATGGCGCAGATCATTACCACGAATACCAGGCCGCAGTTCGCCACCGTGCGCTACAAGGTGATGAACGCCCCGGCGCGGCGGGAGGAAGCGGCCGGCGAGGTGCTGATTCGCCGGATTCCCAGGGGCGTGGCGGATTCGCCTGCCTCCTGTGTCAGCGTGACACCGGTGCCGCCCCGCAAGAGCATTTCCGACGCGGAGGTGCTGGTGGTGGGCGGCCGCGGCCTGCGGAAGGAAGCGGACCTGGATATGATCCGGGAGCTGGCCGCTCTGCTGGGCGGAGACTGGGCCACCACCCGGCCGTTGGTGGAGAAGGGATGGAATACCAACGACCGGCAGATCGGTCTTTCGGGCCGGACGGTGCGGCCGCGGCTGATTATCACCTGCGGGGTGAGCGGAGCGATCCAGTTCACCGCCTGCATGAAGGGCAGCGACCACATCGTGGCCATCAACAGCGATCCGAACGCGCCGATCTTTGACGTGGCGCATATCGCCGTCGTGGGAGACCTGTATGACATTGTTCCGGCGCTGATCCGCCGGATCAGGGAGGGCCGGGCATGAGTACTTTCAATCGTGTGACCGAAGAGGATCTCGCTTTTTTCCGTGACCTGCTGCCGGGACGGATATTCGCCGGGGAGGAGATTTCCTCCGACTACGACCATGACGAGATGACCGAATACGGTTCTTTCAGGCCGGAGGCCGTACTGCAGGCGCTGAGCACGGAGGATGTGAGCGCCGTGCTGAAATACTGCAACGAGCGCTGCATCCCTGTGACGCCCCGCGGCGCGGGCACGGGACTGTGCGGGGGCTGCGTGGCAACCCACGGCGGCGTGGTGCTGAGCACCGAGAAAATGAAGAAGGTGCTGGAGGTGGACACCCGCAACATGACCGCCACGGTGGAGCCGGGTGTGCTGCTGATGGAATTTCCGAAGGCGCTGGAGGGTACAGGTCTGTTCTATCCGCCGGATCCCGGCGAGAAAACGGCCACCATGGGCGGAAACGCCATGACCAACGCAGGCGGTATGCGGGCCGTGCGCTACGGCGTGACGCGGGATTACGTGCTGGGAATGGAAATTGTTCTGGCGGACGGCAGCGTGCTGGAGCTGGGCGGAAAAAACGTGAAAACATCCTCAGGCTACAGCCTTCTGAATCTGCTGATCGGCAGCGAGGGAACGCTGGGCTTCCTGACGAAGCTGACCGTGAAGCTGGTGCCGGAGCCCCGGGTGAACCTGTCCCTGCTGATGCCCTTCGACGATCTGGATGCCTGTATCGG
>CAMKJS010000126.1 GCA_946413245.1 uncultured Clostridia bacterium
CTGGCAGTCGTCAGTGCCAGCCCCTCGCCAATGCGGTCACATTGCCTTCGGGCAGTGGTGAGACTCCCCGGTACGACACAAAAAAAGAACCACCCGTAAAGGGTGGCCTTTTTTTGTGGAGCATAGGGGAGTCGAACCCCTGACCTCGACAATGCGAATGTCGCGCGCTACCAACTGTGCTAATGCCCCATGTATGGCTCCCGGAGGATTTCCGGGGGAGTTTCCTGCGTTTTACGTCTGCAGGTCTGGTGACGGCTCGGAGCCGCGCTTTCCGCCTGCTCCGGGGCTCGGTTCTCTGAACCGCAAGAGGTAATATAACACAACTGCCGGGAAAAGGCAAGCATTTTTCGTGCGGGATAAAAAAGTTTTTTGACGCAGGAAGCGGTTTCCGGTATAATTCAGAGGAATTGTGTGCCACATCGGAAAAAGGAGGAAACCAGGAGCATGTTCCGCGTGATCCCAACGGCTGTTTCCCTGTTCCTGGCCGTGCTGCTCTGCCTGTCCTCACCCCTTTCGGGTTCCGCGGAAGTACCGGAATTCACCGTATCCCTTCCGGAAAGCGTGAAGGGCTATACTCCCTGCGAAATCACGGTCGTTTCTCCCGCCGCCGGTGAAGCCGAACTGCGGCTCTATGACCGCCTGGACAATCCCTGGCTGGTCAGGCGGGAAACGCTGTCCGAGGGAGAGAACATCCTGCCCTGGGACGGGCTGGGCGCCAATCAGGAGCGCCTGATGGCCGGCCCTTACCATTTCGATGTGACCCTCCGGACAGGCGCCGGGGCTGTGTACAGCGCTTCCGCATCCTTTCAGATCAACGCCACCACGCCCACGCTGGTATATGCCCTTCCCTCCTCCGAAACTCTGTACCTGGATCATGGGGAACGCTGGTTCGTCGAGGTTTACGTCTCCGCGGAGTGCCTGATCACGATGGAGGTGCTGGACGCGTCCGGCGCCGTGCAGTATACCCGGGAACTGAACGTCAGCGAACCGGACGGCACAGTGATCCGCTGGGCCGGCACGGTGACGCCCCAGCGGCAGATTGCCCCGGGAGAATATACCGTCCGCTGCCGGAGCAAACTGAATCCGGATTATGTATTCACCTTTCCGCTTACAGTTCGGGAAACCTCTCCCGCGGAGCCGGAAATCGGTCCTACCGGGCCGGTCATTCCGGAACGCGGCATGTCCGACGGGGAAATCTGGGAAATCATGATGAAGCCCTCGGTGGTCATTGCGGGAAACGGTCCTTCCCTTCGCATTGATCTGTATAAGGCGCCCCGCTACGGCGCGGCAGCCGGTTCCCTGCGCTGCGCGACGCAGGGGCTGGAAATCCTTGATATCGAAGGCAAATGGGCCCACGTCAGGGCCTGGACGCATACAAACGGCAGCGAGGTCACAGGTTATATCCGGCTTGAGCGCCTGACCGTAGTATATCCCGGAACGCACTACGGTGTGCTGATTGACGAACGGGAACAGACGCTGACCGTATACCGGGACGGGCATCCGATCGGGACCGTGCCGGTTTCCACCGGCCTCGCCGTCCGGGGCAGCGCGTATCGGGAAACTCCCGCAGGCGCTTTCCTGACCGACATGCATATGGGAGCCAGTTTTGCCCAGGAAGGGTACCGCTATGAATATCCGCTGCGGTATGACGCGGGAAACATCATTCACAGCGTGGGATATGTCCGGCTGGGGCGCGTACGGGATTACAGCCGCAACCTGCCCCTGCTGGGGCAGAAGGCATCCCACGGCTGCGTGCGTGTCAGTCCCTTTCTCACCGGGGACTCCCCCATCAATATGTACTGGCTCTGGACGCACCTGCCCTGGCATACCCGCGTGATTATTCTGGACGACTGATCCGCGTTTTCACAACCGACCGAAAGAAAGAAGAACGGGCTGTATGAAAAAAAGCATTCACGTGATCGCCGCCCTGATCCGGAAGGACGGGCTGCTGTTCGCCGCCCAGCGGGGCTACGGTCCCTACCGGGACGGATGGGAATTCCCCGGCGGAAAAATTGAGCCCGGGGAAACCCCCGAGCAGGCGCTGATCCGGGAAATCCGGGAAGAACTGGGAATGGAAATCACCGTGGACGGGAAAGCCGCCCGGGTGGAAACGGAGTATCCGGAGTTTCATCTGACCATGGACTGCTTCTTCTGCTCCATCGCCGCCGGCTCCCCGGCGCTGAAGGAACACGAAGCGGCCCGCTGGCTGCGCCCGGAGGAAATCGTCTCCGTGAACTGGCTGCCGGCGGACCGCATCGTAATCGATCAGTTGTTTCCGCAGTAAATCTTCAGGAAATTATACAGGCCCAGGTTCCAGATATTGAAGTCGTGGCCGCCGGAGCGCTCCTGCCAGTGCCAGTTCTCCTCCGTGAACCGGTCGCACACCGCGGGCAGGTTTTTCGCCGCGCCGGAGCCCGCGAAGTACAGGCTGTCCTCCGTGCCGCAGAGGCTGTAGAAATAATTGATCGGGATATCCGGGAACGCCTTCAGCTTATCGGCGATTTCCACGTCCGTATAGGTGGTGGGCGCCGCGGAAAAGGCGCCGAACCAGGCAAACAGGTCCGGGCATTCGCACAGGCCGATGTTGATGGTCTGCATTCCACCCATGGAGAGGCCGGCCATGGCCCGGTGCTCCCGCGCCGCGGTCAGATCCTCCGGCGTGTCCGAACCGTAGGTGGCGTAGTGGGCGTCGATCCAGGGCAGCAGATCGTTCCGGATCTCCTGGCCGAAGGGATAGAAGGATCCGGAGTTCTCCATGGAAGAAATGTAGGCCTTCGCGGTGGAACGCCCGTTGGGCATCACGATGATCAGCGGGCGGATCTCTCCGTTCGCGATCAGGTGGTCCGCCACGTTCCGGCCGACGCAGTATGGATTGGAGAAGCCCCATTCGTTCTCGTTTCCCCCGACGCCGTGGCAGAGCACCAGCACGTCGTACCGGTTCTCCCCGCTGTAGCCCGCGGGCAGATAAACCAGCGCGAACTTGGTGATTTCCGCTCCGTCCCCGGTGTAATCCCGGGAAGGATACGAGATCTTTTCCACTGTTCCGGGCGTTTTGCACGCGGCCAGAAACTCCTTCGGGATGGCGTCCTCAAACGTTCTTTCCGCCTTCCCTTCCGCGGACGCGGACAGCGCGGGCAGGGCCAGCAGCAGCGCCGCCAGCAGCCAGATCATTCCCTTCATTGTTTTTTCCTCCTTCTGCAGTTTAAATACGGGTTAATAAGAGTATACAGAAACGCCGCCGCATTGCAACGCGGCGGCTGAGCGTTTTTTGCCCGTTTTCCCGTCAGGATATGCCAAACAGATGGCCGAGCAGAATCCGCAGGCCGATGAGAATCAGAATGGTGCCGCCCAGGAGCATCGCCTTGTTGGACAGACGCGTGCCGATTTTCCGGCCCAGATGCACCCCGGCCAGGCAGATTCCGAAGGTGACGATGCCGATGACCGACGATTCCGCCAGGGCCTCCGTCCCGTTCAGCTCCGCCATAGCGAAGCCCACGGACAGCGCGTCGATGGAGGTGGCGATGCCCTGCATCACCAGGCCGCCGGCCTTCACCTCCGCCTCAGCTTCCTCTTCTTCCCGGCTGTGAAAGCCTTCCCACAGCATTTTCCCGCCGATCCAGCCCAGCAGGCCGAAGGCGATCCAGGGGATCGCCGGCTGAACCGCCTGAAAGGTTTCCACGACGGTATGCACACATACCCAGCCGATCAGCGGCATGATGATCTGGAAGAAGGCGAACACCAGCGGGATCACCGCGGTTTTCCGGCGGGTCATGGCCGGCTCGTTCATTCCGTTCACCAGGGACACCGAGAAGGCGTCCATCGCCAGCCCCACACCCAGCAGGGCCCCCTGAATCAGTATTTCGGTCATTTTCCCATCACTTCCGTTTCCGGATCCGCCCGGTCCGCATTCTGTTCGCCGGGCAGCAGCCCGCGCTCCCGCAGCAGCTGCTCCGTAATCGCCGCCGCCTCCCGGGCCAGGCCGGGGCACGGCCTTCTGGCATAGTATTCGGCCGTCCTGGGTTCCGGATCGTTCCCGGGCCGCACCGCCACGTTCTTCAGGAGTTCCCGGCAGACGATGCTCCCGTTCCGTTCCCGGAAGCGGGCCGCAAATTCCTGCACCAGATGATAATGCGCCTTCTTTGCTTCCGGATCCTTCGGATCGGAATAGCCGCACGCGATGCCGAGCACCAGCAGCGCTCCGCTCACCGTGCCGCATACCTCCCGCAGCCGGCCCATGCCTCCGCCGAAGGAGCAGCACATCCGGGCGCCGGTTTCACGGTCCAGCCCGGTCACGTCCTCAAAGGCGCACACCACCGCCTGGGCACAGTTGTAGCCCTCCAGAAACAGCTTCCGGGCCTGCTCGCCGTGATCCATTGGAAGATCCCTCATTTCTCCGGGCAGAGGAAGGCTCCCGAAGTACATTCGGGAGCCTTCCGGATTCGTTCTTTGTCCGGGAATACCGGATTACTTGTTCATGGCTTCCTGAACCGCCACGGCAACCGCCACGGTCATACCGACCATGGGGTTGTTGCCGGCGCCCAGGAAACCCATCATTTCCACGTGGGCGGGAACGGAGGAGGAACCGGCGAACTGCGCGTCAGAGTGCATACGGCCCATGGTGTCCGTCATACCGTAGGAGGCGGGACCGGCAGCCATGTTGTCGGGATGCAGGGTACGGCCGGTGCCGCCGCCGGAAGCCACGGAGAAGTACTTCTTGCCGGCTTCCCAGCGTTCCTTCTTGTAGGTGCCCGCAACGGGATGCTGGAAGCGGGTGGGGTTGGTGGAGTTGCCGGTGATGGAAACGTCCGCGCCTTCATGCCACATGATGGC
>CAMKJS010000127.1 GCA_946413245.1 uncultured Clostridia bacterium
AAGCCGTCATCCTCAAGGGTCTGCACCATCATGGTGGCATTCCATCGGTCATACGCGATTTCCCGGATATTGAACCGTTCTCCCAGCTGCAGGATGAACTGTTCGATCGCGCCGTAATGAACGACATTGCCTTCGGTGGTATGAATCAGATGCATGAATCCGACCAGCTTGCCTCCAATGTGAGCTGTCAGCGCAAACCATTTAACAGCAAGCTCAAATTCCAGCATTTCGGTTCGCTGACGCCAGGGATTGCCTTCCAGAGATGATAATGAATTGTGAACGACAATGCCGAGTTCTCCGCCCATCATACTTTCCGCCTGTAATCTTCAAGAGTGTGGAATACACCAACGATCAAAACCTGATGGCCCTCAATACGGTAAATAACCTTGTACTGCATCGTCTCGAACAATGCTTCTCGGTATCCACGCAGGAACAGGTATTCGTCCGGACTGTCAGGGAACTGGTATGGATTATCAATCAACCGGTCGTAAATTAAGTCTAGCTCATCCAGAAAATGTGTGGCAGCACCGGGGTTTTTCAGATTGTTCAGCAGGTAAGAAGTCAAACGGTCTGTCAATTCATCCGCACGTTCGGATATGATCAGCTCATAATCCATACTTTTTCCTCACTGCCGCCAGAGCTGCTTTGGCATTCTTTGTTTTTCCCTGAACGATCTGTTCTTCAGAAAGCTCTATATCGCTGTACATTTCCCATTTTTTCCGTTGCTCTTCAAACAGTTCCATACTCATGAGCACCATGTCTCCATAGCCATTTTTAGTGATATAGATCGGTTCTTTCAGGCTATGGCATAATTCAGACACACCCGAAGTGTCCTTCAGATCTTTAATCGGAATAATATGTGGCACAGATATCACCCTTTCATCTTGTAATGGCATCATAATACCATAATTATCCCATTTATGCAAGATGAACAGAATGTAGCAAAAGTGTTAATACCCCGAAAACTTGCACGGAACAAGGGGAACTACTGCGCCAGTCACTGGAGCGCCATTGTTGTCCGTATGAACAGGGAAACATGTGGCAACTGTACCGAGTCACAGGTCAGTCATGTCCTGTCGGATCGTCTGAGTCGCAATCCGATTGCCTGGAGCAGAGATGGCCTGAACAGGATGACGATGTTGGTTGTCTATACTAAGAATGGAGGCAAAGTGCGTGCAGAAAATGTCAGGATCCGGGTGAACAATGACGCTCACGCTGATTTCAGCGAGGACGGGTATGCCAAATACAGGGATTATGCAAATAAACAGGCTGATGAAGTACTGAAAGAAAAATACGACTGGAGTATCTTCGAGCACGAATGGCTCCTTCGGGTGAGCCTTTCTATTGATTGAATTTCGCATCTTTTTTTCCATGATCATCCATTCCGGGCATGGTAAATTTCGTTTGTCCAAAAGACGAAACGGATTCCCTTCCCGAAACGGGGAGAACAGCCTGAAACAGGCGCATCAGGACATACTGAACGAGAAAGGTTCTTCGCGGAGAGGAGAAGAAACAGCAGGAGGTTGAAATACCCCTTTGCTGTGCGGTCCCGGCAAGGCCGCTGCATTCTCTCCGGACCGGACGATGCTGCGCAAAGGTGGTGAGGGCGCATCGTGCGGGGTGTCAGGCCGGAGGAACACCTCCTGAGCGGCCGCTGATGAAGAAGGGACATGCTGTTCTCGCGGCGGCTGGAATGCCGTCAGCCTGTGAGAAAGGAGAGATTGGAAAATGAAGCAATATTCAGTCAAATGCAGAGCCATTCGCGACCACGGGAAGACTCGCTGCATGAATCCGAATTGCGGCAAATGGGTGGAACTGTACCAGGAGAAAACCTGCCCGAAATGCGGAAAACGAACAGTTGAAAGATCCGATAAGAAGCGCTGTGATGACTGCCGGACACTGCTTGATGACGGAGATCCGGTTTGCCCGCTCTGCGGCAGTAAACAGCGCGGCATTGTTGAACTGCGCAGCGTCAACCCGGAGAATCTGACAGCATTCTCCCATCTGCTCCACGGGGCACAGCCGGGCATCAGCCTCGCGGATTGCCGAAAGCAGTGCCGGAGTATCACGACGGAGAATCCATATCGGCTGTCATTCGTCAGACGGCCGGAGCAGATTCAGCCTTTGATCCGGAACTGGACCCTGCTCGGCGGAACAGCTGCAGCCTGCCTTCGCCGTGAAACCAGCCGGCGGCCGATCGTATTGCTGCATTCCTATAACCGCCAGCATGAAATCGAACATGCCCGCTTGCTGTTTCAGGCCATTCAGAAGTCGGACCGCTCTGCGCTTACATTCGGAGAAACAGCGGCTATCCTCCACAGAATAAACAAGGAAGAAAAGCCGTTCAGGTTATGCTTTACCTCCGGTTTCGACCGGATTGAAGCATGGGTGGCGTCCTGGAAAAAACTGGGCGGCACAGCGGTACGATCCCTCGAACACCGGACAGACCGCGCCAATTCCTTTCCCTGATGCATGACAGCCGGATTCGCAATCTTTTTTCCGTGATCCGGATCCTGACAGGGATTATGATCACAGATGTTGAAGGGCTTCAAAGGCCCTTGAACATAAATGAAGCCTGGCAGGAGGCTGGCTCCTCATCCTGAGGAAGCTTATAACAGAGAAGGCGCGTCAGCAGCGAATCACTCGAAGCAGAAATAAGGGCTGAATCCCGGGAAACCGGTTGACAAACCCAGCTGCGAGGCACTCTTTCCCCCAAGCACCGTATCCGTTCAGACAGGAGGTGCGGTCGCCAATGGGCTAGGAAGAACTGCGTGATGAAAACGGATGTCTTTCTGAAAAGAATGTGACGTCACCCTACCTTGCGTCTATCACGGCTCTGTGACTTTCCCTCCGGATGGTGTCGCCCCGTGTACTGTGCGGATAAAATGGTGCCCAGGCGGTGGCCTTGAAACCGCAGCGCAGTCCGAGGTGGGGCAACGAATCGCAGCGACAGACAGGCAAACGGCGGCTGGTTCGCATATGCAATGCTTTTCCTGGCTGTTCCCCGGCAGAACGGAACGGGATACCGGGGATACTGAAGGTCAGACAAGCATTGAGCAGTGCTGACGGCCGCAAGGTTACCCCTCCTGCTGTTTGTGCGCATTGTATGCGCAAAAATCCCGAAATGGGGAGAACAGCCTGGAAACAGGCGCATCAGGACATACTGAACGAGAAAGGTTCTTCGCGAAGAGAAGAAGAAACAGCAGGCGGTTGAAATACCTCCTTTGCTGTGCGGCCCCGGCAAGGTCAGCTGCATTCTCTCCGGACCGGACGATGCTGCGTAAAGGTGGAACAGGCGCATCGTCCGGGGTGTCAGGCCGGGGGAACACCTCCTCAACGGCCGCTGATGAAGAAGGGACACGCTGTTCTCGCGGCGGCTGGAATGCCGCCAGCCTGCACGAAAGGAGGAAAGAACGATGCGCGAAGACTGTGCCGATCTGCTGTTTCGATATACGACAACCAATGGGGCAATGGCTTATTCTTCTTCCGGAGATAAATGCCTGGACCTCTTTTTCATCGCCGGCGCAATGCGTTACCATGATATGGACCGCATCAACAGGAAGTTTGTGGAAGCGTATCGGGAGAACCCGGAGCTGGCCATGAAACTGCTGTTCTACATTCGTGATATCCGCGGCGGCATCGGCGAGCGGGATATCTTTCGCGGCTTAATTCGCACCGTGGCAAAAAAATGGCCCGAATCTGCCGTAAAGAATGTTCGCTGGATCGCTGAATACGGCAGATGGGATGATCTGATCTGCCTGCTGGGGACCCGGGCGGAAACGGAAGTTGTCCGGATCATCCGGGAACAGCTGAAAGCGGATCAGGATGCGCTGGAGCGCCGGAATCACGGCGATCTGTCAGCACATATTTCCCTGTGCGCCAAATGGATGCCGTCGTCAAACACTTCCAGTGCCCGTACGCGCGGAAACACGAAAGTACTTATGCGGCTTCTGAAACTGAATGAAAAGCAATACCGGTCCATCCTGACGTCGCTCAGGGCAGCAATCAGCCTGACTGAACACTATGTGACCCGTCGGCAATTTGACCGGATTCAGTATGACCATGTCCCGTCCCAGGCGCTGCTTCGCTACGACAGTCTTTTTACACTGTCCGACAGAGAGCGCTATGAAGCTTTTATGCGGGGAATTCGCGGCGGATACCGGCATATGAAAGCGGCGACGTTGACGCCGGATCAGATCGTAAGGCGCACCGGTTGCTTTGGCTTTGAGTTCGGGGATTACGATCGCCGGCAGGGCGGCCGGGGCAGCACGTCGGGAGATGTTCTGGACGGTTTCCAGGGCCACCTCAGCGAGATCCTGCCGGCACGCCGCTATCAGTGGGGCCAGTTTATCCCCGTTCATGCTGTCCGCCGGCCGAATTGCGAAGGGCTCCGGGAGATCAGGTTCTGGCAGGGGAATGCGACGCAGCGAAGCCGCAAATGGAAGGCTTACTTCTATAACCTTCGCCGTGCGGCGGAACGCACGCCCCTGAGACGGATCGAATATATCGGGGTATATGACGAGGATCATCCGGAGAAATGGGAATACCCTTTCAGTCCTTATGATCCCGGCTGTGTGATGGCTTTCAGCTTTTTCCGCCGGCATGCGGTGTACCGCCTTTGCGGCCGGTTCGCCGGCCCGAAGCATGAATTCAGACAGATGCAATTCCGCTCGTCGTACCGGATGAGCCATACGGAAGAATTCTGGAAATCGCTGCCCGGTTCCGTAGGTATGGAAAACGCCATCAGCGTCATCGATACATCCGCGTCCATGATGGCTTACGGGGCTCATACGCTGGCCGACGCGCTGGGACTGTTTTAC
>CAMKJS010000128.1 GCA_946413245.1 uncultured Clostridia bacterium
GGGATCACCCTATCGACATTGAACCGGACTGGGTACACCTCGGGCAAACGCCGGAGGGACTGCCCATCAACAGCTATTTTATCGACCATCCGGAGATGGTGCTGGGGCAGCTGACGACGGAAAACACGCAGTATGGCCGGCAGGAATGTACGGTCATTCCCATACCGGGAGCGGAACTGTCGGAACAGATGAAAGAAGCGGTCGCGCATATCCACGGCAGCTATACGCCGCAGGCAATTACAGAACAGGATTTCGGGGATATCCCGGATTCCATTCCGGCGGATCCGAACGTGAAGAACTTTTCCTATACGGTCGTTGCCGGGGAGGTCTTTTTCCGGGAGAATTCCATCATGCGCCCGGTGGACCTGAACGACAGGATGAAGGGGCGCGTAAAAGGCCTGGTTGCCCTGCGGCAGATCGTCAATGAACTTATCGACTACCAGATGAATGACTATCCGGAGGAAGAAATCGCGGCAAAACAGCGGGAGCTGAACGCCGCCTATGACAGCTTCACTGCGGAATACGGCATTATCAATTCCCGTGCCAATGCCCAGGCATTTGCCGAGGATTCGTCTTACTACCTGCTCTGTTCTCTTGAGAATATCAACGAGGACGGCGAACTGGAGAGCAAGGCGGATATGTTCACGAAGAGGACCATCCGCCCAGAGCGGAAGGTGACGCAGGTAGATACGCCAAGTGAAGCGCTGGCGATATCCATTGGGGAAAAAGGCCGGGTGGATTTGCCCTATATGGCGGAACTGCTTGGCAGGCCGGGTGAGTATCGGGATATCATCACGGAGTTGCAGGGAGTTATCTTCAAAGATCCCATGGCGGAAATAGAGATTGAAAAAGGATGGCAGACAGCGGATGAATACCTGTCCGGGGATGTACGGCATAAGCTGAAACTGGCAAGAATCGCCGCAGACAGCGATCCGTTCTTCCAGACCAACGTGGCGGCACTGGAAAAAGCGCAGCCGAAGGATCTGGATGCTTCCGAGATCGATGTCCGCCTAGGCGCAACCTGGCTGGATACGGATATCATTCAGAGATTCATGCATGAGACCTTCGAAACTCCATACTATCTGCGCCGCAGTATCGAAGTGAAGTTCTCTCCCTATACAGCTGAATGGAGAATCACAGGCAAGACAAATCCCAGCTACAATGATGTCGCATGCTATGTGACCTACGGCACAGATCGCGCCAATGCTTATAAGATCCTGGAGGAAACCCTGAACCTGAAGGATATCCGGATCTATGACACCGTGGAGGACGCCGACGGCAAAAAGCGCCGAGTGCTGAACAAAAAGGAAACCACTCTTGCCCAGCAGAAGCAGCAGGCCATCAAGGATGCCTTCCGGGACTGGGTATGGAGAGATCCTCGGCGAAGGGAAAAGCTGGTGCAGAAGTACAATGAACTGTTTAACTCCACCCGCCCCCGGGAATACGACGGATCCCATATTCATTTCGTGGGGATGAATCCGGATATCAAACTCCGGGAACATCAGCTGGGAGCGATTGCCCATGTGCTATACGGCGGGAACACTTTGCTGGCCCATGAGGTCGGTGCGGGCAAGACCTTCGAGATGGCGGCATCAGCCATGGAGAGCAAACGTCTGGGCCTGTCCCAGAAGGCACTTTTCGTGGTGCCGAACCACCTGACGCTCCAGTGGGCGAATGAATTCCTGCGCCTGTATCCCAGTGCAAAGCTGCTTGTGGCCAGCAAGCGGGATTTTGAGACGAAGAACCGAAAGAAGTTCTGTGCCAGGATCGCCACCGGTGACTATAATGCCGTGATCATTGGGCATTCCCAGTTTGAGAAGATCCCAATCTCGGCTGAGCGGCAGGAACGGCTTCTCCGGGAACAGATCGACGAAATCACGGATGCGATCTCCGAGCTGAAATACAGCCACGGGGAGAGCTTTTCCATCAAACAGATGGAAAAAACCCGGAAATCCCTTCAGGCGCGGCTGGATAAGCTGATGAATGAAGGGAAAAAGGACGATGTGATCACCTTTGAGCAGCTGGGCGTAGACCGGCTGTACGTGGATGAGTCGCACGCGTTTAAAAACCTCTTTCTCTACACAAAAATGAGGAACGTGGCGGGTCTGTCCACTTCGGAGGCGCAGAAATCCTCAGATATGTTTATGAAGTGCCGGTATATGGATGAGATCACTGGAGGCAAGGGCGTGGTATTTGCCACCGGAACGCCAGTCAGCAATTCCATGACGGAGCTGTACACAGTGATGCGGTATCTCCAGTACGGAACGCTGCAGCAGAAAGGTCTGACGCACTTTGACTGCTGGGCTTCCACCTTCGGTGAAACCACAACAGCCATCGAGCTGGCACCGGAAGGAACCGGTTACCGGGCAAGGACAAGGTTCGCGAAGTTCTTCAATCTGCCGGAGCTGATGTCCATGTTCAAGGAAGTGGCGGATATCAAGACCAGCGACCAGCTGGATCTTCCGGTTCCGGAGGCAGACTTTGAAACGGTGGTGGTGCAGCCGTCCGAAATCCAGAAAGAAATGGTGGCATCGCTGTCGGAACGTGCGGCTAAGGTACACAGCGGCAGCGTCGATCCATCGGTCGATAACATGCTGAAGATCACTTCCGATGGAAGGAAAATCGGCCTTGACCAGAGGCTGATGAACCCTTTGCTCCCGGATGATCCCGGGAGCAAACTGAATGCCTGCGTAAATAATGTTTTCCGGATCTGGGAAGAGGGAAATGATCGGAGACTGACGCAGCTTGTTTTCTGCGATCTGTCCACTCCGAAAAATGATGGCACGTTTAATGTATACGATGACATCAAAGCCAAGCTGGCAGCCCGGGGGATTCCTGAAGCAGAGATCTCTTTCATCCATGACGCGGATACGGAAGCAAAAAAGAAAGAACTCTTTGCCAAAGTCCGCACCGGTCAGGTGCGTGTGCTTCTGGGCAGTACCCAGAAAATGGGGGCAGGGACGAATGTGCAGGACCGGCTGATCGCCGTCCATCATCTGGATGTGGGCTGGCGTCCTGCGGATATGACGCAGCGCAATGGCCGTATCATTCGTCAGGGGAACCAGAACCCGGAGGTGAAAGTATTCCAGTATGTGACCGAGGGGACCTTTGATGCCTATCTGTACCAGACGCTGGAGAACAAACAGAAATTCATCAGTCAGATCATGACCAGCAAGTCGCCGGTCCGCTCCTGTGACGATGTGGACGAGCAGGCGCTTTCCTATGCAGAGATCAAAGCTCTCTGCGCCGGGAATCCACTGATCCGGGAAAAGATGGATCTGGACGTGGATGTAGCAAGGCTGAAGGTGCTGAAGGCAGATCACCAGAGCAAGCAGTACCGTCTGGAAGACCAGCTGTTGAAGTATTTCCCTGCAGAGATTGAACGAAATAAAGGCTTTATTTCAGGATTTACAAGAGATCTGGAAACGGTAGCGGCACACCCGCTTCCCAAAGAGGATTTCGTAGGAATGGATGTGAAGGGCAGAAAGTTTACGGATAAGGAACAGGCCGGTGGGGCAATCTTGGCTGCCTGCAAGGAATATAAGGGCGGAGAAACCGCTGTCCCGATCGGCGGCTACCGGGGCTTTACGATGGAACTGACCTATGACAGCTTCCGAAAGGATTTTGAAATCATCCTGAAAGGCAGCATGAGCCACCGGACGACACTGGGCACGGATGCCAGAGGTAATATTACTCGTCTGGATAACTGCCTGGCCGGTATGCCCGACCGTCTGAAGAAAGTACAGGATACCCTGGACAATCTTTATAACCAACAGGCGGCAGCAAAGGAAGAAGCCGGGAAGCCGTTCCCCCAGGAAGCAGAGCTGCGGGAGAAGTCCGCAAGATTGGCGGAGCTGGACGCAGCCCTCAATATGGATGAACGGGATGTCCCTGTAGCAGCTGCAGATGTTGGCGAGACATCTGACGTAGCCGCAGTGGCGGAGTCGAAGGCTGCTTATGGAAAAGATACCAAACCTTCTGTCCTGGCACAGCTGAAAGAAAAAGCGGAGCAGGCCGCAAAACGCCGCTCCTCTCCTATCCGTCCTGTGGAGGTGGCGCTATGACAGAAAAAGAAAAACGGGACGAGATCATTATTCTCCGTGTCTCCCCGGCAGACAAGGAAAGGATCCGGCTGAAGATGGAGGAACTCGGCATCCAGAATATGAGTGCTTACATCCGAAAAATGGCATTGGACGGGTACTGCGTAAACCTTGATCTGACAGATGTGAAGGAGCTGGTCCACCTTCTCCGTCAGTGCAGCAATAATCTGAATCAGTACACGAAAAAAGCCCACCAGACCGGCAGCATCTACGAAGAAGATATCCGGGATCTACAGGAACGATTCGAGACATTCTGGCAGATCGGTAAGAACCTTCTCGCGCGGCTGTCCACCATACAGTGACCCGGCAAATGTGGGGATCTGTACCGGAAAACAGCAAGTTTGAGGCAGCGCCCAGCTGCCTCTTTACATAGGGATCGGCCCCTGCTGTCACCGGAGAAAGCGGCGACATCATTGCCGGTTCCTGAAGATAAATTTACAATGGAACCGGAAGGAGGAAACGGCGATGAAAGTTGTACGGAAATTTTTAAAAATCATGGTACTCCCCCTGATGCTATTGATTGGGATTCTACATTTTATACTGGATGTCATGGCGAAACTTTCCTGTTATGTGATCGGGCCGCTCATGCTGTTCCTTTTCGGATGCGGGGTATACACGGTCGTGAAGCATCTCTGGAATCAGACCGTACTCCTTGGTCTGATGGAAGCTGCGT
>CAMKJS010000129.1 GCA_946413245.1 uncultured Clostridia bacterium
GAACTGCTGCCACTTGCTGGCGCCGTCGATGGCGCCGGCTTCGTACAGCTGCTCGTCAAACCCGGTCAGCGTGGCCAGATAGATGATGGAACCCTGGCCGGTGTACTTCCAGATGTTGGCCAGCAGGAAAATCCAGGGCCAGTATTGCTTCTGACTGTAGTATCTGACGGCTTCCTTCCCCATGGAGGTGGCGACCTGGTTGAAGAATCCGTTGAAGGCGATCATGGCGTACAGCGCGTACATAACCACGATCCAGCTGATGAAGTAGGGCATGAAAGCGATGGTGTGGTACACCTTCGCGGTCTTGCGGTTCCGCATCTCGTTGATGATAACCGCAAGACCCACCTGCAGAACCACGCCGACCACCATGAACAGGAGGTTGTATCCCACCGTGTTCCGGATGAGCATGGGCGCGTCCTTCAGCAGATAGGTGAAGTTGTTGAGACCGTTCCAGGGAGAGGCGATCAGGCTGTTCAGAAACACGTTCTGGAACAGAGAGTTCTCCGTCGGCACGGTCATCTGGTAGTTCTTGAAGGCCAGCACGATACCGGGCATCGGCAGATAGCTGAACATCAGCAGGAAGATGACGCCCGGAAGCACCATCGTCAGATAGGCTGCCTGACGCTTCCAGCCGCCCTGGGACGCGTGTTTGCCCCTCGGCACGGGCCGGGTCGGGTTGACAACACTCATGGGGAATTCTCCTTCCGTTATGATCATCCGATTCCTGATAAGACAATCATCATTATGTGCGGTAAAAATACCTCTGATTGGCGGAAAGTAGTATACGTCAGGAAAGAGAATTTTGCAAGCTTTTTCCTGTTTTTTGCGTTTTTTCTTTGCGGCAGGCCATTAATACGTACAAATCGGCGCAAATGCCGAAGTTTGCTTGACATCAGGGGCCTTTCCCGCTACAATAAACACTGATATCCTATATCCATGCCTTTTTGGCTGTGCCGGCGCGGAAGCGGCGGCGAAGGAAGGGGGAAAGGAGCGGCTGAGGCTCCGAAAGATGATGAACAGGAAGCGTGTGTTCCTCGCCCTGGCGCTGGGTCTTCTGCTGGCGCTGCTCTGCGTCTCTGCCCTGGCGGCGGATAATTCGCTGAAGATTTCCATGGAGATGAGCACCAACCGCCTCTCCGAACCCAAGGAGATCACGGTATCCATCACACTGACCAATGTTATGGATGTGGACATGCCCGGCCCGGTGACGCTGTATTACCCCAGCGGGAAGCAGGTGGAGGAATTCGGCGCGCCGACCCTGACCGTCGGTGCCAGCAGAAACTGGTCCGGCACCTGGAAGGTGACGCAGAAGGAGCTGGAGGCCGGAGAGCTGGCCTTCAAGGTCAAGTATTCCACGTATAATGAGAATCAGGAAGTCGTCAACATCACGAAGACCTTCCGCAAGAAGCTCATTTATACCAACGGGGATCCGACGATTACCGTCACGCGGACCATTATGCCCACCACCGCGCAGAAGGGGCAGGAAGTGGTCGTGACCTACGAGGCGGAGAACACCGGCGAGGTGGACGTGACCGCGCTGACCATCAAGGAGAACAGCGGGATTTCCTCCAAGTCCGAGGTGATCGAGAGCCTTCCCGCCGGCGCGAAGGAAAAAATCAGCTTTACCACCACCATGGGGACGAAGGACCTGACCAGCGCTCCGGTCATCACCTATAAGGCCGGCAAGAAGACCTATACGCTGAAGCCCGCCCTGGAAACGGCCACCGTCAAATACGGCCAGGTCAAGCTTTCCGCCACCCTGACGGCGGACAAGAAGGGCGGCGCTCCCGGGGATACGGTGAAGCTGACCCTGAAGCTGAAGAACTCCGGCACGGTGGACTTTACCGACGTGACCGTGACGGACGAAACCCTGGGCACCGTGTTCAGCGGCCTGAAAGTCCCGAAGGGGGAGACCGTGACCCAGGAAAAGGACCTGACGATTACCGAGAATCAGGATCTGCAGTTCCGGGTGACCGCGGTGAACGAAACCGGCGAGCCCGTGGATACCGCCACCGGCAAGGTGAGCATCGTCGCCACGGATCCGACCCAGCAGATTATTCTGAGCGTTCAGGCGGAAGCGGACCGGGAGGTGGTCCACAAGATCCCCGGCACCGTGCGCTTTACGATCAGTGTGCACAACGAGAGCGCGGTGGACGTGAAGAACATTTACCTCCGCGCGGTGGACGTGCTGCTGTACACCTTTGAGAACATTCCGGCCGGAGAGACCCGCTCCATTACCCGGGATATGGATGTTTCCATGGCGGGCTCCTATCAGTTTACGGCTTCCTGCACGGATCAGCTGGATCAGGTGGTTCGCTTCGGCAGCAATATTCTGAAGATCGGATACGCCCAGCCGACGGAAGTGCCCACGGAGGCGCCTGTGGTGACGCCGCCGCGGCCGAATATGAAGGAGATCCCGACGGACCTGAACGAGCCGGAATGGCTGGATCAGGTGGAGACCGTCGCGGACACCGCCCGCTGGGTCTTCGGCGGGATTGCCGCCTTCCTGCTGCTGCTGCTGTTCATCGGCGCCGCCCGCCGGAGCAAACGGCGCAGCGAGTCCAAAAAGGCGATGGACCATCTGGAAGGCGCGAATTACCGGGATTACAGCACCGCGCCGCGCCGCGGAAAGAGAAGCGTGATTACCGGAAACGAGCGGAACGAGCAGACGCCTTCGGAGACTGAGCAGCCGGAGGGCACCGCTCAGGACAGCGAGCTGATGGCGGAGACGCTGAAGCGCCTGTATACGGAACCCGCGGAGGGAACGGCGCAGCCTGAGGCGACTCCGGAAAAGCCCGCGGAACAGGCGGAGACGCCCGCGGCAGCGGAGGCTGGGGATACCGCTCCGCAGCAGGAAACCGCGGAACCCGCGGTCAACGCGTCTGAAGCGGCGCACCGCCGCAGAGGCCGCAAGTAAACCGAACAGATTCCGGACGCTTCGCGGCGTCCGGTTTTTTGATCCCGATGACGGTGCGGGAGCGTACCGGGTGTGAAGGAATGAAGGAGGAAGTGCGATGGCGCCGCTTTATACGAATCAGTTTGCCCGGATCGGAATCGGGGAGGACGCGGTGCGGGAGAAGGTCCGCGCCTGTTTTGAAACGATCTTTTTCGATCCGGAGGAAAAATTCTATCAGGACACGGACGCGGACAGCGGCTGCATGGTGGACACCGGCAACGACGACGCCCGGACGGAGGGCATGAGCTACGGCATGATGATGTGCGTGCAGATGGACCGGAAGGATCTGTTTGACAAACTCTGGCAGTTCTCCTGCCGGTACATGCTGCTGAAGCAGGGCCCGCACGCCGGTTATTTCGCCTGGTCCGTACGGACGGACGGCGTGCACAACGCGGAGGGTCCCGCCCCCGACGGGGAGGAGTATTTCGCCATGGCCCTGCTGATGGCGTCCGCCCGCTGGGGAGAGGGAGAGGGCATTTTCGCCTACGCTGCCCGGGCCCGGGAGCTTCTGCGGCACTGTGTCCACCAGCCGGAGCTGGCGCCCGGTGGCCGGGCCATGTGGGACGAAAGGAATCACCTGATCCGCTTTGTGCCGGAGACGGACTTTTCGGATCCCAGCTATCACCTGCCGCATTTTTATGAGCAGTTCGCCCTGCGGGGCTGTCCGGAGGACCGGGCGTTCTGGCAGGAGGCGGCCCGGGCCAGCCGGGAGTATATCGTGAAAAGCGCGCATCCGGTTACCGGTATGAGCCCGGAATACGCCCTGTATGACGGAACGCCCATCCTGATGTTCCGGAAGAATTATACCTATTATTCCGACGCGTACCGGGTGGCCATGAACGTCGCGCTGGACACGCTCTGGTGCGGGCGGCGGGAGGATACGGCCGCGGTGGTGACCCGGCTGCAGAACTTCTTCCACGGGATCCCGGAATCGGAGTACCGGGCGTATCAGATCGACGGCACTGCCACGGAGGAGCCGGCCATGCATCCGGTGGCCATCACCGCCGTGCTGGCCGCGGCTTCCGCCGCCAGCGACAGCCCCTGGGCGGAGGAATATCTGGAGCGCTTCTGGCAGACGCCGCTGCGCCGGGGAAAGCGGCGGTATTACGACAATTGCCTGTATTTCTTCAGCCTGCTGATGCTGGCGGGGCAGTACCGGATCTACTGATAAAAAGGAAAAAAGCGGAGGAGCGGTTCGCCGGGAACCGCTCCTCCGCTTTTTGGAATCATGGTTTACTGTACTGTCATATTGCCGTCCGGGCCCACGTCCACGGTCAGCTCGGAGCCCGGTGCCACGTCCGCGGCGATCACCTTCCGGGCGATCAGGGTTTCCACCTTGCTCTGCAGGTAGCGCTTCAGCGGGCGCGCGCCGAAGACCGGATCGAAGCCCCGGTCGATCACGGCGTCCATAGCCGCGTCGGTCAGGTGCACGTGCAGCTGCTTCTCCTCCAGGCGGTGATTCAGGTTCTGCACCATCAGGCGCACGATGCTGGTGATCTCTTTCCGGGTCAGCGGCTTGTAGTAGACGATTTCGTCGATCCGGTTCAGGAACTCGGGACGGAAATGGGTCTTCAGCAGCCGGTCCACCTGGGCCCGGGCTTCGGGGGTAATGGCTCCGTCCGCGATGCCGTCCAGGATATATTCGCTGCCCAGGTTGCTGGTCATGATCAGGATGGTGTTCTTGAAGTCCACGGTACG
>CAMKJS010000130.1 GCA_946413245.1 uncultured Clostridia bacterium
ATACTGTCGCGTCCGCCTTCCAGAATGGCGTCCGCCAGATCGCGCTTGGCGTCCTGCAGCGCCACAATCCGTTCTTCAATGGTTCCTTTCAGAATCAGTCTGAATACCGTTACCCGCTTCGTCTGGCCGATCCGGTGCGCCCGGTCCGTCGCCTGATTCTGCGCGGCGATGTTCCACCAGGGATCGTAATGAATGACCACGTCCGCACCGGTCAGATTCAGCCCCGTTCCGCCTGCTTTCAGTGAAATCAGGAACACGGGGACGTCTCCCTCGTTAAAGGCGCGCACCATGGAAATCCTTTTTTCCTTGGATGTCGCCCCGATGATTTTGTAATACGGAATTCCCTGCTCCCGCAGATCGTTTTCCAGCAGTTCCAGCATACTCACAAACTGGGAGAATACCAGCATCCTGTGGCCGCCCTCCATGGCACTCTGAATCAGCTCCATGCAGGCTTCCCGCTTCGCGCTCTCCCCGGTATAGTTTTCCATCAGCAGGGACGGATCGCAGCAGATCTGCCGGATTCGGGTGAGCTCGGCAAAGATTTTGATCTTCTCTTCCCCTGCCAGTTCTCCGCCGGAAAGCATCTGCTTCATGCGCACCACCTGGGCGTCATACAGCTTCTGCTGCTGGCCTTCCAGTCTGGCGTACCGGATTTCTTCCAGCTTCTCCGGAAGATCCTGGAGCACTTCCGTTTTTTTCCGGCGCAGGATGAACGGCGCGGTCATCGTCTTCAGCTTCTCCGTCGCGTTTTCATCCCGCTCTTTGGCAATCGGAAGCTCAAACCGTTTTTCGAACTCCGCCTGCCCGTACAGGAAGCCGGGCATCAGAAAATCAAACACGCTCCACAGTTCCAGCAGCCGGTTTTCGATGGGGGTGCCGGTCAGGGCAAAACGATGCTCCGCATGGAGCAGCTTGACGGATTTGGCGGCGGCCGATCGGGCATTTTTGATATACTGCGCTTCGTCCAGCACACAGTGGCGGAAGGAGATTTCCTCATACTGCGGGACATCCCGCTTCAACAGATCGTAGGAAGTAATCAGGACGTCCGCCTGATCCGCCTCCCGCAGCAGTTTCGCCCGGGCCCCGGCGGTTCCCGTAACCGGCACCGCCTTCAGCGCCGGCGCGAAACGGTGAATCTCCTCCTGCCAGTTATACACCAGCGAAGCCGGGCAGACCACCAGGGACGGCAGATGCTCCGTTTCGGTCTCGCGGTCCGCCTGCAGAACGGAGATCATCTGCACGGTCTTCCCCAGACCCATCTCGTCCGCCAGAATCCCTCCGAAACCGGCATTTCCGAGCGTCCGAAGCCACTTGTACCCATATACCTGATAAGGCCGGAGGACGGAATCCAGCACCTCCGGCACCTCGTATTCCGCGTCCCGGACCGTTTTGAAATTCCGGATCAGCGCCCGGTACGTCCGGTCCCGCGTGGTGGCCAGCTGGTTATGGTCCTCCAGCATTCTGTCCAGATACAGCGCCCGGTACAGGGGAATCTGGAATTTTTTCCCGATCGCCTCCCGGGGAGAAATCTCCAGCTGTTTCAGGAAGGCATCCAGCTCCCGCAGCTCGTCGCTCTGCGTCAGATCGATAAAATCTCCGCTTTTCAGCCGGTAATACCGTTTTTTCCTGGTATAGCTGTCATACAGATCCAGCAGCTCCTTTGGGGAAAGGTCCTGGGAACTGACAGTCAGATCCATCAGGCCGCCGCCTTCCACGGCAATCCCCAGCCGTACCTGCGGAGGCTGGCTGACCTTCCGGGTCCGGAAAGCCGCGGTTCCCTTCACCTGACCGTAATACTCCAGCGTCGGAATCCCGACCGTCAGAAAATCATACAGTTCCTCGTCGGTCACCTTTTTGGCGAATACATTATTCCCCACATACGGCAGCCATTTTTTGACCGCCTGGATCACCGTTTTTTCCTGCTCGGTATCCCGGTATCCGTCGTTCTGTTTCTCCTCCGCCAGCAAAACCTCGCGTTCCCCGTAAAGAACCGTTCCCTTCAGGGACAGGCGCCCGTCCTCCAGGTCCAGGAAGAACCGGAACTGAGGCTCCGGCGGCAGCAGCGCGGTGGATTCTTCTTCACAATGGTCTTCAAACTGCACATACGGATTTTCCAGCAGCCCGGGCAATACCCGGTAGTAGAACTCCTGCAGCCTGTCCTTCCCTACCTGAAAGCGGAAATACCCCGAATCGTCCGCCACCTTCAGGAACGGCTCGATGACGTGCTGCTCCTCCGGAGAAATCCGGGAAAGCGCCTGCGGATTCACGATATAGCGATAGGAGTTTCCCCTGATCAGCACCGGCACCATGCCGGAAACGACGATGCCGATAAACCGGCCCCGGGCGTCCGCCAGCCGGTCCGCCGTCAGAGTAAACCGGATATCCGTATGGCCCACGCGCACATGATCGCTCTTGATGTTGTTGGTTTTGTCCAGATAATCGCACTGGGAACCCTGCCCCATGTCATAGAAATTATCGATGGCGCTGTTTTTCAGCGGCACCTGATAAATTCCCCCGTAAGACTGGACCCGATGGCGATTGATAAAATCCAGCAGCGGCATCGCTTCCGGCCGGAAAGTCTGCGTACCGAAATCCAGCGTTTCCGTTTTGCCCAGGGAAAGCTTCCGCCCTTCCTCCACCGCATCCAGCAGGACATAGCAGTCCTTCAGCACGAACATCCTGCCTCCGGTGACGCCGATACGGAATGAAAGCGCCGGCTCCCCGTCCGTGATCAGAATCCGGGGCAGAAGCTCGATACACTCCCGTTTCATCGCCGGCTGCTCTGCCGGAACACCGGCTTTGGGGACCTTCTCCTCCCGCTGCGCGCGAATTCCCCGGAAGAACGCCAGCGCGCTGCTGTCCGTCACGTTCTCCTGGGAACGTGTGTTGGCAGCAGTCCACAGTTTATTGATTTCCGCCAGCTCGAACTCATTCAGAAGGCGGTTTTCGTTCTCCCCCCGCGCATCATCGTCCTCGTCCAGATAAACGTCACCCAGCCGCTTTTCGAGGTTGCAGGAAATGACCAGACTGTCAGGCTGCAGAACCCCCCGGATCAGCGCCCTGCATATCGCGTCGTTGTAGCAGTGATAAAACGTTACCTTTTCCCCGCCCCTGCCGTCATTCACAAACGTCAGCTCGTTGGGATAGTGTGAAAGCGTTTTCTCCGCCGCCTTCATCCGGTGAATCGCCGCCGGCGTCGTTTTATACGGTTCCAGCGCTTTCTCCAGATCGTAAATCACCGGTTCAAGCAACGCTTTGTCCTTGAAGGCAGTCACGGCAGGCACCGGCGTCAGGCCGATCTTCCGATCCTCCTCTGTCCGGCTTTTCCACAGCTCCTCCAGACGGATCCGTTTCATCCGGCTTTTGTAAGCGTATTCCGTTTCCCAGGCAACTGCCGGCCCGTTCTCTTCCTCATATTCGAGCAGTGCCGCGGCCGCATGTTCACAGCTTCTGTTTCTGCACAGGCTGCACTGGATCCACGCGTCTTCCCAGCTTTGTCCCAGGCGATTCGGAATATTCTGAACCGAAACAACCGGATTTCCCCTGGTTGCGGATATCAGATATCTTTTCCCCCGCCAGGAATCCTGCTCTCTGACCCTTCCCTCGGCAAAAATCATTTTGCCCTGATTCAGCGTATTCTCTTTGAAAAGGCCCCTCCATTCCAGAACCTGATACTCCATTCCCGGATATTCCCGTTCTTTTTCCGCAATGGACGCCTTCAGTGCTTTCTCTGCCCTGCTGTTCATCTGCTTATGAATCCCTTCGTCCGCTTTTCAGGTACGCTTCCCTGTATGCCCGTATCATATCAGCTTTTACAGGTTTTGCAAACCCCGCACATGCGAAAAGCCCTCCGGAATCAAGTATCCGGAGGGCTTTGGGGTCCACTGGTTTCGGCTCAGCCGTCGATCAGGCTTCTTTCGGTCTGCGGGTCAAACAGATGCATGACCTTGGCCGGGAAGGTGATGTGCAGCTTGTTGCCGTAAGAGAGGTGCTCCCGCTCCTCTTTGGTCAGATCCACGGTGGGCAGCCGGACGATGATCCGGTCGTCGTTTTTGCTGGACAGGTGCAGGTGCAGCTCGCTGCCCATCATTTCGTTCACGTTGATGGTGCATTCGATGGTGTTCTGCCCGCCCTCCATCACGACGTTGGTATGCTCCGGCCGGACGCCCAGGATGATTTCCTGAGAGCCGACGCCCTTCTGGCTCAGTACCGCGTTCTGATCCGCGTTCAGGGGCAGCCTCACCCCCAGTACTTCCACGCTGTAGCCGTTCGCTTCCTTCACCAGGGAAGCCTTCAGGAAGTTCATCTGCGGGCTGCCGATAAAGCCGGCCACGAACAGATTCACCGGGGTGTCGAACACTTCCTGGGGCGTGCCGACCTGCTCGATGAAGCCGTCCTTCATGATGACGATCC
>CAMKJS010000131.1 GCA_946413245.1 uncultured Clostridia bacterium
GTTCCGGGGCGTGGTGGACATGTGGGACGTGATCAACGAAGTGGTGATCATGCCCGTGTTCGACAAATATGACAACGCGATTACCCGGATCTGCAAGGAATACGGCCGGATCCGCCTGGTGAAGGAAGTGTTTGAGGCGGCGAAGGAAAGCAATCCTGACGCCGTGCTGCTGATTAACGACTTCAACACCAGCGTTTCCTATGAAATTCTGCTGGAAGGCCTGCTGGAGGCCGGCGTGCCCATCAGCGTGATCGGTATTCAGAGCCATCAGCACCAGGGCTACTGGGGGGCGGAGAAGCTGAACAACGTGCTGGAACGGTTCTCCCGTTTCGGCCTGCCGATTCACTTTACGGAAAACACGCTGATTTCCGGGGAACTGATGCCTGAATATATCGTGGACCTGAACGACTGGCAGGTGCCCTCCTGGCCCAGCACGCCGGAGTTCGAGGAACGGCAGGCCCGGGAAATGGCGGAAATGTATACCATCCTGTTTTCTCATCCCAGTGTGGAAGCGATCACCGGCTGGGACTTCAACGACGGCTGCTGGCTCGGGGCGCCTTCCGGCGTAGTGCGGAAGGATAACTCCGAGAAGCCGGCATATTACGCGCTGAAGAACCTGATTCACGGGGAATGGGAAACCCATCTGGAGCTGACGACGGACGAGGCGGGATATGTTTCCTTCAGCGGGTTCCGCGGCGGATACAGTCTGCAGGCCGGGGACAGGGCGGCGGCTTTCGAGCTGCGGGAAGACATAAACCGTGAAATAAGCCTTTGATATATTCTGTGAAAGCAAAATGCGCGCCGGGCGGAACCGCACCGGCGCGCATTTGGTTTTCGGGGCATGGGAAAGGCTGCTTACAGAGCCTGAATCAGCTGGTCCACATCCTCCGCGGAAGTGGCCCAGCTGGTGGCGATGCGCACCACAGTATGATTTAGATCCGGCTTTTCCCAGAAGCTCATGCTGACCCGGGAGGAAAGGAATTCATACCGCTGATCCTCCAGCGTGATAAAAATCTGATTGGTGGGAGAAGGAAAAGCAAACGCATATCCCTTTTCTTTCAGGACTGTCCGGATGCGTTCCGCCGCTTCCATGGCAGTCCGGCCGACTTCCCAATACAGCCGGCCGGTAAACAGCGCGTCAAACTGCAGGCCCAGAATCCGGCCTTTGGCCAGCAAGGCGCCGTGCTGTTTGGTGATGGTAAAGAAATGCGGAACGGTTCCGGGTTTCGGGAAGACTACCGCCTCCCCGAACAGGGCGCCGCACTTGGTGCCGCCGATATAGAACGCGTCGCACAGGCGGGCCAGATCCGGCAATCCGACGTCGTTGACAGGGCAGGCAAGGGCGTAGGCCAGGCGGGCGCCGTCCGCGTACAGCGGAACCCGGAACTTCCGGCAGACGGCGCTCAGCGCTTCCAGCTCCCGCAGGGAGTACAGGGTGCCGTATTCCGTCGGCTGCGAAAGATAGACCATGCCCGGCATGACCATATGATCCCGGTTCTCGTCCCGGGCCCAGGATTCCAGCGCGGCTTGCAGATCCTCTGTGGCAATCTTTCCGTCCCGGGACGGCAGGGGCAGCACTTTATGGCCGCCCAGCTCGACAGCGCCGGCTTCGTGGGTCGCGATATGCCCGGTGGCGGCGGCGAGCACGCCCTGGTAGGAGCGCAGCATCGCGCTGATGACGATGGCGTTCGTCTGGGTGCCGCCCACGAGGAAATGGATTTCCGCTTCCGGCGCTCCGCAGGCGGCGCGGATCTTTTCGCGGGCGGAGGCGCAGTATTCATCTGTTCCGTAGCCCGCTGTTTTCAGCAGGTTGGTTTCCAGCAGGCGCCGCAGAATCGCGGGGTGGGCGCCTTCCTGATAATCGGATTCAAAACGGAGTTTTTCAGAAACGCTCTGACTCATCGAAAATCCTCCAGCATTAAAGAATGTAAGCCATGGCCAGGTCATAGGTGTTTTTTATTCCGTCCAGATGCGTGCGCTCATAGCCGTGGCTGTTGGCGGTGCCGGGCCCGATGGCCGCGTGGCGGACGTCGCAGCCGGCCAGCACAGAGCCGTCGCCGTCGCTGCCGTAATGCGGCGTAAACACGTCCATCACATAATCGATACCGGCCTCCCGGGCTGCTTTCCGCAGCTCCGCGGCCATTTCACTGTGATAGGGGAAACGGCTGTCCTTCGCGAAAATGGAAACCTTGTGCTCTTCCGAATTCTGATCCGGCCCTGTCGGCGCGATATCCAGCGCCAGAATATCCAGCACCCCTTCCGGCAGCCAGGCGGTGCCGTGGCCGATTTCTTCATAGCAGGCAAAATAGGCGATGACCTTCCGGCGCGGCGTCAGGCCGCTTTCCCGGATGGTTTTCATCATATGCAGCAGGACGGCGACACAGGCCTTGTCATCCACAAACCGGCTCTTGATGTATCCGCCGGATACGCAAAGCCGCGGTTCCAGCGCGATATAATCCCCGGTTTCCACACCCAGCTTCCGGGTATCTTCCGCGGTTTTCACCGGAAGATCCAGCACGACGCATACATTCGTCCGGAAGTCTCCGGGCACCGAGCGCAGTTCCTCCTCGGTCACGTGAATCGAGTTGGGCGTGCGGCAGACCGTGCCGGTATAGACCTGCCCGTCCCCGGTGTAAACCCGGACGTTCTCGGTGACGCAGTAGAAGGGGTAGAGACCGCCCACCGGACACACGTTCAGGGTGCCGTCTGCGTTGATATGGCGGACCATGAGCCCGATATCATCCAGATGAGCGGTGATTACCAGCGGTTCTCCTTCCCCGCCCAGGTCGGTCAGAACGCCGCCTTTGCGGGTGAAGCGCGGAACGAAGCCGAGGTGGCGGATTTCCTCCGCGGTCCAGTCCTGGATCGCGCGGAACTGCCCGGTGGTGGAATCGATGGCCAGCAGGGACCGGAAAGTGTCCATGAAATATGCTTCCTGAAATGTGCTCACGTCGGATGCCTCCTTAATGATCGGTGGGTTCATCATAGCCCGGGAAGAAAGATTCGTCAACTGTTTGACGAAAGCTGCTTAAGTTGGTATACTGACCGCAGCAGGAACAGGGAGGAATAAATACCATGAAGCAGAGAATTTTCGCACACCGCGGCGCGTGCGCCTACGCGCCGGAAAACACCCTGGAAGCCTTTGATCTGGCCGTCCGGATGGGAGCCCACGGCGTGGAGCTGGACGCGCACCTGAGCCGGGACGGGGAAGTAATGGTCACCCACGACGAACGGATCGACCGGGTGTCGGACGGGACAGGCGCGGTGCAGGATCTGACGCTGAAAGAGCTGAAAGCTTTCCGGTTCAACCGTCCGCATCCGGAATATGCCGACGCGCGGATTCCGACGCTGAAGGAAGTGTTTCAGCTGCTGAAACCCACAGGGCTGCATATCAACATTGAACTGAAGAACAGCTGGAACCCTTATCCCGGGCTGGAGGAAAAAGTGATCGACCTGATCGGGAAGGAGTTTTCCCCGGAACGGATCATTTTCTCTTCCTTTAATCATGCCAGCATGGTGAAGGTGAAGCAGATCGATCCCTCCCTGTGCTGCGGGCTGCTGTACGACGCCTCCATGGTGCGCCCCTGGATTTACGCACAGGCGCTGGGGGTGGACGCGCTGCATCCGAATTACGCGGAGGTTCTTATTCCCGGCGGAGAGTGCGCCGCGGCGCACAAAGCGGGTATCCTGGTGCATCCCTGGACGGTGAACGACCCCGGGCACATCCGCGCGATGCTTCGGGAAGGCGCTGATATCGTGATTACCAACGTGCCGGACGTCGCGCTGAAGTGCCTGGCGGAGATCTGACGCTTCCGGCGCAGCCGGCGGTCTGCGTCTTTACAATTGCCGGAAAAAACGTATAATAGAAGCCATCCGCACAGGCTGGCGCCGGGAGTTTCGGCCCCGGACGCGTATCGGCCGCGGAAATAATAATTCGACGGGCATCCGCAGAGAGCCCGAACGGAGGGATTCAGATGACACAAGTGAACAGGCGGGGCCGGGTGGCCCGGATGACGCTGCTGGCAATGCTGGCAGCGGTGCTCGTAGTTTTGGCGTTCGTGAACATTCCGATGCCTATGGGGCTGAGCATTACGTTTAACATGATTCCCGTAGCCATCGCGGCGATGGCGATGGGCCTGCCCGGCGGTGCGGCGATCGGCGCGGTGTTCGGGCTGATCA
>CAMKJS010000132.1 GCA_946413245.1 uncultured Clostridia bacterium
GGGTTCCACCCAGTTCTTCATCAGCCTGGAGGACGACCTGATGCGCCTGTTCGGCTCCGAGCGGATCGGCGTGATGGTGGACAGGCTGGGCCTGAAGGATGACGAACCTCTGACTGCCGGACTGCTGACCAAGCAGATCGAATCCGCCCAGAAGCGGATTGAGACCCGGAACTTCGAAACCCGGAAACACGTGCTGGAGTACGACGACGTGATGAACCGCCAGCGCGAGGTGATTTACGGGCAGCGCCGCCGTGTGCTGATGGGCGAGAACGTGAAGGATTCCGTGATGAAGATGGCGGACCACGTGATCGACTTCGCCGCCGGCCGCTGGATGAACAGCGAGGATCCGCAGGAATGGGAATGGAAGGAAGCCGTGCTGTACCTGGAAAACCTGTGCTGCCACCACGGCGCGCTGGATGCGCATAAAGCCCTGGCGGAGGCGGAGGACCGGGACGGCTTCCTGAAAGCGCTGAAGGAGGACGCGCGGACCTTCTACGAAGAGCGCGAGAAGATGCTGGACGAGATGCATGTGGACATGCGCGAGCTGGAGCGCGTGATGCTGCTGCGCAGCGTGGACAGCCGCTGGATGGACCACATCGACGCCATGGACGTGCTGCGGGACGGCATCGGCTTCCGTGCTTACAGCGGCAAGAATCCGGTGACGGAATATCAGATCGAGGCGTCCCATATGTTTGAGGAGCTGAACCATCTGATCCGCGAGGATACGGTGCGCCGGGTGTACCAGACCAAGGTGATGGTGACGCCGGAGCGCGTGCAGACCGCGAAGCCGACCGAAGCCCGGCTGGCGGGAGACGGCCCCCGGCAGCCCCGGCGGGTGAAGAGTTCCCAGAAGATCGGGCGGAACGATCCCTGCCCTTGCGGCAGCGGCAAAAAGTACAAGAACTGCTGTATGTTAAAGGAGAACAACAATGCTGGAACTTGAACAATATGCCCAGGACATCGTGGGCATCCGCAAAAGCATCCTGGCGGCGGGCGAAGCCCTTCACGTGGATCACATGAAGGAGCAGATCGACGAGCTGACCGAGGAGATGAACCAGCCGGAGTTCTGGAACGACACGGAGCGTTCTTCCCGGGTGAACCAGAAGCTGGGACACCTGAAGAACAAGCTGGAGCATTATGAGGGCCTGCTGGCCCAGGCCGACGACATCGAAACCATGATGGAGCTGGCCAGGGAAGAAAACGACGAGGACATGGTGCAGGAGGTCGGCGAGGAGCTGAGCCGGCTGAAGGAGCAGGCGGACGCGCTGGAGCTGGAAACCCTGATGCGGGGCGACTATGACGACAGCGACGCCGTGCTGAGCCTGCACGCCGGCGCGGGCGGCACCGAGGCCCAGGACTGGACGCAGATGCTGTACCGCATGTATACCCGGTACTGCGAGCAGATGGGCTTCGAGGTCAAGCTGCTGGATCTGCTGGACGGGGACGAGGCAGGGATCAAGAGCGTGACCTTCGAGGTCAGCGGAGACCATGCCTACGGCTATCTGCGGGGTGAAAAAGGCGTGCACCGCCTGGTGCGCATATCTCCCTTCGACGCCAACGCCCGGCGGCACACCTCCTTCTCCAGCCTGGACGTGGCGCCGATGCTGGAGGACGACGGGGACGAGATCAAGATCGACATGAAGGACGTGCGGGTGGATACCTACCACTCCAGCGGCGCGGGCGGCCAGAACGTGAACAAGACCAGCTCCGCCGTGCGCATGACCCACTATCCCACGGGCATCGTGGTGGCCTGCCAGACGGAGCGGGACCAGGTGCAGAACCGGGCTACCTGTCTGAAAATGCTGAAGGCCAAGCTGCTGGAACTGAAGGAACGGGAGAAGGAACAGCAGATGGCGGACATCAAGGGCGAAATGAAGAAGATCGAGTGGGGCAGCCAGATCCGCTCCTACGTCTTCCAGCCTTACACCATGGTGAAGGATCACCGCACCGGCTATGAAAGCGGAAATATCGACGACGTGATGAACGGCCATCTGGAAGGCTTTGTGACAGCCTACCTGAAGATGCAGTAATGAAATCCGGACATACGGAACAAACCGGCCGGGGCAGTACGCTGTCCCGGCTGTGCGGCGCCCTGGCGGCTGTTTTCTGGTTGCTGGCGCTGGCGGCGGGCATCGTCCGGGGATTCGCCGGGAGCCCGACGATTCTGGAAGCCGTGATGCGCCGGACGGCTCCGGCGGAACAGACCGGTCTGCCGGAGGCGGAATACGCCGGCGTAGTCCGGATGACCGCCGGGTACCTGACCGGGAAGGAAGCGGAGTTCCAGTACCGGATTCGGGGAAGCGGAGGGGAAGAGATACTCTGCTTTCAGCCCCATGAAGCGGCTCATATGGCGGACTGCCGGGAGCTGATCCGGCTGGACACGTGGATGCTGTTCATATCACTGGCGGCCGGAGCGGCGTTGTTTGCCGCCGGCGTTTTCCGGGAGCGGCGGCGCGGCCGGGACGCGGCGGAAATCCGCCGGGGAATGCGTACCGGAATATGGATCGTCGGCGGGATCATATCGGTCCTGCTGGCCTGGGCCGCTGTCAGCTTTGAGGGCTTTTTTATTACCTTTCACCGCCTGGCGTTTACGAACGAGGGCTGGCTGCTGGATCCGCGGACAGATCTGCTGATCCGGTTGATGCCCACGGAGTTTTTTATTTTTCTGGGCGTTCTGGGGACGGCGGTTTTTCTTGCCGGAGCGGCGGTCATGGCATTCGCCGTCAGAAAGAGGAGGCACTATGGGCTATGAGGAGGCGGCGCTGCGCCGCGTCCGGGAACTGAAGAATCAGGAGAAGGTCCGGATTCTGGCGCTGGAAACCAGCTGCGACGAAACCGCCGCGGCAGTGGTGGAGAACGGACGGACCATTCTCAGCAACGTGGTGTTCAGCCAGATCGACCTGCACGAGCTGTACGGCGGCGTGGTGCCCGAGATCGCGTCCCGGGCGCACATGGAAGCCTGCGACCGGGTGGTGGATCAGGCCCTGCGTGAAGCGGGTATGACGCTGGAGGAGACGGACGCGCTGGCGGTGACCCGGGGGCCGGGCCTGGTAGGTGCGCTGCTGACAGGGGTCAACTGCATGAAAGGCCTGGCCTTCGCGGCGGAGAAGCCTCTGATCGGGGTCAACCACATCGAAGGCCATGTATCCGCCAATTTCCTGACGAGTCCGGAGCTGGAGCCGCCGTTCCTGTGCCTGGTGGTTTCCGGCGGACACAGCCACCTGGTGGAGGTGACCGGCTACGGGGAATACCGGCTGCTGGGCCAGACCCGGGACGACGCGGCAGGCGAAGCCTTCGACAAGGCAGCCCGGGTGCTTGGACTGCCCTATCCGGGGGGACCCCGGATCGATAAGCTGGCGGAGGAAGGGAATCCGGAAGCGTTTACGCTGCCGCGGCCGAAAACCGAAGGGCCCTATGATTATTCCTTTTCCGGGCTGAAAACCGCGTTCCTGAACCTGGTGCACGGGATGGAACAGCGGGGAGAGGAACTGCCGAAGGCGGATCTGGCCGCGGTGTTCCGCCGGGCGGTGTGCGAGGAACTGACCGGCAAGGCGGAACGGCTGCTGCGGGACCGGCTGGACCGGGGCGAGCGGCCGGCGATGGCCCTGGCGGGCGGGGTTTCCGCCAACCGGGAGCTGCGGAGGCGCGCACAGGAAATGTGCGGCCGGCTGGGCGTTCCGCTGTATATGCCCCGGCTGGAGCTGTGTACGGACAACGGCGCGATGATCGGCGCCGCGGCCTATTACCGGCTGCTGCGGGAGGAGATCGCCGGGCTCCGGCTGAACGCGGAACCGGCTCTGCGGCTCATCTGACGCAGAGTGAAGAGTGGAGAGTGGAGAGTTAAGATTTTACAGTACGACAGAGTGATCAATGCGTGACTGAATTGTATCAAAAGAGGAAAGGACCGAAATGAAGAAGAGCGAACTCTGGCAGGCGGTGAAATTTACCCTGTTCAGCATTTCCGCCGGCATCATCCAGATCGGCAGCTACACGCTGTTCTACGAGGTGTTTCACTGGGCGCCGTGGCTGGCCTATCTGGTATCCCTGATTCTGAGCGTGCTGTGGAACTTTACCTTCAACCGGAAGTATACCTTCCGCAGCGACG
>CAMKJS010000133.1 GCA_946413245.1 uncultured Clostridia bacterium
TGAGCCGGCCGCTCTGACCAACTGAGCTAAAGGCCCATATCGGAAAGGAAGAAAAAGTGACTCCGCCGGGATTCGAACCCGGGTAGCCGCCGTGAAAGGGCGGTGTCTTAGGCCTCTTGACCACGGAGCCACGTACAGGGTTTGATATGAGTCGGGGTGAAGGGATTCGAACCCCCGGCCCCATGCTCCCAAAGCACGTGCGCTAGCCAGACTGCGCTACACCCCGGTGCATCCTTCCCGCGGTCGTTCCCGCAGGCGACATCAGTTAATATACACGAGATTTCCGCTTTTGTCAATCACTATTTTTCAAAAAAATTCCGAAAACCCGGATGAATCCGCCGGAACAGGCGGTTCATCCGGGTAAGGCGGTCTTTCTTTTCAGGTCTCCGCCTGCTCCGGTTCGCCGCCCAGCTTCAGGGAGCAGAAAAAGCCGAGGACCAGCGCGGCCAGGGAGGCGATGCCGATGACGGCGTTGAAGCCTTCATAAATGGAGGTATCCATCAGAATGACCACGGGGGAAGCGGCCACCACACCCAGAATGGCGCAGTAGGAGCGGCCTTTCCATTTCTCCATCGCGAAAGCAATAAGCTTCGCCACGGCAAACACGCCGAAGACGACGCCAAGGCCGAAGGGCACCAGGATGCCGACATTGTGCATTACCAGCGCCCAGTCGCCCCCCGTCAGCCCCTTCAGGAGAGCCGGGATCGAACCGGTTACGATGACTTCGTAATACCCCAGCACCTTCAGGAGCATGGAGGCGGAGATTCCGACCATGGTTGCGGAGGAGATGACGCCCAGCAGGAAGAGCTTGACGACCTCCCCGGCATTCAGCTCCACATCCGTGGGATTGCTGGAGTCCATGATTCTCAGCCCGATGACGATGGCAAAGGCCAGAATGAAGGCAAGCACACCCTGCCAGCCGATCTGCTCGCCCTTCAGCTGCTTGAAGATAAAGGGCAGGGAGCCGAGAATCAGCCCGATGAACAGCACGTTGGTCGGCAGCGGGAACCGGGCGAAGGCCACCTTCAGTCCGATGGCGCCCAGCAGGATGGCGATCACCATGCCGACCCCGTAGGGCAGCAGCGTCACGAAGCACTTTTTAAACGACTTCAGCAGGTTGTTGATCGACCAAATGATCTTGTCGTAGATGCCCATAGCGACCATCATGGCGCCGCCGGATACGCCGGGGATCACGTTGGCCAGGCCGATCACCATACCGCGGAGCACGTCCAGAAACCATTTCATAAATCCGTTTCCTCCACTTCCATTGGATTGTCCTTCATTTTTTACAGTGCGGCCCCCTCCGCCGCGGGTTTCCCGGGATCATCGCCCAGCTTCAGGGCGATCACGATCCCGACCGCCAGGGTAACGACGGCGGCGGCGCAGACCGCGGCATTGAAACCGGCATAGACAGAGGCGTCCATCAGGATCACCGCCGGCGAGGCGGCTACCATGCCGAGAATCCCGCAGTAGGTATACACCTTCCATTTTTTCAGCAGGAACTCGATCAGCTTCGCGACGCCGAAAATCCCGATCACCAGGCCGATGACATACGGCAGCAGGATGCCCAGGTTGTGCCCGACGAGAGCCCAGTTTCCGGAGGGGATCGCGTCTTTGAACGTTCCGCCCAGCGTCTGTGTCACAATCGGCTCGTAGTATCCGAAGATCTTCAGCATCATCGAGCCGGAAATGCCCGGAATCACCATGGAGGCGGAAGCCATGCAGCCCAGCGCGATATAGAGGATGATATGCAGCACGTCCACGGGCAGCGCCCGGCTTCCGCCGTTGACGTTCTCTCCCACCAGCGTACCGTTGGCAATCGCCTTCGGAACGATGACAACCGCGGCGAAAAGGAGAAAGATCAGAACGCAGGCGGCGTTGATCCGGGCCCCTCTGATCTGTTTCATGATAATCGGCAGGCTGCCCAGAATCAGCCCGATAAAAAGCGTGTTGGTAGGCAGAGGATAGTTTTCAAAAGCCACGTTCAGCACCACGGATCCGAGGATGATGCCCGCCAGCAGGCCGATGAGGTACGGAAGGACCACCCGGATGCATTCCGCAAACTTCCGGAACAGGTTATTGATGCTGTAAATCAGCTTATCGTAAATCCCCATGGAGACCATCATCGTGCCGCCGGAAACCCCCGGGATGACATTGGCCAGCCCGATCACCACGCCCCGCAGCACGTCCAGAAGCCACTTCATTCCCGGTATCCTCCCTCGCTCCGCTCCCGGCTGTCTTCCGGGAATTCCTCCTCCCCGTCCAGGAAATTCCTTTCCAGGTTCTCCGGGGAAAACCGCGGATCAAATGCCAGCGTCCGCAGCCGATCCCTGCTGACCACCGTATCCGTGCCGAGGCAGTCATTGCACCGGGTTCCGCAGTCCGGACAGACGCAGCCCAGGCGGCCGCTTTCCGCCTGAATCATGTAGGTCCCGCATTCCCTGCAGCTGCAGCGCATCGCTCTCACCCCGTCCTTCTTCCCTCTGAAAACCGCGTCGGGTTTTCAGCAGGGCACAACAGGGGGATTATAGCAGACAGGCCCTTTTTATTCAAGGGTTCCGGAGCGTTCGCGGGGAAAAAGCGCCTGTTTCGGGCAAAATAAAAAGTGGGGCCGCACCGCGGCCCCGGGGTCAGTTGTCGTTCGGATCTCAGATTTTCTTCGTCGGCAGTTTCTGCGTCAGCGAAATGCTGTTATTTGTGCGTTCCTCTCTGGGACAACGCTTCAGGGTGCAGTTTCTCGTGCCGCTGTCTGATTTTCCTTTCCGAACGTTACTATCGCTTATGCTTCGGGCTCCAGCAGACCCAGGTCCCCGTCCTTTCTCAGGTAGAGCACGTTGGTCCGCTCCGTATCTATATTCACGAAAACGAAGAAGTTATGCCCGAGCAGATCCATCTCGATGATGGCATCCTCCACGCTCATGGGCCGTACCGGGTAGGTCTTCCGCTTAACCACCTTCCGTTCGGTTTCTTCGGTCTCCTGATCAGCCTCGATATATTCCGGTACATCCGGGATTTCTTCTCTCAGATTCTTCCCCAGCTTGGTTCTGTGTTTCCGGATCTGGCGCTCCATTTTCGCCAGCGCCTGGTCAATCGCCAGGAAGAGGTTGTCGTCCGCGGAAGCTTCGCTGCGGAGGATTACGTTCTTCCCCATCGGGACCGTAATTTCCACCACGCGGAGATCGTTCTTCTCCTTCCGCATCTTGATCTGCATTTCCGTTTCCGGCCACAGATAACGCCCCATGGTTTCCGTTTTTCTCTCGATCCGCTTGGTAATCGCGGGCGTCACGGACATGTTGCGCGCTTGAATCGTCAGTCTCATATCGTCTCTGGACTCCTTTCAAATTCCGGTTATGGAACAAACCTCACGGAGAACCCGGTCACTCCCGGATCGCCCGTGAATCCATGTGTGCCATCGGCACCACATCCCTCCGTTGTCTTTCTGATTATATATTTCGACGCCTTTTTCCGGATTCCTTCTTTTCTTTTTCGTTTTTGGAAAACTTTTTACCATTTTTCACAAGAAAAATACAGCGGAAGTACAATCCTGCACTTCCGCTGTCCGTATAGCCCTGATGCGCTTATCCCAGCACGACTTCCACCTTGTGTTCCTTCCCGTCTCCGAAGGCCGGCAGCACATTGCCGGAGATCTCTTTTCCGTCCACGGTCACTTTCTTTACGCCGCGGCAGACGTGATCCGGGTTTTTGACCGCGATGTCGTACACCGCGTTCCGGAAGCGGCGGCTCACCTGATATCCGTCCCAGGTATGCGGGATGCACGGATCGATCTTCAGGCCGTCCCAGTCCGGCTTGATGCCCAGAATGTAATTGCTGATGACGTAGAAGTTCCAGGCCGCGGTTCCCGTCAGCCAGCTGTTCTTAGCCTGGCCGAAGTGCGCGGCATCCTTGCCGGCGATCATCTGGCTGTACACATAGGGCTCCATCTTGTGGAGATCCGAGATTTCCTCCCGCCAGGCCGGCGCGATCCGGCTGTACAGATCGAAGGCCCGGTCTCCGTGGCCCACCACGGTTTCCGCCGCGATGATCCAGGGATTGTTGTGGCAGAAGA
>CAMKJS010000134.1 GCA_946413245.1 uncultured Clostridia bacterium
CTGCGTGCAGGGCGGCGAGCCGGACCGCATGACGGCAGAGGAATACCGCTCCACGATCCGTCCGGGCGATTTGTACGTGCTGGAGCGGGCGAACCGTTACAGCGATTACAACATCATGCACTGCTGCGGCTGGGCCGGCACGAGGAACCGGCTGTCCCTGTGGCAGGATTATCCGGTGAAATGTGTGAACTGGGCGGTTTATGTGGAGAAGCTGCCGCTGCCGGAAGGGCGTATTTTCTTTGGTGACCGCTGCTGCCTGGGTGGGTTCGAGAGCCTGCATCATGAAGGAGAGACCCATGAGGGGCTGCTGCATCGGGGTACGGAAGAAGAAGTCAAAGCCTTCACCCGGGACACGATTCTGACCTTCGGCAAGCGCGGCCTGATCCTTGGCGCGGACTGTACGGTCAATTCCAATATCGATCACGAACGCCTGCGCTGGGTGGTGAGCGCAGCCCGCTCCGTCTGACGCGAAAGGCGGTTATCGGTATATGCTGTTCGCGGAAAGAGGATGATCCCATGAATATTGATACCACCGTTGTTGCCACCGCTTCGGAAGCAAATCAGAATGATTTCGGAGGCTTTAAAATGAATCAGATTATTTTACTCGGAGATTCTGTGAGAATGCAATACCAGCCTGTGGTGGCAAAGAAACTGGCGGATATCGCTGAGGTCAGTGGTCCTGAAGAGAATGGACGCTGGAGCGGTTACACGCTGAATTCCCTGCGCTTTTGGCTTCCGCAGTTGCCATCGCCCGATCTGGTGCAATGGAACTGCGGTTTATGGGATATGGGCGACGACTACCAGGAAGGCCGGCATTTTTATCCGCTGGATCTGTATGAAGAGACCTGTCACAGGATTTGCAGGGTGTTACGGAAAATAACCCGGAAACCGGATCTCAAAATCGTGATCGCCACGACGACGCCGACCCTGCATGGGGATCATGGGGATATCCGGCAGTACAATGACGTTCTGAGAAAGGTTGCGGCGGAAGAAAACGCTATAGTAAACGATCTTTATTATGTGGTCGCTGAAAAGAAGGAGCAGATGATCGGGGAAGATCATATCCATCTGAATGACACAGGCATTGAGGCTGTGGCGGAGCGGACAGCGGTAGTTCTTCGTTCTGTGCTGAAGACTTGAAATCAGAACAGTTCCCGCGTCTGCTGCATCACTTATGAATCCATCCAACCGCGCCGCGCAGGCTGATGACGTACCAGTCGCCCTCTTCTTTCAAAATGGGAAGCCGGATGCCTTTGCCAAGGAGGGCAACCTTCGGCGCTGCGGTATCATTCCAGGCGTATACCGCCGTTTCCTTTTCAGTCACATACCAGGCCGGGTTGATGACGATGTAGTCTGCGTTGATCCAGCCGCAGGGCGAGTCTTCGGAATCGCCGAGCGTACAATAAACAAATCCGTTCTCTTTCTGTGCCCCTTCTGATGTATCTGCACCTACCACGATCGGCTGATCCCCGTAATTCAGGGTTTGAATCGCTTTGGAAGAAGAACTGGGCTTCTCCCGCAATGTGAGTTCTTCGCACAGCACCACGGCCGGATAACCGATTTGCTGTCCCGGGCCATAGGGCGGTATAATTTCCGCGTAAACAGTCCCCAGGCATCCAAGCGCCAGAATCAGTGCTGTGAGAATCGTCAGCCAACCATACTTTTTCATGTTCATGTCTCCCTTCATTGTGTTTAACAATAAAACGACGGTTCCGGCTGTTCTGTTCCCTGCGTGAAATCAGAGTGCTGAGAAGGAAACCGAAAAGCCTTTGGTGAAGCCGTTCTTGGTTTCAGGCTTCAATAATAGCATATCTTCATGAAAACAGTAAATACATCTGTGGCTGAGCATTCCGCTGAAGCATGGGAAATTCATAGTCTTTCCTGAACCGGTAAATTGCGGCCAGTATAAAAATGCAACATGTAAGCGATGAAGTACGTCCTGCTTCAGCCAGTCTGCAGGGTGGGTTTTTCTCTTTGAGAATTGTGGAAAATCCGCTTTCGGTATGGTAAACTACAGTACATGCCAACGATGGTTTCACTTTGAAGTGCCTCTGGTGCACAAATCAAAGGGCGAACACAAGTTTGGGAGATAACGATGGGATAAAAGAAGAAGATGCAGATGAACTGCTTACAAATTGTCAGCAGTTGAAACTGAGCGCCTTGTGGCCGCCTGTGAAAGGAATGAAAGTACACATGGAAACATTTCTGACGGAAGCCGGGGTACGGGAAAGCACGGAGAAAGCCCGGCGCCGGACAAGGGTTTTCGGGGGCCTGATTATCTTTGCCCTGGGATTATTTACTGTTCTCTGCCTGCTGGTCCGCACGGGGAATGCAAGGATCATGCTGTACGCTGCGGGGGGAACCGCGGTACTGCTGGGCTGGGCGGCGATCGCCTGGTGGATGTTTGCCCTGGAGCCGGCCCGGGCGGAGGAGCAGCACAGGACAGGGCTGAAAGCTGCCGGGGAACCCTCGGTTTATGAAGGGGTTTTCACGCTGCGGGAAGGCAGCTTCCGGATTCCGAAAAGCGTGCGGATTTATAAGGTGTCTCTCGATACCGGAGAAGATACGCTGTCCCTGAATCTGGCGGAAAGCCTGCTGGAAAAAGCCCCGGCGGACGGCTCCCGGGTACGGGTGCAGACGCTGCGCAAGTTTATCACCGGCATCGAGGTGCTGACGCCGGGGCCGGACGCGGCGCCGAGGCGGCGGCCATCCCGGGGGAAGGCCGTGTTCCGGGCGCTGTCCAGGCTGTTTCCGGCCGCGGTGATCTGGGCCATGGTCGCGGTGATGCTGACCGGGTTTGTTTTCACCCGGATCACGGACACGGATCCGGCGCATAAGATCACGGTTTACGTCTGGTGTGAGGTGCGGAACGCGCCGGAACTGGCGGAGCGGCTGGAGCGGGAGCTGGACGGGGCCGTGCGCATGGTCAAGGTGCATCCCTTCGGATATGCCATGTTCGGGTCGGAAGCCATTCGGACGGCGGACCTGTATATCGTGCCGGATTCACAGAAGGAGGAATACAGGGACTGGTTCGCTCCGGAAGACGGAGAGGCTGAGGCGTCCGGCATCCCGGTGTACGATCCGGA